>JAJDOI010000153.1 GCA_022340245.1 Thiogranum sp.
GCGCCAGCCCGAAGCGTTTGCCGGTGCCGGGAATGAACTGCCAGAGCCCCGCCGCGCGGCCGTGAGAATAGGCAAACGGATCGTAGGCGCTTTCGACGATCGGCAGCAGGGCGATTTCGGCGGGCATGTCGCGCGCCTCTAGTTGCTGATGGATGTACCAGGCATAGCGTCGGGCGCGTTCGGTGACGCGCTGCATGTAGCGCGGGTGGCTGGCATACCACTTGCGCTGCACCGCGATACGTGGTCTGTCTTCCTGGGTCAGGCGGAAATTTTCCTGCAATGCCTGCCAGAGATTGTCGGGCGGCAGGTGCGCGTTCGAGTCGAAGGCAATACCGGTGACCGGTTCCGAGGAGGCCACCAGTGTGGCTCCCGGCGATGCCCCGGGTTGCATGTCGGTGAAAGCGGGTGTCTGTGACGCGGCGACCGGCACCGATGCCGGTGGTGCCTCGACGGTGGGCGGGGCGGCGCATGCCGTCAGCAGCAGGGCGGCGCCCAGCGAGGGAATCTGAAAATGACCAGTCATAGCGTCCTTATCGGCCAGGGCGCCCGGGTTTTTAGCCCCCCAAGCACGTGAAGAGCAACGTGTTTTTGGACAAACTGGGGCCCTATCCTGACAGGCCGGCGGGATACCGTCAAGCGCTACAGCCGCACCCCACTGATGGGTTACCATGCCAGTTCCTATGCGACAAGATCCTTCTCCAACGTCCCGCCGACTGCGCCTCCAGGCGTTACGCTTGTGGTGTCAGCAGCCGCTTGGCCAGGCCCTGGCGCGTGCCGAGCAGGACCTGCTCTGCGAGGTGCTGAGCGATGTGTTCGGGTACCACCTGGTGGTGGTCGACCCGTCCTGCCAGCCGGATGCCCTGCAAAGCAGCCGTATCCTGCACCGGGTTGTGCAGACCTGCACGCGGGAGGGGTTGCAGCAACCCGCGACCCTGCTGGCCTCGGCTGAACAGTTGCCGCTGCAGTCAGACAGTGTCGACGCGTTCGTGTTGCCGCATGCACTGGAGGTCGCCCGCGACCCGCACCAGGTGCTGCGGGAAATCGACCGTTGCCTGGTGGCCGAAGGCCATCTGATTATTCTGGGGTTCAACCCCTTTGGCTGGTGGGGGCTGCGCAAGCTGTTGTTGGGATGGCGGGGGCGGGTACCCTGGTCGCTGCGTTTTATCAGCTTGCCACGTCTCAAGGACTGGCTGTCGCTGCTGGGCTTTGATACCTTGCAAACACGTTACCTGTTCCCCCAGCCGCCCTGGCACTATGGAAAGGCGCGCGCGGTGCACAACCTGCTGGAACGCCTGCATCACGACCATTGGCCGCTGCTCGCGGGCGCCTATGTGCTGGTGGCGCGCAAGCGCGTGGCGACCCTGACGCCTGTCAAGCCGCGCTGGCGGCCACGGCGCGCCGTGCTCGCCGGTGGCGGGGTCGCCGAGACCGGACACGGGAGTATGCGGCGCGGTGGCTGACGTAGAGATGTTCACCGATGGCGCCTGTCGCGGTAACCCCGGTCCGGGTGGTTGGGGCGTCGTGCTGCGCTATGGCAGGCACGAAAAGGAGCTGTATGGCGGCGAACCGGATACCACCAACAACCGTATGGAACTCATGGCCGCGATTAAGGGGCTGGAGAGTCTGACCAGGGACTGCAAAGTGCGGGTGACCACCGATTCGGTTTACGTGCGCAGCGGCATCACCGAGTGGCTGCCCAACTGGAAAAAACGCGGTTGGAAGACCGCCGCCGGGAAACCGGTAAAAAACCTGGATCTGTGGCAGCGCCTGGATCAGGCGGCACAGGCGCACGATGTTTCCTGGCATTGGGTCAAGGGGCACAGCGGCCATCCGGAAAACGAGCGCGCGGACGCATTGGCGAATTGCGGTATAGACGAGCTTTGAACTGAGACCATGAGACAAATCGTACTGGACACGGAAACCACCGGCCTCGACCCGTCGGACGGACACCGGATTATCGAAATCGGCTGCGTGGAACTGGCCGACCGCCGCCTGACCGGGAATAACTTTCACCAGTACCTGCAGCCTGACAGGGAAATAGATGCCGGCGCGATCGAGGTGCACGGTATCACCAATGAGTTTCTGGCGGACAAACCGCGGTTTGCCGATGTTATCGACGATTTTGTCGCCTACATCGATGGGGCTGAACTGGTGATTCACAATGCGCCGTTTGACGTCGGCTTCATCAACCATGAGTTGAAGTTGTGTGCGCGCGGTGACTCCCTGGTGGCCGACCTGTGCCGGGTGCTCGATACGCTGGCCCTGGCTCGCCGGATGCATCCCGGCCAGAAGAACAACCTCGACGCGCTGTGCCGGCGCTACGATATCGACAATACCCACCGCGATCTGCACGGCGCCCTGCTGGATGCGGAAATACTTGCGGACGTGTATCTCGCCATGACCGGCGGCCAGGTGGCGCTGTCGCTCGGAAGCGGTAGCGACGACGCTGCTCATGGCGCCGATGCCGGAGCGATCCGGCGCCTGTCGGGCGACCGTGCGCCTTTGCGGGTAATTCGCGCCACCGACGAAGAGCTCGCCGAACACCAGGCACGCCTGGATGCCATTGCCGGCGCGGCGGGCGGGCAGTCGGTATGGGAACGTATACAGTCCGGTTCTGACTAGGGTGGCGCGGACTGCTTAGGGAGATCCTGCCGGTATGGCATAGCTGCCGGCATTGACCCACATATGGACCAGCACGCTGGCCGCGTAGCCGAGGGCGATGACCGGGGTCCATTTCAGATGGGTAAAAAAAGTGTACTTGCCGCGCGCCTGGCCCATCAGCGCGACGCCCGCGGCAGAGCCTATCGACAGGAGGCTTCCGCCTACGCCTGCCGTCAGTGTCACCAGCAGCCATTGGCCCTGGGGCATGTCCGGATTCATGGATAACACGGCAAACATGACCGGGATGTTATCGATAACGGCTGACAGGATGCCCACAAGAATGTTGGCGCCGGTAGCACCGATCGTTCCATACAGCGCTTCCGACGTCATTGCCAGGTAACCGATGAAGCCCAGTCCGCCGACACACATAACCACGCCGTAGAAGAACAGCAGCGTATCCCATTCGGCCCGCGCCAGGCGCGCGAATACGTCGAATGGCCTCTCCCGGCCACTGATCGGCAGTATGTCCCCGACCACGCCATAACGGCCGCTGTTTCTTTCCAGCGGCCGGTGAGTGACTTTCAGGTAGTAGCCATAGAGCTGCAGGTAGGCCAGTCCGGTCATCATGCCCAGCATGGGGGGCAGGTGGAGAAAGTTATGGAAGCAGACTGCCGTCGTGATCGTCAGGGCGAACAGCGCGATGATCATTTTCGCGCCGCGGTGCAGGTGTGTCGTTTTGCCGCCGGCGTGAGGCACTCCGCGCGGAACAAAGAAGTGCATGGCCACGGCGGGCACCAGAAAGTTAACCAGGGAAGGGATAAATAACAGGAAGAACTTGGAAAAAGGGATCAGACCTTTTTGCCAGACCATGAGCGTGGTGATGTCGCCGAACGGACTGAATGCGCCGCCGGCGTTGGCCGCCACCACGATATTGATACAGGCCAGGCCTACAAAGCGCTGATTGTGTTTGCCCACCGCCAGCACCACCGCACACATCACCAGCGCCGTGGTGAGATTGTCAATGATCGGCGACAGCCAAAAGGCCAGGCAGCCGGTTATCCAGAACAGCAAACGGTAACTGCAGTGCCTGTGTACCAGCCACGAGCGCAGCGTTTCAAACACCTGGCGCTCGTCCATGGCGTTGACATAGGTCATGGCGACCAGCAGGAACAGGAACAGTTCAGCGAATTCCAGCAGGTTGTGGCGAAAAGCGGCCTCGACCACGTGGCTCATGCCGGTCCCGCGGTATTCCCAGGCGACTAATCCCCAGATAATGCCGGCCGTGAGGATAACCGGTTTGGATTTCCTGAGATTGGTGAATTCTTCGGCCATCACCAGCAGATAGGCCAGGCCGAACAATGCCAGGGCCGTGTAGCCGATACTCTGTCCGGTAAGATCGAGCCGCTCTGCGGTAGCGGTCGATGCCCGCACGCTCGCCGGCAGCAGCAGGCAGCAAGCGCCGAGCGATAACAGGTGGAGGGAGGTCATGCTGCGCGACGTACGGGTTGCGGCCATGCGAATTGGTGGTAAATCTGCTCGGCTAACGGATTCCCAGTATAACGTATACTTGGCGTTGCTCCAGATCTCGGCGCGGCTTTCCTGCGCGGGCGCCGACCGGGTGGTACGTGCCGGGCGGACCGGGCGGTCCGCTGAGGTCATCAGGTGCCGACGATGGCGTCCAGTATCAGCTGGTCTTGCGGGGAAATGTCGATGATCTGGAAACCTGTCCAGTGTATGCCCGAGTCGTTGGCATCCTCGCACCAGAGGCTTTCTGCACCGATACGGATTTCCAGATGCCGCTCGCCCTGGCTTAACGGGATGCGCATCTGGCGCACAGTGTGGGGTTGAATGCAGTGTGTGCCGGCCATCATGAGGCCTTCCGTTGACAGGTTTACCAGCTCGCCGAGTACTTCGCCGCTGTGGGTATCCAGAATCTGCGGGTGTTCGGCAATGGTGATCCGGCGTTTGCGGCGTTGGTCAGCGTGCTCGGTGTTGGCGGTCATGTCAAAGCTCCCGTGTGTTTAGGGCTGAGAATTTATGCGGCGTGATCCAGCATGCGGTGAATGGCACTGAGCGCGCGGTCCACGAAGGGTTTTTTCTCCGTCGAGGCTATGCGTACCGAGCCGTCGAGCATGCAGTCGGCAAGTTCGTGCATGCACACGACGGCGGCCTTGACGCCCATCTGGTCGACAAACATGAACTTCTCCGTTACGGTGCTGCGCCACGACAGCTTCGCGCGCCGTTTCGTCTCCCCCGGTTTTTCAAACTCGAACCAGGTGCCGAAGGGCACGTTCTTCAACTTCTCCAGCATTGCCTCCTGCGCCGGCGACAGAGCGGTATTGCCGCCAACGGATTCGCTTGCGGGTTCCTCCGCGACCGGTGCGGCCAGCGGGATATTCTCCGGTTTCGTCTCGGTGAGGACTACGGACTGCAGGGCAAACAAGCCGTGCATCAGCTTTTCCTTGTCGCCCTGATGCAGGGTGCTGGTTGCGGCGCGTATTTCCTCCTGCAGGGTGTCGAGTTTCTTCAGCCGGTCTTCGCGTTGCAGGTCGTCCGCGGGCGGCAGCACCGAGGCAACGATGCGCTCGATCAGTGCCGTGGCCGGCTGCCAGTCCGCGCTTTGGTCGCCTTCGGCGTTACGCAGCAGAATAAAGGTCAGTTTGTCCGCCAGAATGCGTTGCAGGAAGTCATGCGCCGCCTGCGGGAGTGGCTTGTTCCGGGACAGATTACCTATCTCTTGCTGCGCCCGTGAACGCGCCGCCTGCAGCTTCTCCTGGCCGTCGGCGGCCTCTGTAGTGCGCTCTTCAACCCGGCTTGCGCGCTGCTCGAGCTCGTTGACGTACCCGGTGAACGCTTCGAGCAGGGTGTCGAAGATACCGACGTCTTCCTTGAAGTCAAGCAGCAGCTTGTCGACCAACTCCTTCATCTTCGGGAAGACGCCGCGGTCGATATGGGCCTCGTCTACCCAGCGGATACCCGCCGCGGTCATATCATTGAGCAGCCTGCGGGCGGGGTGGCCCTGGTGGGTAAAAAAGCTTCGGTCGATCACGCCGACCTTGAGCAGCGGGGTATGCAGGCGGCTCAGCAGGGCCTTGACTATGTTCGGCAGTGTTTCTTCCTTGAGCATGTACTCGAACATCAAGCCGACCAGTTCGATCACATCGGTATCGGCGCCGGAGAGTTTGCGCCGGTCGACGCCCTTGAATATTTTCTCACGCTCGCCGGCGAGTGCATCCTGCAAACGCTCAATGAGCTGCTCGTCGACTTCGATATTTTCGATAAACTCGTCGCTCGACATATTGACAGCGGTAGTGTGTACGCTGCTCTGCAAGTGGTTGATCTGGCCGAGCAGTGTCGTGGCGCCTGCGTCCTGATCATTCGAGCCGCCGCCACTACTACCCGAGCCGCCGCCACTGCTACCCGAGCCGCCGCCACTACTACCCGAGCCGCCGCCACTACTACCCGAGCCGCCGCCACTGCTACCCGAGCCGCCGCCACCGCTAGCCGCGCCGCCGCTGTTGCCGGCCGGTCCATGAATGGGCGAGATGCTCGCAGAGCGACCCGGTGCACCGGTACGGCCGCGACGGCCGGACATCAGTTCGCAGATTCTGCCGAACAATTCGTCACCCAGCTCGGAGGGGCTCTGGTCGGCCTCCGCTTCCTCGTCCTGGCTGCCTACGCTGGATGGGTCGGGGCTTTCCGGCTGAAGCTGTTTCTCGATAATTTCGACACTGCCGGCCTGGCGGCGGATTTCATAACGCAGATTGGGCAGGATATCCGCCTGGATCAGGCGTTTGTTGTACTCATCAAACAGGTTGTCCGCACGGCTCAGCACATATTTGTCGAACAGGGCGATCAATACCATCCGAACTTTGTGTTCCAGATCGAGTTCTTCGACCGCGTGTTGAAAAGCTGCGGCCAGCCAGCCGGGGCCACCGGGAATCTGGGCTTCTTCGATGGTATTACCGTTGTTGATCACCGCCAGGCGTTGCTTGAGTGCAAAAATCCGGTCCATGATGCGGCTGGCGAGCTTGCCGGCGGCATTCTGGGTGGCGACGAAGGTCTCCAGTTCATCGGTTTCGATGAGCGACAGGCTGTCGGGTCCCTGCGCCTGTTCGACGGCCTGTTGACCGGAGTTGGGTCGCAGCGGAAACTCGTTGAATCCGCGTTTCAACTGGGCGTAGAAACGTTCCTCGATCAGCCCGCGGTTGTGGCGGACAGCGCTCATTGCCTCGAAAAACAGGGACTGGGCGGTGTTGCTTTCGGCTTTTTCCGCGAAATCGAGCAGGGCGACGTCGGCATTTTCGAACATGCGATCGACGAGCGGCCGCAGGTGGCTGAACTCCATTTCCTGGCAGCTATCCAGTAGCTTCAAAAACTGTGCAGCGACTGCCATGATTCTCTCCGTCCGCAGTGGGCAAAAATGTTCTATCAGTGGTCACCGCAATAGCGGCTGTATCGGCGCTACTCTTGAGCTGGACAGGCGTCTCGTCCTGGCCTGTCAAAAAAACGTCGGGTTGTGGTGACGCACCCAAAATATTGAGTGGGTGAGATTTCTTGGTACGATGCCGGTCATTCGCGCGGATCCGGACCAGTGTATGCCCCAAGAAAACGGACAATCCACGGCAACCAGGGTGTTGTTGTCGGCTGCAGCCTTCGTGGTGGTCATCGCCGGCATGCGTGCCGCGCAGGGTATTATTGTGCCTTTCCTGCTGGCTGTCTTTATCGCCATCATCGCCGCGCCCGGCCTCAACTGGCTGCAGCGGCGGCGGGTCCCACGGGTTGTCGCGTTGTTGCTGGTTGTCGTGGGTATCCTGACCGTTGGCGTCGCCCTCACGGCGCTGCTGGGCACGTCGCTGGAAGGATTCAGCAATGCGCTGCCCGCATACCAGCAGCGCATCGAGGGGGAAGTGCTGGGTTTTGTCAACTGGCTGACAGCCAGGGGTGTGGCGATTTCCGACCGGACACTGCTCAATTACCTCGATCCGGGCTCGGCGATGCGCCTGGTTTCCGGTTTGCTCAGGGGACTCGGCAATGCCTTGACCAACGCGTTTCTGATTTTGTTGACAGTGGTTTTTATTCTTTTGGAAGCTTCAACGTTTGCGGCCAAGTTGCGCGACGCCAGCGGGGAACCGGAGCAGTCGCTGGAGGAGAGCTACACGGTCCTCGATAACATCAAGCGCTATATGACGATCAAGACGCTCACATCGGCACTCACCGGCGTGACGATCGCCGCAGGCCTGCTGATCGAAGGCGTCGACTTCGCAGTGCTCTGGGGGTTTTTTGCTTTCCTGCTCAACTTCATACCCAACGTGGGTTCGTTCATTGCGGCGGTACCCGCGGTGCTGGTGGCCGCGCTGCAGCTGGGTTATGGCGCCGCGCTGGTAACGGCTGGATTGTACCTGGCGGTAAACGTTGTCGTCGGCAGTATTCTCGAACCGCGTTGGATGGGTAACCAGCTGGGCGTGTCGCCGCTGGTCGTGTTTCTTTCGCTGGTATTCTGGGGTTGGGTATTCGGTCCGGTGGGCATGTTCCTGTCGGTCCCGCTGACTATTTCGGTTCAGATTATGCTGGCGTCCAACCCGGGTACCCGCTGGGTCGCTGTTCTGCTGGGAAACCAACGGGTCGCGGACCAATAATGCTCTAAAAGTAAATTTCAACCATCAGATAACGTTTAAAAATCGACAAGAGAGCCGCTTTGGCCGACACAGCGCGTCGGCTCGGCCGACCGCGGTCCGAGAGAGTGCTGCGGTTGTCTTCGGTCCGGCCCACGCCTGTACGACGCCGGTGGGTGGTTTGAAGTATTGACCGCTCATAGCCTGTCCCTTGATGCAGGTCATATTAAGATGGTTCGGCTTTTGTTATTACTTTCACATCGACTGACGGTCTCAACAAAAGGATTGTTGCAATGAGTTTGTGTGGCAAATGTCGTAAGAAGCCCTGGCCGTACGCCATGGTTCTGTTTATTTCCAGCTTCGTCGGGTTTGTAACCTGGCTGACAGTGTCGGCGGCAGGTTTTACACCTGACGTCAGAGTCTGGCTGACAGTGGCCGCGTTTCTGGTCGCGGCAGTTGTGCTGTTCGGCTATATGGTTTCCTGCTTGCGCCGGCATTGCTCCGACGACCAGCACGTCGCCTGATAAATGCGGCCACTTGGTCGCACCCCCTGCGCCACAATCATCAGATCCACGCTGTGCCGGGCCGCGTCCCGCGGTTGAGTTTGCTCGGTCGGCTGGCGTGTGCACCGCAACTCGATTTTCCCGCGAACACGCCGTCGGATAACCGGCGCGCGGCGTCTCCGCCGCGCGGCCTCCGTTGACGTGAGTTGCCCGGCTTACTCCCGGACCAGCCCCCTTGGGACCCTCGCAAACAAAGAAATAGACACATGTCTACGCCGCTGTTCCAGTAGGCGGTGGCCTCAAGGATGCCCGTTTGGCCGTATCCACGCCCGGAAATAGGCAGTAGGGCGCTGATTAAAATAGATTAATTGTCGTCTTCAGAAGTCGGCGCGCGGTACGCCGCAGCGAGAAGCCGGCATGAATTACAGTGCTTGCATATATTCGTATATTCTGAAATACTCTCAATCGAAGTTTGCGGTATGTCTAAAAAACGCTAACACGTACGGAGAGAGATTATGAAGAAACTTTCAACCTTGCTCGCTGCCGCGGGTCTCGCAGTCGCTTCCGGTTCGGCCAGCGCCTGGTGGGGTGGTCCCTGGGACAACGGTTACAACAACTACAACAATGGTTGGGGTGACGGTTCCGGTGACATGTTCGGTGACGGCGATTTCAACATGAGCTTCAGTGGCCATGGCAACGGTCGTGGTTATGGTCGCGGTTACGGCTATGACCGTTATTATGGTGGTTATGCACCTTATTACGGTTATGCACCGTACGGTTACGGTGTACCGCCTTATGCGGCGGCCCCGGTTGCTCCGGGCGCCGGTGACGACATCGCCAAGGCCCACCAGGAAGCCATCGAAGCCCAGCAGAAAGCCGCCAGCGAGCATTTCAAAGAGATGGAAGCGCAGCACGAAGCTGCAATGAAGCAGATGGAAGACCAGCGTAAGGCGATGCAGAAGTCTTACGAGGAAATGGTTAAGAGCCGTCAGGCTATGTGGGAAAACCGTTACGCTACGCCGCCGCAGGCCGCTTCAGCCAAAGCTCAGTAGGCAACGGTAAGTTTATTTTAACGCTCAAATGTCAGAGGATATGATTATGAAAAAGACAATTCTTGCAGCAATGCTGGCCGGTGCTACCGTACTTTCCATGAGTTCGGCGCAGGCCTGGTGGGGTGGTCCCTGGAACAACGGTTACAACAACTACAACAATGGTTGGGGTGACGGTTTCGGTGACATGTTCGGCGACGGGGACTTCAGCATGAACTTCAGTGGTCACGGATCCGGTCGTGGCTATGGCCGCGGTTACGGTTACGACCGTTACTACGGCGGTTATGCGCCGTACTACGGTTACGGCCCGGGCTACGGTGCTCCCTATGGCGCTCCTTACGGTGCTCCGTATGGCGCCCCTTATGGTCCGTACGGTGCGCCGACCGCGCCTGCGGCTCCGGCAACACAGGCTGCACCTGCCAAGTAAGTACCGGAAGTTCACCCACGGGTGAAGAGGGGGCTCGAAAGAGCCCCCTTTTTTTGCCCGCGGCCAATAGATCAATCGTTCAGATTGGTTTCACACAGGACCGAGCGCATACTGGCGATCAGCTCCAGCAAGGCCTCGTTACGCACCCGGTAATACATCCGGTTGGCTTCCTTGCGCGATACCAGGATACGCTTGTTGCGCAGCTGGTCGAGGTGCTGCGACATGTTGCTCTGGGTCGTACCTATCTGTTTGGCCAGTTCGCCGACCGTGGCTTCCTTGTCGCCGAGTGCGCAGATAATCCGCCAGCGCAGGGGATGTCCCATCGCCTTCAAGGCGTCCGCGGTCAATACAGCGTCTTCCGGTGACACGTCTCCCTGTTCATCATCAATCATCACTAGCACCCGTTTACTGCGGTTGTTCAGTCGGTTTCATTTATGTGTGTGTAGCCGGTCATATCCTTGGCGATACAGAGTATATCCGTAATCTTACCCTGTTCGTCATTCATGGCGGTACGCGAAAACAGGATCGGGACCCGGGTCTGGTCCCTGGCGATGAAGCGCGCCTCGATACTGCTGAGTGTACCGGTGCGTATCAGGGCCTCGAGCCAGGTGCCCATAAATGCGTCCGCCTGTTCCTGTTCCGATTCCTCGAATACGTCGCCGATATTCATACCGCGCAGGTCGGCTTCGGCATACTCGAGCATCCGGCAGGCTGCCGGATTCGCCGATTTGATGTTTCCGTCGGGTGCGAGCACCAGCAGTGCCTCGCCCATGTTCTCTATGATTCCCTGCAGGTACTGGTTGGCCTGGCGCAGTTCCTCGGTGCGTGCTGCAACCTGCTCTTCCAGCGTGCGGTTCAGATCGCGCTCTTTTTCTATCAGGCGGAAATAGGTGCTGACCTTGTTGAACAAAAGGTTGTCGTCAATGGGTTTGAGCAGATAGTCGGCGGCGCCCAGCGCATAGCCTTTCTGCAGGAATTCATCGGCCTTGAACGCGGCCGTGAGGAAGATGATGGGAATACCCTGGGTCTTCTTGCGGATCTTGAGCATTGACGCGGTCTGGAAGCCATCCATTTCCGGCATCTGTATATCCAGAATGATGAGGTCGATATCCGGCGTCGCCAGCGCGATTTCGAGAGCCCGTTGCCCGGAATCCGCCTCAATGACTTCAACATCCGTATGCGCCTCGATCAGGGATCGAAGACTGAAGAGATTGTTGGGGTTGTCGTCGACGATAAGCAGTTTGAAACCCTTGTAACGCTTCATGACGGCTCCCGCTGGCGGTCTTTACACAAGTACTGGTCCAGCACCCGTTTGAGTTCTGTCGCTTCGACTGGCTTGGCCAGAAAATCACAGGCCCCGTTGGCGCGCGCGCGCTGCCGGTCCTCGGAGGCGGTTCTTGCGGTAAGGGCAACAATCGGGATCGTGGCCAGGGTGTTATCACGCTTGATCTGGCTGATGGTCTCGAAGCCGTCCAGTTCCGGCATCATCAGGTCCATGAATATGATGTCAAACAAACCATCTTCATGCAGGGTCTCCAGGGCTTCACGGCCGTCGCCTGCCGCGGCGACTACGATACCCCAGCTTTCCAGTACCGGGGTGAGCGCGAGCAGGTTGCGAAGGTCATCGTCCACCAGCAGTACCCGGCATCCGGGGTAGTGTGCCACCGGCATGCCGCTGCGTCGTTCGGCAGTCTTGCTGCTGCCGGTGCGGGTGCCACGGTCGGTGGGTGTCGTTTCCGTAGTGCTGGTCGCATCGATGTGCCCTGGCAACAGCAGCGTGAAAGTTGATCCATGGTTGACAGTGCTCTCGAGCTGAATGCGACCGCCCAGCAGATCGGCAAGCTGGCGGCTGATGGTCAGCCCCAGGCCGGTGCCACCGTAACGCCGGCTGGTGGAACCGTCAACCTGGCTGAATGCGTCGAATACCTGCGCCTGCTTGTCCCCGGGAATGCCGATACCCGAGTCCCTGACGCTGATGCTTACCGGCAGCGACCCGCTGTGCGCGCTGCTGCTTTGCCTGAGTTCCAGCACGGCATGGCCCTTTTCCGTGAATTTGAGCGCATTCGACAGAAAATTGATCAGGATCTGGCGAAGCTTTTCCTCGTCACTGACGAGACTCTCCGGTGCATTTGCCGCAATGCGCAGATCGAGCTGCAGACCTTTTTCCGCGAACTGCGGCTGCATCAACGCCGTCAGATCACCGAGCAGTGATTTCAGGTCAATGCGACTGACATTGAGCGCGGCCTTTCCCGCCTCGATACGCGACAGGTCGAGGATGGTGTCTATCAGGGACCTCAAATCGGCGCCGGCATCATGGATCACGTGCGCCTGCTGGCGTGCCTCTCTCGACAGGCCGGTCTCTTTTCCGGCGAGCATTTTTGACAACAGCAGAATTGAATTCAGCGGCGTGCGCAACTCGTGGCTGACATTGGCGAGGAACTCCGACTTATAGCGGTTGGAGTCTTCCAGTGCCTGGGCGTGTTCGCGCAGTGCCCGGGTGTCTTCGGCATGTTTTTCCGCCAACCGTGTCAGTGTCGTGCCCAGAATACGGAGTTCCTCGGGGCGTTGCCAGGAAAACGCGACGGCCTCGTCCTTTTCCAGTACGGTCGACATCTTCTGCGTCAGGTCATCGCTGATACGTTCGGCACGGATGGCAAAGGCGCGCGCCACCAGGTAGACCACCAGCAACAGGATGCTGATCACGATGCTGACGCGGATTTCCAGTTTGTGAATAAAACTCACAACGGGCGAGGGGTCTACTCTGCGCCCCACCCACAAGGGTCCTGAATCACGAACGGTGAACAGGGGCAGCCAGAAGATCTGTTGTCCATTGTGGTCCCATAGTCCCAGCTCGCCCTGGGCGAACAACTTGTCGAGCTCGGGGAAATCCCGGAATGCCGTGGATGCCGGGGGCTCGGTTGTGCTGCCGTCTCTCAGGTATGTACCGTTATTCTGAACCCAGTAGATGCCGTTGTAGACATGCGCCAGGCCTCCGACGTCGAGATTAAAGACGACCACGCCGCGCAATTTGGGGGCGCTGTCAGGTGTCGACGAAACTACCAGCGGGCTGATAAAGCTCAACGTCATGAAACGATTCGGCGCGCGGTTGCCGGCGGCGTTGTTAAGGCTGATCGGGCTGGTGAGTACAGTGCCGGGAGCAACTTTCAGTCCGGCGGACAGAAAACTCAGGCTCGGCAGTTCAGCCGCCGCGTCGTTCTGTTCCAGCACACCCGTCTGCTGGTCGCGGTCCAGCGCCAGGGAAACCTTTCCGTGGCTGTCGATGAATATGACCTGGATGATATCCAGCTGGTCGAACAGAACCCGGTTGGCCCAGTCCGCATAGGCCAGGCGTGCCTTGGCCAGCTTGTCAGCATCCTGGCTTTCCTTCTCGGACAGGGCAATGCCTGGTTCCGGAATCTTTGCAAACAGACGGACCATCTCCTGGCGACGGGTGATGTGCTGGTCGAGGTCGCGAAAGTCTGTGCGCAGCTGTTCCAGGTAGGCCTTGTGATAGAACTGCTCCAGCTTGTCGAACACGAGCGGAACATTGATGACTACGGAAACCAGTAATGGTGTGAGCCCCAGTGCCAGCAGGAACAGGGAGATTTGGCTGCGAAGTTTCACGAAAACAGGATCAGGGGTTACGGTTCTAGGCCAGGCGCAATGATGACGAGCTCCGCACAGTATAAAAGCTAACCGCGCCCGTGGCCAATGGAGGCGTGGGCCGGGAAGGCTTATCCGCCGCCCCGGGGCCGGGGGATGCAACTGCGGGTGGCACTCCCGCGCTGGAAGGAGGGGTATCGGCAGGCCGCGGCACAACTTTAACGCTAAGAACTTGGGCGATTGTACCGCTAACAGTCAAAGGAATGCGCCAATACCGGCGAGCATCACGCCGTCAAGTTTACCAGCGACTTAGTCGCATATACCGGCGCTGCGATATACACGGACTTAGTTCCAGGAGGTCGTTATGAAAACCGCCGTCTCAAGCATAGTCAAGTATCTTCGACATACTTTTCTGTCGCCCGTACTGTTGCTCGTGCTAAGCACGCCGCTGGCAGCGAACGAAATGTGGGGAGACCTTTTCAAGGAGCACCTTGAGAATGCCAAGGCAGGGCAGGCCGACGCCCAGTACGAGGTTGGCATTATGTACCTTAAAGGTCAGGGTGTTGCGCAGGACAGGGATCAGGCACTGCGCTGGCTAAAGGCTTCGGCGGACTCGGGTTATCAGCTGGCCGCCAGCAAATTGAGCCGTATCGAGGAACAGGAGTCCAAGTTCACCGAGTTGCAGGACAAGGCTGAAGGCGGTGATCTTGACGCGCAGTACGAACTGGCGATGATGTATCTTAAAGGCAGGGGTATCGAAGCCGACGAGAGCAAGGCCCGGCGCTGGTTGCAGAAGGCCGCGGATAGCAACGATGCCAGGGCGATTACGCGGCTCGGTATCCTGAACTACAAGGCGGAAGACGGGAAAGCGGACTATAAGCAGGCCCTGTCGCTGTTTAAACGGGTAAGCGGCAAAAGCGTCCTCGCACAGTACTACCTGGGTGAAATGTACGCCGAAGGCGCCGGCGTCAGGAAGGACTACGAAGCCGCAATAGGCTGGTACAAAAAGGCCGCAGAGGGTGGCTTTAACCGCGCTCGCGGCAAGATCATCAACCTCGAAGAGGAGATGAAGATCGACCAACGCCGCCAGGCGAACCTTGCCAGAGCCGAGAAACAAAGACAGGAAGCCCTCGCCGAGAAGCAGCGGCAGCAGACCCTGGCAGAACAACAGAAGCAGCGGGCGCGGGCCGAGCGGGAGGCCTCAAAGGTTGCCGCGGTGAGCAAGCCGGTTGCCAGTCAACCGGCGCCGGTGAAGGCTGACCCGAAGCCGGTGTTGACGGCCCTGGACAGGCTGGCCGGCAGGCAGTGGATGCGCGGCGATCGCCCGGTTGACTACCTGCCGTCAGAGGTCACACAGTGCGACAAGGACGAGGATGCACTGGTCTGTTTCAGCAAAGTGCTGACCCGCGCAACCGGTACACAGACGGTGCAGTACCGCGTCAAGTCGTTTGTCAGAACCGACAAGGATTCCTTCGTTATTACCTACCGGAATCTGGTGCTCGACGTCACCGACTCGCAGGAGCCCGAAGATCAACCGCTTGGCTACGACGATCAGGCGGAGCAGGGCTTCAGGATTCAAACCGGCTGGACACCGGAACACACCGTCAGGTGTGAGGACAAGTCCGGCAAGGGTATGCGCTGTGTCAAGGACAACACCCACAAGATGACGTTGGCTTTCGAAGGCTGATCGGCGGCGCCTGTCGAGGAGCGGCCGGGGGTCGGCAGACTGCCGGACAGGCGAAAGGCAAGGCCGCCGCGTTGACGCATCCTGCACCTGAAGGGAGATGGCCGGTGCTGCCCGGCGTACATTTGGCCGGCTCGTGCGGTTTTCCCGGGATGACCCGGATGACGCGGTAGCAGACTGGAGCGGCAGTGGTAGCCATAAAGAAAGTACCGGGACTTCTCGATCTCAATGCGCTCAGCGGGCGTTACCTGCTGGTGACCCTTGTGCTTGGAGTCGCTGTCACGTCGCTGGTCGGCTGGACAGGCTATGTGCTCGATCAGGCAACCTCCGCCGCCACCGAGAGCCTGCGCTTGCGTAACCGCATTCAGCAACTGAGCGTCGATATCCGTGGCGCCGTTTGGCAGTCAAACTTCGCGTTGCAGGCTTATATGATATCCCCGTCGGACGACGCCCGAGAGCGTGCCTTGGGGGCTATGCGCGAGGCGCAGGCCAAAGCCGCCCAACTGAGCGAGTTGCACTCGGCGGCCAAATATACCTCCCGCGGAGGCGGGGACCTTGACAAAATGCTGGGCACGCTTTATCTGCAGCTCGGTCGGCTCATGGAGATACGCGAAAACCCCGACCAGTTGCACCCCGCCATGCATTTGATGGCGGATACCATGCTGCCGACCAGTGACGCGTTTCTCACCGCCATCAACGCGGCTTTGTCGGAGCTGTCCGACGAGCATGGAGACCGGATGGTTTCCCATGAGTACCGACTCCTCGGCCGCATCCGCGACCGCTGGCGGCAAATGATCGGGGCCTACCGGGTGATGGTCGCCAATCGTTTCGGCGCATTCTCGGCCACTCGCGCCAGCCTGGACAAGCAGTCGGAAGATGTAGAGGTTTTCTACAGTCAGATCGCGAGCGACCTGGACCAGGTGGAAGCACTGAGAAAAGACAATAAGCTCAGCTTCCAGGCAGCCGCTGTGCTCGGCGAGATGCGTGCGCAGACAGCGCGTTGGTATGCCTATTTTCATAAGGTCAGGGAGATGTACGCAACCGATAGCTGGCGCACTGACCTGCCATTTCTGCGAGACATCATACAGCCCCTGTTCGATGCGGTATGGCACTCCCTCCTGGCGATAGAGGCAGCGGTTGAAGACACGTCGAACCATCAGGTCGCACACTTGCGTGTCGCCGGCGCGCGGATCGGTACGGTGTTCTGGGTTCTGGCGGCGTCGCTGTTCGCTTTGCTGATTCTCGGTTATGCTGTGCTTGACCGCACGCTGCTCGCCCCCATTGCGCGGCTTTCGCGGGTCCTGTCTTCGGATATCGATGTGGAAACGAAGCATTCCGGCGATGTGCCTGTGTCCAGAACCCGTGAAATCAGGCAGCTGGTTACGGCCTTCGAGAAGATGCGTGCCAAGGTGCAGCAGCGGCGACTGGCGCTGGAGTACCAGTCGCTGCACGACAGCCTTACCGGTCTGCCGAACAGGGCATGCCTGCTGCAGGAGCTTGACGAGCAGCTGCTCGCGGCCGCCGACGGGGGGCGGCAGGTCGGGCTTATGATTATGGACCTGGACCACTTCAAGGAGATCAACGATACGCTGGGTCACCCCGTCGGTGACCTTGTCCTGCAGGAGGTCGCGAAGCGGCTTGCCGATGTTATCGCCAACGGGGGGCTCACCGCGAGACTCGGCGGTGACGAATTCGCCGTGGTTTTGCCCGCGGCGGATCACCGGCGCTGCGCGGATATCGCCAGCGCAATTGCCGGGGCGCTCGAACGGGAGTTTCAGGTCGGCGGACACCGGCTCTATGTGGGTGGGAGCGCGGGTGTTGCGCTGTTTCCCGATCATGGCACGGAAGTTTCGGTGCTGATGCGGCATGCCGACGTGGCGATGTACATGGCCAAACACATGGGCAGGCAGACGGCTTTTTACGATGATTCCGAGGACCGCAACAGTGTGCTTCGTCTGCAGCTGGTCAAGGAACTCAAGGATGCGATTGCGCATGACCGCCTGGCTCTCTGGTATCAGCCGAAGCTGGATCTTGAGCGTGGGACTGTCGGCTCAGTCGAGGCCTTGTTGCGCTGGGACCATCCCGAGCACGGTATGGTTCCGCCGGACCGGATTGTTCCGATGGCGGAGCAGACCGGCGTTATTCAAAAACTGACCCAATGGGTGTTGCGCAGGGCGCTGGAGCAACTGGCGAGCTGGCGCTGTGCGGGTATCGACGTCGGCGTTGCGGTTAATCTTTCCACCCATGATCTGCAGGATTCCTCTCTGCCCGACATGGTCGGT
>JAJDOI010000221.1 GCA_022340245.1 Thiogranum sp.
CTTCGCTCTTGCCGCTGCCGATGCCCCCCGTCAGGCCGACGCGCAGGGAGCACGGCATGTCAGCCGGCCAGTCCCGACCAGCGCAGGTAGGCGCTGGAAATCCGCTCACCCCAGAGCAGCGCGATCCAGCCGGCAATCGCCAGGTAGGGACCGAACGGCATCGGTTGATGGCGGCCACGGCCCTGGATGATCATCATGGTGCCGCCCAGGACCGCACCGACGGCCGAAGACAGCAGCACAATCATCGGCAGCAACTGCCAGCCCATCCAGGCGCCCAGCAGCGCCAGTAACTTGAAGTCGCCAAAACCCATACCTTCCTTGCCGGTGACGAGCTTGAACAGCTGGTACACGATCCACAGCGACAGGTAACCCGCGATAGCACCGATCAGGCTGGCGTGCATGTCGGCGAACACCGGGAACAGGCTCAGCAACAGGCCCAGCCAAAGGAACGGCAGGGTGATGGAATCCGGCAGCAACTGGTGGTCAATGTCGATCATGCTCAGGGCGATGAGTGCCCAGGTCAGCAGCAGCGCCGCGCCGGCCTGCCAGCCGAAGCCGAAATGCCAGGCTACGACCGCCGACAGCACGCCAGTCAGTACCTCCACCAGCGGATAACGAACCGAAATCGGCGTGCCGCAGGCCGAGCACTTGCCGCGTAACCAGAGGTAACTCAGAACAGGAATATTTTCGTAAAAGCGGATCTTGTGGCCGCAATGCGGGCACCGCGAGGCCGGCGTGGCGAGCGTCAGTGTCGCCTGGTCTGCCGGGTGCTCCAGCTCGAGAAAATCCCGCGCCTGGGTCTGCCACTCCCGCTGCATCATAATGGGCAGGCGGTGGATGACAACATTCAGGAAGCTGCCGACCATCAGGCCGACAACCAACACTGTCGCGACGAAGAACGCCGGACTCTGTTCCAGCAGGCTAAGAAGTTCCATGGAGACAGGAGTTTACTCCACGGCGGTCCCGCCGTGGAGTGCCGGATCTAAACCACCGAACCCATTTTGAAGATTGGCAGGTACATAGCGACAACGAGGCTGCCGACCAGGACGCCAAGTATTGCCATAATCAACGGTTCCAGCAAGCTGCTTAGGCCATCGACGGCATCGTCGACTTCCTGTTCATAGAAATCCGCGACCTTGCCAAGCATGGCGTCCAGCGAGCCGGATTCCTCACCGATGGCCACCATCTGGTTGACCATGTTCGGAAACAGCCCGGACTGGTTCATCGCAAGCTGCAGCTGCTGACCGGTCGCAACATTGTCGCGCATTTGCAGGATACCTTCCGTGTAAATCTGGTTGCCGGCAGCGCCCGCTACCGATTCCATGGCCTCCACTAGCGGAACGCCAGCGGCGAACATGGTCGAGAGTGTGCGAGCATAACGGGCGATAACAGCCTTGGTCAAAATTTCTCCGATGATGGGCAGCTTCAGCACCAGGCGGTCGAGTGTGTGGGCGAATTTCGGCGACCGCTTTTTGGCTTCCATAAATCCGTAGCCGGCACCTGCGATGACTAGTAATGCCTTCCACCAGTTCGATTGCATCCAGTCGGAGAGGTTGACGACCATCTGCGTAAAGGCGGGCAGCTCGGCCCCAAAACCTTCAAACAGGCTCTGAAACTGAGGCACGACGAAGATCAGCAGAATGGCCGTAACGATAAAGGCCACAATAATGACCGCTGTCGGGTAAAACAGGGCTTTCTTGATTTTGGACTTCAGTGCCTCGGTCTTTTCCTTGTAAATGGCTATCTTGTCCAGCAAGTTGTCCAGGATACCCGCCTGTTCGCCCGCGTTCACCAGGTTGCAGACCAATTCGTCGAAATGCAGCGGGTGTTTTGCCAGTGCGCTGGAAAGCGAGCTGCCGGATTCGACGTCTGCTTTTATCGCCAATATCAATTCCTGCATGGAGGGATTCTCGTGTCCCCGTCCAACGATTTCAAAGGACTGCACGAGAGGCACACCGGCAGACATCATGGTCGCCAGCTGCCGGGTAAAGACAGCGATATCCTTGGGGACAATTTTTTTCTTCTTCGCGGAAGAAAAAAGCGCCGATTTCTTTCTCACCTTGAGCGGACTTATCCCCTGTCGGCGCAAATCCGCTTTTACCATGGATGGGTTTACGGCACGACTCTCACCTTTGAGTTTCTTGCCCCTTTTGTCGGTACCTTCCCAGGTGAATACACTCTGCTTGATCGCTGCTTCAGCCATGGCTTTAATCCTTGGTTACGCGGTTGATTTCTTCGAGACTGGTTACGCCATCACGGACTTTCTTGAGCCCCGATTGCCGCAGGTCGGCGACGCCTTCCTTTCTGGCCTGATCGGCAATCTGCATGGCATTGCCGTTCTCCATAATGATGCGACCGATGGCTTCAGACACCGGCATGACCTGGTAGATACCCACGCGGCCCTTGTAGCCTTCAGCGCACTGCTCGCAGCCCACCGGGCCATAGATCGTCAGCCCCGGCAGCTCGTCTTCCCGGAAACCCTCTTCCAGCAGAGCCGCTTTCGGAATCTCGACAGGTTTCTTGCAGTTATTGCACAGCCGTCGTGCAAGGCGCTGGGCGATAATCAGGTTCACTGAAGAGGCGATGTTGTAGGGCGGAACACCCATGTTCGCCAGACGCGTCAGCGTCTGTGGCGCGTCGTTGGTGTGTAGCGTGGACATGACCATGTGGCCGGTCTGGGCCGCCTTGATGGCGATTTCGGCGGTTTCCAGGTCACGAATCTCACCCACCATGATGATGTCCGGATCCTGTCGCAGGAAGGCGCGTAGCGCCGAGGCAAACGTCAGTCCTGCCTTGGGGTTCATGTTGCACTGGTTGATGCCGGCGAGATTGATTTCCACCGGGTCTTCGCAGGTGGAAATGTTGCGGTCGGGTGTGTTGAGAATATTCAGGCCCGTATACAGGGAAACGGTTTTACCGGAACCCGTAGGACCTGTCACCAGAATCATGCCGTAGGGCTTGTTCAAATTATCCAGGTAGAGCTGCTTCTGCTCTACTTCATAACCGAGTGCATCGATACCCAGTTTTGCGCTGCTGGGATCGAGGATACGCAGTACGACCTTTTCGCCAAACAGGGTCGGACAGCTGTTGACACGAAAATCGATGGCGCGCTTTTTCGACAGCGCCATTTTTATACGGCCATCCTGCGGCACACGGCGCTCGGCGATGTCCATTCTGCTCATGACCTTGATGCGCGCCACCAGGCGGTTGGCCATTGTCTGCGGGGGGGAGGCCACTTCAAGCAGAACGCCGTCCTGGCGGAAGCGGATCCGGAACGATTTCTCGTAAGGCTCGATGTGGATGTCGGAGGCGCCTTTGTTGATGGCGTCAAGCAGGACCTTGTTGACAAAGCGCACGACCGGTGTGTCGTCAATGTCGGCGTCCATGCTGTCGTCTTTACGGTTGTCGTCGTCGCCATTGCTAATGTCGAGGTTATCCAGGTCCTCGTCCAGCAGATCTGTCATCGAGGTGTCGGCGGAATCCAGCGCCTTGTCGATGGCCTTGCCGAGCTTGTCTTCCTCCACCAGAATGGCTTCGGTGCTGATACCGGTGTGAAACTTGATTTCGTCGAGTGCCTGCAGGTTGGTCGGGTCGGATACGGCGACGAACAAGCGGTTGCCACGCTTAAACAGGGGCAAGGCGTGGTGCTGGCGAATGAGTTTTTCGTCGACCAGGGAGATCGGCAGGTTTTCCAATTCCATGGATGCCAGGTCGAGCAACGGTGTGCCGAATTCCTGGCACGCGGATGCCGCTATATCGCTGCCAGCCAGAATCTTGTTATCGACGAGATAGGAAACGAACGGCTCGCGTTTCTTGAGCGCCGTTTCCTGTGCCTCGGCGGCGAGTTCCTCGGCCAATAGGCCATCCAGAACCAGCCGCTTGGCCAGGCCACTTAAGTGCGATACCGGGTTAACAGTTACCATAATATCAAAATATCCTTATTTGATATGGACTTCCGTGATCCGATGCACAATTTACCGCGTCCTGTCGATAAGGTCAAAGTGTTTGCCGGATTCGCTATCGTGCCGATCCCGGGGCTATATATTCAGTAGGGGTTTTCGTCACATCGCGGGGAAACTTAACCTGCCAGAGGCGGGTTGGCGCTGCTTCGCTTGATACTGCGGTATTCACTGGGTTCCACTGTATCTCTGGGCCCCTGTCAGGGCGAACTGCAATGATTTATGAGTGTGAACCTCTTGATTCCTCAAGAATCCGGCTGGAACCCATAAGACTGCACCGCAGTGGAGGCTTTAACAGAGCTGAGATATTGCGGATTCCTTGTATTGTCGAAGAAAACAACGATGCGGTGTTGGGGGCTAGGGATGCCAGAAAACCATAAGAAAGCCTCACACACTGTCGAGCGCCAAGACGATCAAGCCCCGCCCTTCCCACAGCCGCGCAAAAAAAGAGACCGCCGAAGCGGTCTCTTGAGTGGCAAGGTTGGCCCAGGGTTGTTTAATCTAGGCTGACCCCGTTTCTGACTTATTAACGGCAATTTGCCGGCAGGTACTTCTGCAGGATTGTCGTGCCCGCTGCCGCGTTGCAGGCCCAACCGATCTGGCCAGTAGCATTGACTGTAGGCTGGAGTACCAAATTACCCGCAGCGCCACCAATAGCGGAGGCCACCGTAATAACGCCGGTAGCGGGCGTGACTACTAAACTAGCCACGTATTGGGTGACCTGGTTGGTGCAGCCCGATGCAGCCTGAGTGGGTGGGTATGCGTTCATCGACTGGTAGTACTCTGAAACAGACGTCTTGCACGCATCGGCCGCGACGGCCAGTTCGGTCACTTTCGAGCGAATGATATAATCCTGATAAGCCGGAATTGCGATAGCCGCCAGAATACCGATGATCGCAACCACGATCATCAATTCGATAAGGGTAAAACCCTGCTGTACTTTCTTCATGGTCAAGTCCTCAATCAACGTTAACGTTTGTCAAACACCCGAGGGGGTATAAATAGCGTTGTGCATCAGAAGCCGTATTCATTGGCTACCCGAGGTTAAGCAGCATGCGTGCCAGTTTGCCGGGGCTATTCGTGCGAGGTTTGCGGCCGCAAAGCACCGACCTTTAAAACATCGTTAAAACAGGCAAATAGGGGACTGGCGAAGGCTTACGGTGACGGTTTCATGCGGGTGTCCTCCTTGTTTATGCGAACCGGTCTTCCGTGACCAGTACGGTCCTGCTGACGCAGTGGGGCGATCGAGGTGACGCTAGGCGTCACTTCTGCTGTTGTACTGGGGCTACTCGAGGCCAAGCTTCTTCAGTCGATAGCGCATGGCCCTGAAGGTGATGCCAAGCACCTTCGCGGCAGCCGTTTTATTGTTATCGGTCTGTTCGAGCGCCTTGAGGATAGCCGCCCGTTCGATGTTTTCGAGATAGTCTTCCAGTTGCACACCGTTAGGCGGTTCCGGCAGCAAAGACTTGTCGTCCTCGGCCGATGGAGCCTCTGTTTCCGGCAGCGCCAGGTCATCCGGCTGGATTTCCCGCCCGTCGCTCAGTGTCAGGGCGCGCTCCAGGATGTTCTCCAGTTCGCGTACGTTGCCGGGGAAGCTGTAGCGTTGCAGGGTCTCCACCGCCACAGGTCCAAGCCGCGGCGTTGCGATGTTCTGTTCGCGGGCCAGCTTCTCGAGCACGTGTTGCGCCAGTTGCGGGATGTCCTCCCGGCGCTGGCGCAGGCTGGGCACCTTCAGTTCGATGACATTGATGCGATAGTAGAGGTCCTGGCGGAAATCGCCGGACTCGACCAGTCTGGCGAGATCCTTGTGGGTCGCGGACAACACGCGCACGTCGACCGGGGTTTCCTTCTGCTCGCCCACCGGCCGCACCGCTTTTTCCTGGATCACGCGCAGCAGCTTGACCTGCATGTGCAGTGGCAGTTCGGCGACTTCATCCAGAAACAGCGTGCCGCCATTGGCCGCCTGGAACAGGCCCTCCTTGTCGGATACGGCGCCGGTGAAACTGCCTTTCTTGTGACCGAAGAACTCGCTCTCCATGAGTTCCGAAGGAATGGCGCCGCAGTTTACGGGTACAAAAGGGCTTTCATTGCGCGGTCCCTTGCTGTGGATCAGACGCGCCACCAGTTCCTTGCCAGTGCCCGACTCACCACTGATGTAGACCGGCGCCTGGCTGCGCGCCAGCTTGGCGATGGTCGAGCGTATGGTCTGCATGATGGCGGAGTCGCCAAGCAGGGTGTCGCGGCTGCGCCGGTCGCGTTCGGGAAAGCTGGCGAGTTTGAGCGCCCCGTTGACGAGGTTGCGCAATATCTGCAGGTCGACCGGCTTGGATACGAAATCGAAAGCGCCCAGCTTGAGGGCCTGTACCGCGGTTTCCATATTGCCGTGGGCAGTGATGACGGCGACCGGCAGATCGGGATACTGTTGCTGGATGGTTTCGACCAGTTCCAGGCCGTCGCCATCTGGCAGGCGCATGTCGGTCAAACACAAATCGAAACGCGACTCGCCAAGCAAGCGGCGCGCATCCGCCAGGTTGGCCGCGGAGCGCGTGTCGATACTCATGCGTCCGAGAGTCAGCTCAAGCAACTCGCGAATATCCGGTTCGTCGTCGACAATCAGGGCCTGGGGTTTATTCATGGCTGTTGGATGATTTCCCGAATCGGCGCCGAATGCAAGTGTCAGGCGGCCGCCTGGCCGAACTGAATGCGAAAGCAACTGCCGCCTTCGTCAACGGGGTGATAGCTGAGGCGTGCCTGGTTGATATCGCAGAGCTCCCGGGCGATATACAGTCCGAGGCCGGTGCCGCTGGTCGCCGTGGTATAGAAGGGTTCGAACATCTGGTCCGCCGTGTCGGCATCGATACCGCGGCCTTGGTCGATGACGTCGAGCCATACAGTACCGGTTTCGTTCCGCCTGACCAGCAGCGTGATTGGGGCGCCGGTATCGGCTGAATGTCGCAGCGCATTCTCGCACAGGTTGGTCAGAACCTGGTGCAGATGACCGGGATCGACCTGCACCTGCAGCGATTCCTGTGTCATATCCAGCTGCAGCTGTTGTGGCTGAATGGCTTCGCTCTGGGTGAATTCTTCCCGGAAGGCTTGCAGCCACTCGCCGAGATCCAGTCGTTGCGGCTGGCTGGCGGAACGGCGGGACAACTGCAGCACGTTTTCGATAATGGTGTTGACCCGCCGGGTATGGTTGCCGATGATTTCCGCCAGGCGCCGGTCGCCGGCGTTCAGCTGGTCCGACTCGTCCAGCAGTTGTGCGGCGTGGCTGATGGCGCCGAGCGGGTTGCGGATTTCATGCGCGATACTGGCCGTGAGACGTCCCAGCGACGCCAGCTTCAGCTGCTGTGTATGCCGGGCGAGGCGGGCACTGTCGTCAAGTAAAATCAATGCGCCGGTGCCCTGTGACGTCGTCAGTTCACTGAAACGGGGTATGACGCTGCTGCCCATGAGTTTTACCGCCACGGGTCTGTCGCTCCACCGGTGATCGGCCTGCCATTGTCTGAACTGGCCGGCCAGTTCAGGGGCCAGGCGGTCCAGGCGTTGTGCCGTCGAGCTATGCATGCCGAGCAGGTTGCGCGCCGTGTCATTGGCGAGGCGAACATAGTTGTCCGGGTCCAGCACCAGCAGCCCGGATTCGAGTTGCTGTACCACGCGGCGATTCAACTGTTCGAGGTTGGCCAGGTCGACGCCGCGCTGTTGGGCCAGGGCTGCGCTGTCGCGGGCGCGGATGACTAGGATGTGCGCCAGCGCCGCGGCCATGAACAATACCGCGCCCATCAGACCGGCGCGGGTAATGTGACTTGCGTCGGCCTGTTCCGGCGACAGGCTGGCAAGGCCGGTTTCGAACAACATCGTCAGGGTGGCGACGGCGGCGAACAGGTAGGCCAGCCTTCCCGGCAGCAGCAGCGCGCCGAAGACGACAGCGACAACCAGCAGGATGCTCATCGCACTGCCGACGCCGCCGCTGGCGTGCATCAACAGGGCGATCGCGCCAATATCCGCCAGCACCTGCAGCAAGGCCTGGACTTCGTAGCCGGGCCAGTGTGCCCGGGTGCTGAAGCCGGCGGCGAGACTGAATAACAGGTAGGTGAGCAACGTTGACCTGAACAGGCCCGGCAACTGGATATTGAACGGATTGCTGTCGTGCAGGCCAAAATAAAGCACGGTGAGCAGCCCGGCGAGCACGACGCGGTAAAGCGTCAGCAGGCGCAGCGGCTGCCAGTCACTTGTGTCGCTTGCGTTGCCCGCAGCTATGCCGGTTACCGGCATCGGCTAGCGGTCCTGGTTCCGGTGGGCATTGCAGCAGTAATAGCTGTCGCCATCCCTTATGGCCTCGCCGTGGGGTACATAGGTTCCGCAGCTCGCGCAACGCACCATGTTGCCGACTTTCGTATCTGGTTTTTTCGTCACGGATCGTTCCCTGCCCCGCCGCAGCAGAATCCATACGACCAGGGCGATACCGACGATATAAATCAGTGTGCGGATGCCGAGCATAGAGGTAGTGTAACTGATGACGGGTGCTTTTGGATGTGCCTCCGAGCATCGTGTGCACAGGGTGGCTTCGCCGGCATTGCAGGTTGGGCTGAGCGCAGCGAAGCCCAACGGCTTGCCGGCATAGCAAGGCCGTCGGCATGTTGCGCTTCGCTGCGCTCAGCCCAACCTACGCTCAACAAGCCACCGGCAGCGGGTTCGTCTCGGGTTCGAGGCGGCTCCTGCGCTTGCGTGGGGCTGTCGGGCACCGCAGAATACAGCTTTTCAGCGACAGGGTATCGACATGCACCTGCACGAATACCAGGCCAAGCAGCTGTTTGCGGACTATGGGGTTCCTGTGCCCACGGGACGTATGGTCGAATCGGTCAAGGATGCTACCGCTGCGGCCAAGGCCCTCGGCGGCGAGCGCTGGGTAGTCAAGGCCCAGGTGCACGCCGGCGGTCGCGGCAAGGCCGGTGGTGTGCGGCTGGTTGACGGTGTCGACGCACTCGAAACAGCGGCCCGCCAACTGCTCGGCTCGCGTCTGCAGACCAGGCAGACCGGTAGTCCCGGCCTGCCCATTCACCGCCTGCTGGTGGAGGGTGGCGTCGATATCCAGCGCGAGCTGTACCTGAGTCTGCTGGTGGACCGCGCGAGCGAGCGGGTGGTGGTCATGGCCTCGGCCGCCGGCGGGATGGATATCGAGGAGGTCGCCGCCAGCGACCCCGGCGCGATACTCACTGAAGCCATTCATCCGGCTGTCGGGGTGCAGGCTTATCAATGCCGGAACCTGGCGTTCGGCCTGGGGCTTGCCGGCGAGCAGATCAAGGCGTTCACGCGCCTGCTCGGGGGCCTGTACCGCCTGTTCGAACAACAGGATGCCAGCCTGGTGGAAATCAACCCGCTGGTGGTTACCGGTGCCGGTGAACTGCTCGCGCTGGACGCGAAGCTGGATATCGAGGACAACGCCCTCTACCGGCACCCCAGGCTCGCCGATCTGCGCGACCCGACGCAGGAAGACGAAAAGGAGCGCGCCGCGAGCGAGCATGGACTCAACTACATCACGCTGGATGGCAATATTGCCTGCATGGTCAACGGCGCAGGATTGGCGATGGCGACCATGGATCTTATCAAACTGCACGGCGGCGACCCGGCGAACTTTCTGGATGTGGGCGGGGGGGCGACAGCGCAACGGGTCGCCGAGGCGTTCAAGCTGATTCTATCCGACAGCAAGGTGCGCGCCATACTGGTCAATATTTTCGGCGGTATTGTGCGCTGCGACCTGATCGCCGAGGGTATTATTCAGGCGGTCCGGGAGGTGGGTGTAGACCTGCCTGTGGTGGTGCGCCTGGAAGGCACCAATGTCGAGCAGGGTAAAGCCATGCTCGCCGAATCCGGGCTGAGCATTATCGCCGCTGACGGGTTGACGGATGCCGCCGAAAAGGTTGTGGCAGCGGTACGCTGATTGAACGAGCCCGTTGGGCTTCGCTTTGCTCAGCCCAACCTGCGTGTCATTCCGGTTCGCCCGGAACTGGCAGTAACGAATGAGATAGATGCCATGAGCATACTGATCGACAAGAACACCAAAGTCATTTGCCAGGGCTTTACCGGCAAGCAGGGTACCTTTCACTCCGAGCAGGCGCTGGCCTACGGCACGCAACTGGTTGGCGGGGTCACCCCGGGCAAGGGCGGGCAGACACACCTGGGGCTGCCGGTCTTCGATACCGTGCAGGACGCCGTGCGCGCGACCGGCGCTGATGCGACCATGATCTATGTGCCCGCGGCATTTGCAGCCGACGCGGTGCTCGAAGCCGCGGACGCGGGGATCGCGGTCATTGTCTGCATCACCGAGGGTATTCCGGTGCTGGATATGCTGAAGGTCAAAGCCGTACTGGCGGCTAGCCGTGCCACGCTGATCGGGCCCAACTGTCCCGGCATCATTACGCCCGGCGCCTGTAAAATAGGCATCATGCCGGGTGCCATTCACCGGCCGGGCAGGATCGGTATTGTCTCGCGCTCCGGTACGCTGACCTATGAAGCCGTCTACCAGACCACGCTGGCCGGCCTGGGGCAAAGCACCTGTGTCGGCATCGGCGGCGACCCCATCCACGGACTGGAATTCACCGATTGTCTGCAGCGCTTTGAGGATGACCCGGATACCGATGGTGTCATCATGGTGGGCGAGATCGGCGGCAGTGCCGAAGAGGAGGCCGCGGAGTTCATCCAATCGAAGATGAACAAGCCAGTGGTCGCGTATATCGCCGGCGTGACCGCGCCGCCGGGCAAGCGCATGGGCCACGCCGGCGCCATTATCAGTGGCGGTCGGGGTACCGCCGAGGCGAAGTTTGCCGCGCTGGAGCAAGCCGGTGTTGCCGTTGTTCGCTCACCCGCCGACATGGGCCGGCGCATGCAGGAAGTCCTCCAGGGCCGCTGAATGTCCGTCTCCCCTCGTCCTGAGCAGGCCGTTCTGCGCCTGGTAATGGCGCAATGTGACCTGTTGGTCGGCGATGTTCCCGCGAATGCCCGGCGGGTCATCGAGACGGCGGTGCACGCTCGCGACAGCCTGGCTGCGGACCTGATTGTGTTCCCCGAACTCACCCTCAGCGGTTACCCGCCTGAAGACCTGCTTTTCCGCTCCGGTTTCCAGGAACTGGTCGATGCCGCGCTGGTGAAAATCCGCCGGCAGGTGTCCGGAATCCATGTGCTGGTGGGGCACCCGGAAATGACAGCCGAGGGACGCTTCAACAGCGCATCGTTGCTGCGCGACGGGGATGTGGTGGCGTGCTGCCGCAAAGATCATTTGCCAAACTACAGCGTCTTCGATGAAAAGCGCTATTTCGTCTCCGGTGAGGGTTATTGCGTGGCCGAGATCGCGGGTATTTCCGTCGGTATCACCATTTGCGAAGATATCTGGATGCCGCAGGCGGCGGCGCTGGCCGCAGATGCCGGCGCGCGGCTGCTGGTGAATCTGAACGCATCGCCTTTTCACGCCGGGAAAGGAGATGAGAGGGAGGCCGAGGTTGCCAACCGGGTCGCGGAAACCGGCTGTCCGGTCGTCTATGTCAACCTTGTCGGCGGACAGGATGAACTGGTCTTCGACGGTGAATCGTTTGTACTCGACAGTACCGCCAGAACGGTGGTGCGCGCGCCGGCCTTTGAGGAAGGGCTTTTCGCGGTCGACTTCGAAGCGCGTGAGGGGCGAATCGAACCGCTGGCCGGTTTGTTGACCCCAAGGATGTCGGATCTCGCCAGTATCTATCGCTGCCTGGTACTGGGCGTACGCGACTACATCGAAAAGAACGGCTTCAAGGGTGCCGTTATCGGCCTGTCGGGTGGCGTGGACTCGGCACTCACCCTGGCCATCGCAGTTGACGCCATCGGTGCCGAGCGTGTCGAAGCGGTGATGATGCCGTCGCGGTATACCGCCGGCATGAGTGTGGAAGACGCACAGGCCGAGGCCGATGCGCTGGGTGTCGAGTACCGCGTGATACCCATCGAGCGACCCTTCAATGCCTTTCTTAATGTGCTGGCCGAGGCCTTCGCCGGTACCCGGCCGGATGCCACCGAGGAGAATATCCAGGCGCGCTGCCGGGGCGTGATCCTGATGGCGCTGTCCAACAAGCAGGGGCGCATCCTGTTGACCACGGGTAACAAAAGTGAGATGTCAGTGGGCTATGCCACGCTGTACGGCGATATGGCCGGTGGCTTTGCGCCCATCAAGGATGTCCCCAAACTGCTGGTATATCGGCTGTGTGACTATCGCAACAGCATTTCGCCGGTTATCCCCCGGCGTGTGCTCGAGCGGCCGCCGTCCGCCGAGCTGGCGCCGGACCAGAAGGATGAAGATTCCCTGCCGCCCTACAGTGTTCTTGACCCGATCCTCGAGGGTTACATCGAAAAGGATCTGGGGCTGGAAGAGCTGACCCGGCTCGGTTTCGACAGCGACACGGTGCGACGGGTCGCGGGCATGGTGGACCGCAATGAATACAAACGCCGGCAGGCGCCCCCGGGGGTGCGCATTTCGCGGCGGGCGTTCGGCCGCGACCGGCGTTATCCGATCACCTCGGGTTTTCTGTATGCCCAGTTGGGCGACGGGCGGACAAACAGCGAGAATTGAAATCCGGTCACGAAAAAACTATTGTTAGACAGCAATTTCGGTCTCAACAGGGGAACGATGCATGAAAAAAGTAGAAGCGGTTATCAAGCCATTCAAACTCGACGATGTGCGCGAAGCGCTCTCCGATCTCGGCATCACCGGCATGACGGCCATCGAGGTCAAGGGCTTTGGTCGTCAAAAGGGGCATACGGAGCTGTACCGTGGCGCGGAGTACGTAGTGGATTTTCTGCCCAAGGTAAAACTGGAGATCGTGGTCAAGGATGAGGACGTGGAGCGCTGCGTGGAAACCATCACCAATGCGGCGCGTACCGGCAAGATCGGCGACGGCAAGATTTTTGTCACCACGGTTGAGCGCGTGGTGCGCATTCGCACCGGCGAAATCGACAATGACGCTATTTAGCTGACACAGGCCGGACGGCTGCCGGCGCCGTCCGGGTACAGGCTTCCCGCCCAGGCGCGAATCGTCGCTTCAGGGCTCGGTGGCTTCCGGCTTTTGCGCAGGTGCGGTGTTCAGTTGCAGTATCCGGTTGGCATCGTTTGAGAGGTCTTTCATTCCCATTTTCGTATAGGCGCGGACCAGGACTTTCAAGGCGTCCTGTGCCGCCGGCGTGCGCTGGTAGTTCTCGATAACGTACTTGGCGCGGTCGGCCGCCGCCACGTAGGCGCCGCGTTTCATGTAGTATTCGGCGACGTTGATCTCGTACTTGGCCAGCATGTTGTGCAGAAATATCAGCCGCTGGGTGGCGTCCGGCGTATAGCGGCTGTCGGGGAACTTTTTCACCAGCTGGGTGAAGTCGTTGAACGCGTCGCGCAGGGCACGCGTATCCCTGTCAGAGGGGTCGCGCGAGGCCAGGCGGTCGGCCAGCTCCTGACCCCGGGTGTAGTTCGCCAGGCCCTTGAGGTAGTAGGCGTAGTCGATATGCGGATTGCCCGGGTTGTTGCGGATGAAGCGGTCGGCCGTGCTGATACAGGAATCGGGCTCGTCGAACTTATAATAGGCGTAGGCGATCTCCAGCTGGGCCTGTTGGGCAAACTTCCCGAAGGGATAACGCGCCTCCAGTTGTTCGAAGGTGCTGATCGATGTTTCGTAGTCGCCGGAGTCCAGCGACGCCTTGGCCTTGCTGTACAGCTCCTGCGCCGACATGTTGGCAAATTCGTCGTCGGGCGTACTCGCACAGCCAAGGGTGAATAAAACAGTCAATAGAGGTATAAGGCGTAACCAGCGCATCGGCCTGTGTGTCCGGGTCAGGTGGGCAAAAGCAAATTGTAAAGCCGCCGGCCCCCGCTTGGCCACCTATAACCATGACAGAACAGATACATTTGACGACGCGCATCCCCGATGCGGACGCCGGACGGCGCCTTGACCAGGTGCTCGCGGAGCTGTTTCCGGACTTTTCCCGCAGCCGCCTGCAACAGTGGGT
>JAJDOI010000225.1 GCA_022340245.1 Thiogranum sp.
CCGCCGCGCGGAAAGATGGTGTGCAGGTGGCGGTTGCTGCCGCGCTCCTTTCCCCAGGCGTTGCGAAAGTGCTTGATTATCTCGCGTACATTGGCCTGTACCTGGTGGCGTTCATAGAAATCGCGCAGGAAGCGGATGACCTCCCAGTTTTCATCGCTCAGCGTAAGGCCCTCGTAGGCGGCCTGGGCGCGCACGAAATCCTCTGACCAGTCACCGAGGTTGACCAGGTAGCCTTCGCTGTCGGTCAACACCTCGTGCCCGTTGACTTCGAGTGTACGGGTTTTCATGCCGGGGTAAGCGATACTGCCGCTTTCACCCCCGCCCGGTGCGCCGCGCTCGGCGACGCTGCCGGCGTCTGTCGGCGACCAAAGGCTGATCTCTATGTCGCCGTCCAGGCGGCCGTGGTAGCGGGCCGATCCATCGACCACGATTTTGCCGCTTGCGGGCGGGATGTCGAAGGTTGCTGTGCCGCTGCGGTCCGTGCTGCCCTGACACGGATGCTCCGGGTCGGTGTCCAGGAACAGGACCACGGGGATGCGCTTGACCGGGGTATTGGTGAACTTCATCGAAACATGTACATGCAGCACCGCTGGATCCTCCGCATGGAAAACAGGATTACTTCGTCTGTGATGATAATGGCATCATATCAAATATATTAAATACCTGTTTATCTCCGAAGCGATAGTTGTTCTATCCCGAATGGGGAAGGGCGGTGGCCTGCCTGGTACCGCAAAGCATACGAATTCAACGGGTTTTCGGTTCGACCCTGCGCCAGTTCTCATCATCGCGATAGACCTCGTGTTTGGCCCAGCGCGCGAACTCCTCGCGGGTTGCCACGCCGCTGCTGCGACGTCCTGCGCCCGCGAGAACCTTGAATATAACACTGCCCTGCGAGGCGTTGTGCGCGCCCGACTCGTCGACGATCTGCCGGACGGACCAGTCCGCCCCATATTTACCGTTACTGTAGTAGTGGCCCAGCTTCAGGTCATCGTCCGGCAGATGAGTTTCCTGCGAGCGCCTGGTCGCGATATCGTAGATGGCCATAAGATCCTGTTCGGAAACGTCGATGAACGAGTCGACTTCACTCAAAGCGTAAACCAGGTCTTCGTGGGCGATGGACGGGTTGGCCGCTTCGACGTTTACCGGGGACCGCCTTTTCTTCTTTAAATAGGCCGGGTAGCGGCGCCAGGCAAACGGGTAGTTGAACAGCACGGCAACCGCAAAAATCACCAGCGCGTTCAACAGTACCGGGGTCAGGACAAACTGGTAGCCGAGTGCGTGCACCGTGGGTCCACCGACGACCGCTGACAGGGCGGTGGCGCCGCCGGGCGGGTGGATGCAGCGCAGGTAATGCATCACGCCGATGGCCAGCGAGACCGCCAGCGCCGCGGAAACCAGCGGCTGCGGAATCAGCCTGGCGCAGCTCACGCCGATAATCGCCGACAGCAGGTGGCCGCCGATGACCGGCCAGGGCTGGGAAAGAGGTCCGTGCGGCACGGCAAAAAGCAGCACGGCGGACGCCCCCATAGAGGCCACAATCAGCGTCGCGGCGGCGGCACCGACAAAATGCACGCTGATCTGCAATACGGCGAAAATACCCAGAAATCCGCCGAGGGCGGACACGAATCGCTCGGTGTGACTGACGGGGCTCAGCTCGATGCCGAGCACCTGTAACCATTTACCGGGAGTCTGCTGGCGCATGAGTTCCGATGCTCGTGGTGATTTTGCGCGAACAGGGTCGCGCATTGTTTAAGTAGTAAACCAAATACTTTATTGGAAACGGGCTGCCAAGTGAAGTCAGCCGCTGCACTTTGTCTGCCGGGGACGGTCCCGGCAGAGAACTCCCGCCTGATGTATGCAGCCTGTAGAGCCCTGATTTATGGCAGAATCGGGCCGCGGGCACGCTTGCGCTGGATGAAAACCGGCAGCGAGTCCCACGATGGTGTTAGCATTACCGGGGCTATACTCTAGTCAGTAACAGTCCGTTTCGCGAAGCATTCATACAATGCAGGCGGCCCGGTTTGCGCGCAGGCGGGCCGGGATGGTTCGCTGCCGGGGGGTGGGCCGCAAGGCCGGGTGAGCGCACGGGAAGCAGCGGGACGCAGAAGCGGAAAACAGGGAAAACAACAACACAACGCCGTCGACAGCTTCACGAGGGGTACGCGGTTGCAGATCGAAAAACCGCAACGGCAGGAAACTGCCGGTACAGTCAGTCGTTTCAGGTTCGCGGGGACCAGCCGACTCGAGCTCGAGCTGGCTGCTGTGCGCCGTGAACTGTTCCGCCTGCAGAACGATTATCTCAAACTGGGTCTGCGCGCCAGCCTGCTGGTTGCTGAGCGCGACACCGCACTGAAAAATTTCGACAGCACGCAAGCGTATCTCGCGGCGGTCCGGCCGGACTTCAAGGCGCCTGGACAGCGTCGGTATCAGGAAAGCGTGCCCGGCGCCGCCACCGTGTCCGCGGGGCCGGGAGAGTCGGGGGTGACACGCCCGGCCGCTGCAGTGCGTGCGGTGCCGCGCTGGCGTCGTGCCGTCGCAGCGCTTGCCCGGCGTACGCTGCCGGCCGGGCAGCTGGCGGGCGAGCTGTCTGCGCTGCGTCGCGAGCTGGCGACCCTGCGCAATGATTTTTCCAGTCTTGAGCGGCATGCCGACGGCCTTGCCCGTGAGCGCGACGCCATCCTGGAAGACCTGCAAAGACTCTGGCGTGATTCGACGCCCGTGGAGCAACAGCCCCGCGCGGCAGTGCGTGAGCCCCAGGCAGCGGTCGTCGATCCGGCTGCGCGGCTCAAGGTGATCGACGACACGCTCAAACGCGTACAGGTCGAAAAAAACGATATCGAGATACGTCTTGCCGAACGCGATGCGGAACTGGCGCAGCTGCAATCGGAACGCGAACAGGCAGCGCGTGAATTCGCCAGTTTCGACGAACGACTGTCAACGGCCGAACGCGAGGTTCTGATCAGTCGGGACGCCAATGCGGCGCTGGTGTCGCAGCTGGCAAGTCTTGGCAACGAGCTGGACAAGGCACAAAGTCGGGATGCCGAACAGCTGGCCGCGCTGGCGCAGCGGGTCGAACAGCTCGAGACGGCGCTTGAGCAGGCGCGCCGCGCACGGCAGGAGCTGCAAAGTTCGCGCGACGCGGCGCAAGCCCGCAACGTCTACGTGGAAGAGCAGCGTCAGCGCCTCCGACAGGAACTGGAGGAACACCAGGCCCGACTGGTTGGACGGGAGTCACAGCTCGGTGAGCTGCACAAGCAGCAACAGCAGCAGCGCGCCCGGGCCGCCGAACTCGAGCAGCAGCTCGAAGCGCTCGCGCGCGAGCGCGCGACGCTGGCCGAAAGCAACCGCTCACTCACCGGGCAGCTTGAGGCCGAGCAGGCCCGGGGCGACGAACGCGAGCAGCAGATCGCCGAGTTGCAGCAATGCCATGAGCAGCTTCGCGAGAAGGCAAATGCCCTGGGCGAATCGCTCTCCGTCGCCGAGCGGGAGCAACGCTCGGTCAGCGCGGAGAACCAGTCGCTGGTGTCGGCACTGGAAACACTGAAGGTCGATGTCGAGACGGAAAAAAACCAGGCCCGGGAGCGCATTGCGTGGCTGGAACAACGCTTCGCCGAGCTCGAGCCGATACTGGAGCGTGCGCACCGGGAGCGGGAGGCGATCGAGCTTTCGCTCCAGGAGGCGAAAGCGCGCCGCGCAGATGCCGAACAGCAGCGCCAGCGGTTGATCGGCGAGCTGGAGCAGCAGCGCGAGAAACTGGGCGATCGTGACCTGCAGCTGGTCGAGTTGCAGGCACAGAAGGAGCGGTTGCGCGTCGAGTTCGAGGCGCTCGGGCAGGCGTTGCGGGGCGTTGAAAAGGAGCGGGCCGACGCCGGCGAGGAAAATCGGTCATTGGTGGATAATCTGCGGGCAGTACTCGGTGAATACGCCAGTACCAGGCACAGGGACCACGAGCAAATCGCCGGGCTGGAGCGACAGCTCGCTGAGTTGGAACCGCAACTCTCTGCCGCAAACCTGCAGATCGACACCCTTGAATTGTCCCTGTCCGAGGCGTCCGATCGTCTGGAGGTGGCGGGCAAGCGCATAAACGCGCTTGAGCTGCAGCTGCCGAAGCACGAGGCAAACCAGAGCGAACCGCTTCAGTCCGAGTTGTCGCACAAACCGGCGCCCCAAACGCTCGCCGCGAGGCACCACCGGCATTTCAGCTGGACAACGGCGGTGGCCGGCTTCGTATTCCTGTTGGGTGTCCTGGGGAGCGCCGCGAAAATCTGGGACGTTTACAACAGTGACAATGAGCGGGCCGTCGCGGGCAAGGGCATTCAGCCGGCCGAAGAATCGTCGACTGCCAAATCGATCGCCTCCCTGGAGCGAGCTGCCGGGCCCGCGGAGTCGGTAGAGATCCCCGCGCAGAATCAGCTTCAAACCCCGCAGGCACAAACAGCCGGCGTCGAACCGGACTCGGGCGAGCACAGCGATGATGCTGAGGAAGTGGCGGACCATGCGTCGAAGCCGAAGCCGGAAAACGCAGGCGGCCCACTCGTGGAAGCCTATCTTATGCAGCCGGATACATCTGCCCACGGATCGACGGGTCCGTGCGCCGACGCCGCCAAGGGCGGGGAGCCGTGTGCGCACAGCGCGACGAAGCTCTCCGGAGACGCGGTGATTGAACTCCCTGGCGGGGTGAAATACTCGGTGATCCGCAACGGCACCGGCAGAGCACCCGGGCCGGGTGACACGGTGCTGATAAGTTATCGCGGTAGCTTGCCGGACGGCACCGGTTTCGACAGTGCGAGGGACGCCGGCGGCGCGGAAGCATTTCGTTTGAGCGACGCTATCCCCGGTTTACAGGATGTCCTGCAGTACATGGAAGAAGGAGCGAAGTGGGAAGTATATGTGCCGGCGGAACTGGCGTTCAAAAAACCGGGTCCATACAGCGGACAGGACGTCATCTTCGTCATCGAGCTTAAAGCGGTTACAACGCCGGATGCCGGACACGTCGGCGAACTGTCCTCCTGGCGCGTTTCGAAAACGGCGGTGAGCGACTTCGCGAAAGACAACGCCGGCAGCGCAGGGGTCGTCACTTTGCCGAGCGGCTTGCGGTACAAAGTGTTGAAGAGCGGTAACGCGGATGGCCGGAGGCCGCAACCAACCGACAGGGTTTCGTTGCGTTACCGTGGCCTGCTGCCGGATGGCCGGGTGTTCGATAGCTCCGGGAACAAAGGGGGCGAGGTGACTTTCGCGCTCAGGCAGCTCATTCCGGGCTGGCGGGAGGCACTTCTTAAAATGGCGGAGGGTGCACGGTGGGAGCTGTACATTCCGCCCGCGCTGGCCGTCCCCGAGGGGGGCGTAAGCAAACGCGGTGTGCCTGACCTGAAACCGCTGATCTACGATATCGAACTGGTCTCCATCAAATAGCCGCAGCGCCGGGAGACGACGTCGAAGCCAGCGGTATCCCATGCGCCCTGGTAATGCGCGACTGTCACAAACCTGTAACAAATCCGTAACAAACCGATCCTATAGTGTTGGGGGCAGTGATTGTCCGCTATCCAGGTCAGCACACTATGTCTACCCAGTTGTCACCCCTCCCGTCCGCCGAACTTGCCGAGTTGCGCGAAGAACTGGTGCAGCTGCGCGAGCAGATTACTGCCGACGCTGGCCGCAGGCTGGAGGCCTATCGGGCACGCTATGCCGGCGGGTACTCGGCTGACGCCTGCAACCTGGCCAGTTATCTGGCGATGCGCAGTCACGAGCTGCGCCCGTTGCAGGAGCGCCTGGTTGCGGCGGGGGTCTCTTCCCTCGGGCGCGGGGAGTCCCAGGTTCAGACCAACCTGAACCGCGTGATCGGCGTGCTCAGCCAGGCGCTGGGTCTCGACGCGCCCGTGGGTTTACCTGAAGATGGTGCGAGGTGTCTCGAGCGTAACGCCGAGCAGCTGTTCGGCAGGCGCAGTCACAGCCGCTATGCACGCATCATGGTCACGTTGCCCGGTGAGGCCGCAGGCCGACCCGAACTGCTGGCGGATCTGGTCGCCAGCGGCATGGATTGCGTGCGTATCAACTGCGCCCACGATGGTCCCGCGGTCTGGCAGGGCATGATCGACAACCTGCGTGCCGCCAAGGAAAACGGCGGTACCGGGACAAAGGTTTTCATGGACCTGGGCGGGCACAAGATCCGCACCGGTCCGATGCAGTCGGAGCCCGCGGTGCTGCACCTCAAGGTACGCCGCAATGCCCTCGGCCAGCGCACCGGCGCAACCCGCGTGGTGTTGTGCAGCCACGCGGCCAGACCAGGCGATGGCGACACGCCCGATCTGCAGCGCCTGCCGTTGCCGGCGCAACTGCTGGATCATCTGCAGGCCGGCGACCGGCTGGCGTTTCGCGACAGCCGTGCAAAGCGCCGCCGGCTGCGGGTGCGGGAACCGCTTGCGGGCGGCGAATGGCTTGCGGAAATCTCGCG
>JAJDOI010000032.1 GCA_022340245.1 Thiogranum sp.
CCGCTCACACCAGAACAACTGTCCAGACTGAGCCGCGAGGATATCGGCAGAATACCCCTTCAGTGCGGCAATAATTGCTATAGCCTGGATGAACTCTTTCATATCGACGGCACTGATCCGGGCACACTGGTCATCCGCAACAGTTCCGCAAGGCTGGACGCGATCGGCGCCCGCATGCATGCCGGCTGCATCCACGTCGAGGGTGATGTCGGGCACTACCTGGGCCAGGGGATGCACGGGGGCAGTCTTCATGTCGAGGGTCGAGCCGGGCACTGGGCAGCCAGCGGGCTGGCGGGCGGCACTGTCACTGTAGATGGCGACTGCGGAAATTTCGCCGGTGCCGCGCTACCGGGCGACCGGCGTGGCATGTGCGGCGGCGCCTTACTGATCCGGGGCAACGCCGGCGACCGCCTGGGCGACCACATGCGCCGCGGACATATTCTTGTGCGCGGCGACGCCGGCAGTTACTGCGGCTCGCGCATGATCGCCGGCACCGTTGCCCTGCTGGGCTCGCCAGGCGCACGGGCCGGCTACGCCATGCGGCGCGGCACGCTGTTGTGCGGCACCCTGCCCGAAGCGGCACTACCGCCGACGTTCGGTGACTGCGGTGAGCACCAGCTGGGTTTCATGCCCCTGTTGCAGACGTTCCTGCAGCGCCTCGACAGTGAATTCGCCCGCTTCGGCTCAGGCGGCATCCGCCTGCGGCGATTTGTCGGCGACCTGGCCGTCGGCGGTAACGGCGAACTGCTGACGCCGGTGTGAACGCCGCACGGATTCCAGCGCAGCTGGCCTGAGTGCGCGTAACGCACCGTGCCGTCTGCGTTTGTCCCGGAGGCAGTTTTCGCCCGGAGAAGGCCTGGCCGGAGATCGAGCCGGGCTTAATGCATTGTGTCAGATACTGCGGCGGCCTCGCCTGACAGCGTGGCGGACAAGCCGCTGTTGCTCCCGGGCGCGGCGGCCTCGCCCAGCAAGCGGTCCAGCAGGCTGCGGCTGGCAGAATGATCCCAGTCTATGGCGCCCTGCGCCGAATAAATAATCCGCCCTTCGGTATCGATCAGATACGAGGTCGGCAGCGCCTGTACCTGCCAGCCCTGCAGGGCCAGGTCCGCGTCCACCAGAACCGGGAATTTCACACCGAAACGTTCCAGCAACTCGCCCGTCTTCCCGGTGGCCGGTCCGGCGTGGACGGCCAGGATTTCGAACCGGCTGTCGCGCAACGCGGTGTAGGCACGCTGCATGGAAGGCAGTTCCTTGATGCAGGGAGAACACCATTCGGCCCAGAAATTCACCAGCACGTATTTGCCCCGGTAATCTGATAACCGGTGGGTATTGCCGCCGGTGTCGGGCAGGCTGAAGTTGGCTGCAGGCAGTTCGCCGGGTACCTGCTGCAGCTGCGCTTGCGCGACCGCCGATTCGGCGATCAGCATCAGGATAACGGCGGCAATACCGCTCCGGGCACGGCTCAGGGTCATATCACTTCTCCATTGGCAAAGGCTGCGATGCGTTCACTCGTCCGGCGCGGCCGGACGCTGCACCGGGTCACCGGGTTTACCCAGTCCGGGATCGCCGATAGGCGCCGCAAAAGCGTCCGCGACCAGCGTCTCGACATTGTCGCCCGTGAGCGATTCAAGAAAGGCCACCAGGTCGCTCACTTCCGTTGCAGTCAGTCCCAGCGGGTGCACGCGCGGGTCCTGGCCCGGATTGGGCTGGCCGCCACGGTTGTAGAACTCGACCACATCAGTCAGTGTCTGCAACGAGCCGTCGTGCATGTAGGGCGCCGTGAGCGCAACGTTCCTCAGAGTCGGGGTCTTGTAGCGCCAGCGGTCGGCCGGGTCGCCGGTAATCTCGTAACGGCCGACGTCGCCCTCGACCGGGTTGCTGACATCCGCGATAATCTCGGTGCTGACCATCTGGTAGACGCCCGGCGCCAGCTGCACGCGGCGGTGAGTAACGCCGGGCTGCATGGACGCATACCAGCCGATGCCGGTGTTGTGAAAGTCGTCGTCTGTAAACAGCGCTGTACTTTCGCCAACCAGATGGCACGATACACAGCCGCCTTTACCGGTGAACAGCGCGAACCCGCGCTTCGCACTTGCATCCAGCGCATCCTGCTCGCCGCCGTAGCGCCACCTGTCGAACGGCGAGTTGCCGGAGACCAGCGCCCTTTCGTAAGTGGCGATAGCCGCGCCGACGGTTTCCATATCGGGTCCCCTGCCATCGAAGGCTGCCTCGAAAAGGTTGCGGTAGTCGGACAGTACACCAAGTTTTCTCAGCACTTCGCCGACCGACGGATTGGCCATTTCGTTATGCGCCAGCGTCGGCAGCCAGACCTGCTGTTCCAGGCGGTTTTCGCGACCGTCGTGAAACAGGTGCTTGAAGTAGGCGACATTGTATAGCGTCGGGGCATTGCGCCTCACCGTGCGGCCTTCCATGCCGACCGCCAGCGCCAGCTCATTGTTGGCGAAGCCCTGTTCGGGGACGTGGCACATGGCACACGACATAGTGCCATTGAGCGACAGTCGCCGGTCGAAAAACAGTTTTCGCCCGAGCGCCAGCCGCGCCTCCGTCGCCGGGTTGTCGTCCGGTACCGGTACCGGCGGCAGGCCCAGCGGCGTCTGGCTGAACGCCTGCATCAGATCGGCCGGCCGTGCACGGTTCGCCCGCGTATCCAGCGCCACCGAACGCGTGGCGTAGTTGCCGGTTTCGTAGCCTTCCTTGTAGTCGCCGGCGGCGTAGTCGCCGCCGGCCAGCACGGGCCGGGCCAACACCAGGACCAGACAGCCAAGCAACCGACACGCAACTGCTGTGACGCTCATTGCGAAACTCCCCGCTTGTCGCGTGCACCATCGGGCTCGACAGCGCCCGGATCACCGACCGGTGCGGAAAAGGCGTCCGATACCAGCGCGCGAACATTGTCGCCGGTGAGCGATTTCAGGAACGCCACCAGATCATCTATTTCCGTTTCCGACAGGTTCAGCGGCCTGATCAGGGGGTCTAGCACTTCGTTGGGGTAACCGCCGCGATTATAGAACTCGACCACGGCGCGCAGGGTGTCAAGTGAACCATCGTGCATGTAGGGTGCCGTCAGGGCGATATTGCGCAGGCTCGCGGTCCGGTAGCGCCAGCGGTCCGCCGGGTTCTGCGTCACCTCGTACAGGCCGACATCACCCGGTTTTTCGCCACGTACGCTGTCGATGATACTGGTCTCGACATCGAGATAGATCCCCGGCGATACCTGCACGCGGGTCTTGCCGGCGGGTTTTTCCATGGCGTTGTACCAGCCCAGTCCGGTGTTGTGCATGGCGCTGTCAGTGAACAGCGCATGCTTGTCATCCACCCGGTGACAGGCGGCACAGCCCGCCTTGCCGGTAAACAGGGCGTAGCCGCGCTTTACCGTCTCGCTCACGGCCTGTTGGTCCTTGCCGTAATACCAGCGGTCGAAAGGCGAGTCGGCCGACAGCAGCGTGCGCTCGTAACTGGCCAGTGCCTTGCCGATGGTTTCCATGCCCGGGCCGGCACCGTCGAAGGCCGCCTCGAACAGGCCGTCGTAGTCGGACAGGTGGCGCAGTTTGCCAATGACCGCGGCGAACGACGGGTTGTCCATCATGTTGTGCGCCAGCAGCGGAGACCACACCTGGTGTTCCAGGCTGTATTCGCGGCCGTCGTGGAACAGCCTCTGCAGGTAAGCCACGTTATAGAGGGTTGGCGCATTGCGGCGCACGGTACGGCCCTCCATGCCAACAGCCAGCGCCATTTCGTTGCTGGTGTAGCCCTGCTCGGGGATATGGCACATGGCGCATGAGATAGTCCCATTGCGCGACAGCCGCCGGTCGAAAAACAGTTTGCGACCCAGCACGATTTTCGCACCGGTCACCGGGTTACCGGCGGGCACCGGCACCGCGGGAAGGCCGAGCGGCGGATTGTGCAGCAATCCCAGCAGATCGGCCTGCTCGCCGTTGCGGCGATCCAGGCTCCTGGAAGCCGTGCGGTAATCGCCGGAGTCGTAGCCGCCCTTGAAGTCGCCGGGCGCGGCGGCGATTTCCTGCGCTGCGCCGCCGTCCACTGATGCGGCCGCTGCTGTCGCACCCTGATCTTCCAGCAGCAGGGTTCTGACGTCGTCGAGCAGGATATCGGGATGCAGGAAGGAAACGCTGTAGATATTGCGGATCTGCTGCTGCCTGTCGATCAGAAAGACCCGCAGGATATGGGAAAAGCTGCCGGTGGTATTGCCCTTGTCGTCGTATTGGGGCAGCACCGACTGCCGGTAGGCCTTGAGGATAGGCTCGATGGCCTGCCGCGAATCGGTGGTGAGGAATTCCCATTCGCTGCGCCCGGAAGCAAAGCTGCTGCTGTAAAGGCGCATGACCTCGGGGGTGTCGTGTTCGGGATCGAAACTCAGGCTTATGAGCCGCAGGTTGTCGCCGATGGCGGGGTCTTCATCCAGCACTTTCTTGACACGCGCCAGCACGGCGGTGGCCAGCGGGCAGCCGTTGACGTCGCTGCAGGTGCTGTAGATGAAGCTCAGCAATACGTATTTGTCGCCGAAAAAATCCGCCAGGCGCCCAGGTTCGCCATCCGGCTTGAGGATAGCGCCGTCGTGCGCGGGCCCGAGCGGCGGCAGCCGGTAGGTACCGGGAGCGGGCAAGGTATAGCCGAGTTCGCCATAGCCCGGCGCCAGCGGGACGAGCGGCGGCTGACCGGTATCGCCGCGCGCCGGCGATGACAGCAGTGGCGCAGCCAGGCAGATCGCGACTAACAGGATAAGGGGTTTCATGTACAGCACACAGGTGAACCGCCCCTTGCGGGGCGGTCACACATATCATCGGCACGAGACTGATTATTATACAACCGGCCCCGTGCCGAGCCGGTCAGCGCTGTGCGACCTTGCTGTCGGCTTCC
>JAJDOI010000045.1 GCA_022340245.1 Thiogranum sp.
AGTTGATGTTGTCCTGAAAAGGTACGCTAATGAGATTGGCCACCGGGTTCTGGGCCGCCTTGGCCAGTGCTTCGTTGCTCTGCGCCGCCCGGGCGGGCGAGCCCGGGGCTAACAACGGGCCGAGCAGTACCATCACACCGAGCGCCTTGCGTAATATTATTCTTTTCGTGCCAGTACCCTTCATAAGCCACCACCTATCTGTTGCCGACCATCCCGGCACCGTCCCAAAACACGGGGCAAGACTCGGATCTTAAAGCGAGTGAGCTTACTCTACAGCTTCTCCTTCATCTTTTTAGCACCGGCCTCGACCTTGTCCTCGACCTTGTCCCACGCCCCTTTCAGCTTTTGCCAGAACGAGGCCTTCGGTTCCTTCTCGCAGTCGTCGATAATCATCGGAGTAACCTGCTCGGTACCGGCGATGTCCAGCTCGCTCGCTTCGGGTTTGTCGCCCTTCGCATAGGCTGTTGCCCAGTAGATCACATTCGGCTTGTACTGGTCGTCGATTGCGATGAAATCCTCGCACGTCCACTGCGTGACGGGCTTACTGGTTTCCGCAACGGCGGCTGATGTCGCAACGCCGGCAATTACCAGTGGTAGTACGAAATGCATACTCTTCATAGCGCTTTCTCCCTGGTTTATGGGGCAAAGCCCCGGCAATCACCGTTGTGAGTCACGGTCCCGGCACGCAGACCCCGCAAAATCACTTCCATATATTCGTGTGCAGTTGAGGGTGAACTCCATATCAGAAACGGCTCGGGGACTTGACCGCGCCAGCGGGAATCCACCCCTGGCTGACGAAATACTGTCCGAGATTTGCCGCGATCTTGTCGGCCAGGCGGCGGCCGTCGGCGTCCACCGTTTCGAACTTCAGCTCGCCGGCGGTCGAAATGCTGCCGCTCACCAGCGTGGAAGCGAGGAGGTGGTGGGTCAGGGCGCCGATGCCCATCATCTCGGCCATGCCCGGCTTGGCACCGCTGGCACCGCTGGCACGCAGGGACTCGATTTCCTTCTTTCCTTCGGGTGTCAGTTCATACACCTGTACATTGGCCTGCACATCCGTCCGGCCCGCGCCAAAGCCGATCACGACCCGCTCCGTGCGGTTGCCCTCATCGATGGACAGGAACTGGCCTTTGACGATCAGCGTCTTGCCCTTCCCCGAGGGAACGCCCAGTGCGCGCTCCGCCCACAGACCATAGCTCTGGATTTGCTTGACCAGTTCGGCGGCGACGATACTGGCGACGGTATGGCCGATCTTCAGCTCTGCGGCCGTGCGGGCGGCGCCGCTGTCAAGGTGCCTGTAACGGTCCATTAGCTCCGCGCTCAGTCCCTTATCCAGCTCGACCTCCTGCGGAGAGACCGCGAAGTCGTAAATGAGGATGCGCTCCGGCCGAGGTCCGCCGACGGTGCTCTCGCTGGTCTCCTGAACGCTGGTCGGTGCGCAGCCGGCGAGCAGCGCCAGGGTCATCAGAAGCAGGAACCCGCCGGTGACGCCGGCCGATGCCGGTCGCCGCGCGCCGCGGGTCATGAATTTCCGTTTACTCATGGGCAGAACCTCCGGTTTTCACTAACACTCTGCTCGCGCGCCGGCTGTGTCGCCGGGTTGGGTCGAGCGCGGATCGCTTACGTTTTTTGCGCTATGTCCTGCACGAGCCGTTCACTGAAACGGTCTTGCTGCTATCAGCCTAACGCAGCTTTTCCCGCGCGCCAGACTTCCCAGTTCATGCTGAGCGCCACGATGTTGAACGCATCGTCTTTCAGTCTTGCTCTCAAATCACCTTTCAGTGCTTTACCGGTCTGGTCAACCGGCGTGCTGGCCGCTCCTCCGGCAAAGATTGGGCGCGGCCTCCAGCACCCACGTCCTGCAAAGGTGCTTGTCGTCTCGCTTCAGGGTGGCAGGCCGAGGGGCGTGCTCCGTCGACCACCCCTCGGTCAGGGCATGCCTAATCCCGTCCTCAGGTGCTCGACGTGCCGAACCCCCGGACTCGTCGACCAGAACCAGCAGCACGTTCGGCGCACCCTTGGGCGGCACCACGCGTGGCGGCCACCATGGGACGGAACCCTTGGTGGTTTCCTTGATCACGCCACCGAACTTGGGCGCCGGTGCAGGCAGCGTGTTGCCCGGGATGGTGGTCGTGGCGCTCGGCGAGCCGTGCTTACCGGTGATGTGCTCCGCCCTTGCCGGGCCCGTGGCGCTGAGGAGGCCAATCAGGCACACGAGCGCCTGAACCAGTCGTTTGCTAACAGCCATGGCAGCCCTCCGAGTAACTGATCGCGATAATAGTCCACCGTGATCGAGGGTTTCAATGTTCAAATGTTCAGTCAGATCGCATTGGCAGCCTCGGGTAACGGGTCCGAGACCAACAATGCTGGTTGATTCGCGAGCGCCCCCCTTTGGTGCGGCATCGACGCTTGGCATTGGCTGCGGGCGATCTCGCGGCCAACTTCCCACCTCCCCTCGACGGTATGGCATTTGCCTCGAGGGCTTTCACGCTTGCTTCATGTGACTACTTTTCAACAGATCGACCGCTGGGGTCTGAAGGTCAGTTTCCAGTATGTTCCGGCCATCCAGCCCGAATTCCTGTACTTCCGTTTAGACTCGGTGGCAGCAATGTCTTTTTTAAGTCATTGGGTTGGATTCAGTGATTTCTTACGTCGGCTGTACTTAACACATTCCCCGCAAAAACATCCAGCCTGGAACAAGGGCAAACTGAACGGTCAGAAACCGCCCCTGAAACTCAAGGAGGTCGGGGCCATCCGCACCCGACTCCAGATGGCGCACAGGGCCCGTGACTTTGCCATGTTCAATCTGGCCATCGACAGCACACTGCGCAGTTGCGATTTGGTGAAGCGCCAGGTACGCGACATCGCATATGGTACGCAAATCCTTAAGCCTGCCCTGATCCTCCAGCAAAATGAGATGATGGTAGGGTGCAGCCCCGCCTGTGCCCTTCGTCAGCCGTGGATGACCCGTTGACGAGTGGCGAACAGGGCGCATTTTTTGCGTATACTCGACCTGTCCGGGACGGGGGTGCCGTTTCGCACTCGCTGGCCGCGTTGCACGCGACCGGTGTGCCTGTAAGCCCGGGCGCAGGCGGCGACCAGCCAGTACGCTGCCGCTGCCTTTCGTTTGTTTCGTTAGTCCAGTGAGGGACCACGATGGCGTTGAACAGACTTTTCGATTCCGGCGTGCCGCTGCCGCCACCTGATGTACAGAGCACCACCTTTTCCGTCGACGGCCTGGCGAGATTCACGTGCAATACCTGGGACGAGATCATCGCGGCGCAGGGCGAGACGTCGTTCGATGTCATCATCGCCGGTTCCGGCATGTACGGCGCCTACACGGCGTCCAAACTGTTCGAGCTGGGGCGGCGCATGGCGGACGAGAGCCACGCTCCGCGCGTGCTGGTGCTCGAGTCCGGCCCGTTTCTGATCACCGAGCACATACAGAACCTCACGCGGCGCAGCACACCGCTGGGCGGTCTAGTCGCCGAACCGCTGGTGGAACCCGGACAGACCAACGCGGACTCATTCGTCACGCACTCACGCTGCGTCGGCGGCAAGTCACTGTTCTGGGGTGGCTGGGCGCCACGTTTCCAGCCGGAGGACCTGGACCGCCTGGACGAGAACGGCCGGCGGCTCTGGCCGCAGGAGATCAAGGACTACCTCAACCATAGCGGCTGGCCGGGCGGCTACGCGCTCTGCGAAACCGAGATCGGCGCACAGCCGGTGCAGGATTTCATCAACGGTCCCCTGTACGAAGCCCTCAAGAGCCGCGCCGAAACGGTCATCACCAACGGCGACGTGCCTGCGCTGAAGGCGGTGCTGCCGCCGCCCGTCGCCGTGCAGGGCGAAGCACCCGGGTCGGGGCTGTTCAGCTTCGACAAGTTCAGCAGCCTGCCGCTGCTGCTGGATTCCATCCGCGAGGACTGCGAACTCGGCGGCGCGGACAACACCGCGCGCAGGTTGTTCCTCGTGCCCAACGCCAACGTGCTCAGGCTGGAAACCGCCGGCGGGCGCGTCCACCAGGTGGTGGTCGCACTGGCGGACCCGGCGGAGCCGAGGAACAAGGCCAGGGCCCGCGTGGTGCGCCTGAATCTCAAATCCAGCGCCATGGTGATAGTGGCGGGCAACACCATCAACTCGACACGCCTGGCCGTGAATTCGTTTCCGCGGCCAGTGCCGCTGAACACCAACGGCGAGCTGATGGGGCGCAACCTGATGTACCACGCCCGCAGCAACTATGTCTGGCGCATCAAGCGCAGCGCCCTGAACCTGCCGCCGCCCGACCCGTCCAGGATCAGGACGGCCGCGCTGCACATCACCGGCTCGGCGCCCACGCCGGGCGGCAACATCGGCCGGTTTCACTTTCAGTTCTACGCCGCGCCCAACATGGACGTGCCCATGTTTCCCGGCGCCAGCCGCGATCCCGAGCGGTTTCTCTACCAGATGCTCCCCAACATCGAGGATGTGCAGTCCGTGCTTGAGGCGCAGCAGGGGCTGGGCAACGACCGCGTCGTGATCGGCATCCGCACGGTCGGCGAAACCTTCGGCAACCGCACCAGCCCGGTGGGCAGCGACGCCGGCGCGAGCTGGGTGAACGTCAACCCCTTCGGCGGCAACGGCGACGACGTCTACCTGGAAAACGGCAGCGAGCTGCGCATACCCAAGACCTATATCAACATGGTGAAGGGCAGCGAGGACGCCGCTGTCTGGGCCGCGCAGGATCAGGCGGCGTTCGACTTCATCGACGCGCTGGCCGGCCAGGGGCAGGGCAGCACCGGCGGCACCGGGCCGCTGCCCGCCACGTCCGTCGAAGTGCTGGCGCAGGTTCCCGTCAACCTGATTCCGGACAACAGCTATCACATGGAGAACACGCCGGGCGGTCGCTTTTTCATCGGCCGCTTCAACGGGCAGTTCCGGGTGATCGAAGGCACCTGCACGCACGAGGGCTGCTTCGTCGACTGGGTGCCGTCGCAGGGACAGTTCACCTGTCCGTGTCACACCGCGCACTTCAACAGCGACGGCCTTAATGTCTCGGGGCCGCCGCCGGCGCCGCTGTACAGGCCCGATTTCAGGGTTGAAAACGGCACGCTGGAAATCACCCGCCTGCTGACCGGCACCACCGACGTCGAATTCATGGGCGGCGGTTCCGACGGCATCGGCACCACCTACCACGAATGCGGCACACTCTGGATGGGCAGCGACCCCGCCACTTCCGTCACCGACATCCACGGACGCTTCCACCATGTCACCAACGCCTATTGCGTCGACCAAGCGCTGTTCCCCAGTGCCGGTTCGGCCAACCCGGTGCTGACCGGCATCGCGCTCTCGCGCCGGATCGCCGACTCGATCATCCAACGCTATGTCCCGGAGGATTTCGCGGGCGTCGAGGCTGGCTTCGAGTCGCTGTACAGCGGCGACTTCGTCGCCGACGGCTGGGAAATCGCACCGGGCGGCAGCAACAACTTCTTCGATGTCGCCGATCCGGACCACCCGGTGCTCGGCGCAGGCGTGGACACGTACACGCCGGAACTGGGCGTGCTCCGCTATACGGGCGACACCTTCGGCAATTTCATCCTGCGGCTGGACTGGCGCGCGTTCGACATCCACGCCAACTCGGGCATCTTTCTGCGCATGCCGTTGCCGGCCGCACTCGAAGGCGACTTCTACGACTCGACCATCGAAGTGCAGATCGACGAGCACGGCTACGACGCCGCCAACGACATCCACGGCTCGCCGCTGCACAAGACGGGCGCCGTGTATGGCGTGTTTCCCGCGCGTCTGTGGGCGGCCAAGACCGTGCAGCCGCGTCATATGGGGCGCGAACCCTGCTGGAACCGCTGCGAAATCGAGGTCAGCGGCCGCAACATCGGGGTACGCATCAACGGGCTGAACGTCGCCGGTGGCGACCTCGCGCCGCTGCTGACGATGGATGCGCCTGCTGCGGGACTGAACAAACGCGAGGAGGGCTTTATCGGCCTGCAGTGTCATACCGAGGTGGTGCAGTTCCGGAATATTCGCCTCAAGCGCCTGTGACCCTTTTCGGCATAGCGCCTGGTTCAAACACTTAATCAATTGGAGTCCATAGCTCGCCAGAGCCTTCGAGCGATCGAATCGCAGTGTCCACACTGAGATCGCATATACTGAGTAGCTCGTTGATTATAGGGCAGTCGCGCAATTTCCCGTGGGGCGTCGACACCCGATGACAGGCTGCTAAGTTCGCCTGAAGCCAACACCAGCCAGAAGATTCGTTGGCCTGATGTAACAGAGGTCAACGGCGTGCCGCTTTAGTCTTATGGGTGTTTCCCTGCCGCAGGAAGTCAAACCGGATCTGGTGCCAGACGCTGGGAACAACCACTTCTGGAAAGCGGACGTTTACAATATGTAATCGCGACGCTTTTCGGTTGTTTGCATTCACTCAAGAACTTTGAACTTTCATAATTCAGCCGCTTTTCTGTATAGTAATGGTTTTTCTACACCACTACACAGCAGCGCCAGTCATTGATACATACTCCGCAAGCCAGCGTCCCGCGGCGAGACTACATCTCGCGCGAAGATCTGAAACGCCTCAGAACCTCAAGAATACAGCCGAACCTGATCAAGATTCCGCTGTTCTTCGGCAGCATGATATTTCTTGCCTGGCTGGCCTGGACCACCGAGTCCAGCCTGTTCAAGTGGTCAGCCTACTTGGCTCTCGGTTACCTGTGGATGAGTATGGTCACTTTCATGCATGATGCCACCCACAACACGCTGTTCGAGCAGCCCTGGAAAAACTGGGTTTTCGGCATCGTCTCCATGATTCCGCTAGTGGCTTCTTTTATCTCGTTCAAGGAAGACCATATGGAGCACCACCGCTACAACCGCTCCCCGAAAGATCCCGACGCCTTCACCATGGGCAAGCGTGGTGTACTCGACTTTGTGGCGTTCTACGGCTACATCGTAGCAGGCGCCTTGCTGAGTTTCGTGCACTTCAATTTCATCTACCCGATCCAGCGTTTCAACGCCAAGAAGTGGGCTATACACCTATTTGAAACCCTGCTCAAGATCGCCTGCTACTGGGCACTGCTGGCCTGGGCGCAGAAACACGGCGTGCTGGGCAAGACGCTGGAAGCGTGGCTGGTGCCGGTATACATTTTCGCAGTGTTCAACTCGATTCGTTTTATCGCCGAACACTATGAGACACCCTGGAACAAGGGGCAGCTGGTAGGTTCGCGCACGGTCACTTCAAATCGGCTGCATAGTTTCTTCTGGAACAACATCAATTGGCACATCGGTCATCATATCTATCCGACCGTGCCATGGTATAACCTGATCGAGCTTCACGACCTGATGAAGCCGGCTATAGCAGCCGAGGACGCCATTGTCGAGAAGAGCTATGCTGGCGTGTTCCTGCGCGCGCTGGTACGTGGCCCTGAATCCGAGCAAAGGTTGGAGGGTATGCTGGCAAAACGTCGGCCAGCGATCGCCTGATGTTCCAGGCACGACCGGCTGTCCTTGGCCGAGGAAAACAAAGCAGGATTCCTGCAAGAGCCGCGGGCTTCAGACCCGCGTCAGGATGCCCCCCAGTGAGCCGAGCCTTGCGCTACAGATCCAGCCCGATCGTGGCGTTGCATATTGGTTTTTAGCTTATGGTTCTGTATTTTAATTAAACCTGCAAAATGCCTGAATGCAGTGATCAGCAAACAAGGTCCGTCTTCAGAATGCAACCTTTCATTCACTTTCGTTTAGCGAATGTCGTGGACTGGCGGTTCTCGGAAGTGGTGATTGCATGGCGGTAACGTCCGGAGTCGCTGCATTCCTGGATGGCGAGCCACCCTACCCTACTTTGCCCTGACGGACCTGCTGATACTCTTCGCCCATCTGCTGACCACTATCGTCAAGCTCACGGATCCCGGTGGCGCAAAAGCTGTCGTCGCCGGCAGTTACCCGAATTCAACCGAATCCGACCAACCCACGCAAAGCAGAGCCAAACCAGTGGTATGATGATCGAGCTGCGATTGTTTAACCCTGGAGTCACCATGAAGTCATCCTTGTTGAACGCCATAGGCGTGGCGCTTTCGATATTTCTCATCCCACTACCCAGTACGTCAGGTGCGACTTTCATGGGTTTGGGTGATCTACCTGGTGGGACATTTCAAAGTGATGCCGCCGCCGTCTCTGCGGACGGTAGTGTTGTGGTTGGACGCAGCACTTCTGAAGCAGGCGATGAGGGGTTCTTCTGGAGATTCGGTAGTGACAGCATGGTGGGTCTTGGTGACCTGCCCGGTAGCCACTATTCCAGCACTGCCACTGGCGTCTCCGGTGATGGCAGCGTGGTGGTGGGGACCAGCGATTCCAACTCAGGTCTCCAAGGCTTCCGCTGGACGCCTGACGATGGCATGAGGGGGCTTGGCGATCTGCCCGGCGGCAGTTTCTCCAGCTATGCCAGTGCCGTCTCCGCCAGCGGCAAGGTGGTCGCTGGATTCAGCAGCTCGAATGTCAGCCCGATTGGCGAGGCGTTCCGTTGGTCACGTGGCTCAGGCATGACGGGGCTCGGTCGACTGCCTGGCAGTGAAGAATTCATACCCAGCAAGGCGCGCGGAATCTCTGCAGATGGACAGGTCGTGGTAGGTTACAGCGGCTCTGCATCAGGTGTCGAAGCTTTCCGCTGGAGCGCCGCGGAAGGCATGGAAGGACTTGGTGATCTACCTGGTGGCGCTTTCTCAAGTGAGGCACTGAGTGTTTCTGCTGATGGTCAGGTGGTCGTGGGGTATGCGAACTCGGAACAAGGACAGGAGGCATTTCGCTGGACCCGCAGCAGCGGTATGACCTCATGCGGCACATTTTCCATCGGCTACTTTTACAGCGAGGCGCTGGGTGTCTCTGCGGACGGTGACATTGTTGTGGGGTACAGTCTCGGTAAACATGGGCAGCGAGCGTTCATCTGGGATGAACGTCATGGTATGCGCGATCTACGGGATGTACTGGTCACCAGCTACGATCTCAACCTCGACGGCTGGACACTGAAAATGGCGCGGGCGATATCCGAGGATGGCTCCACCATAGTTGGCAAAGGAATAAACCCCGACGGCCACGAAGAGGCATGGATGGCGCGATTGGTTCCGGCTCCCTAAACTACAGTTTACATTTGCGGCGACTGAATGACCGGAATGGGTGAAGATGGTCGTCCGGAGACCGGCTCGGGCACGACTGCTTCCCGCTGCGAGCTCAACTGGTCGACGCAACACATTGGTTGAATCCGCTGCCGATACAGGCGGGCTGTTCTGCGCTCAGTTACCCGGCGCCGGGAGACTTTCCAGTTCCTTCAGGCGTTTCATGGCCTGCAACGCCTGGATGGAGTTGTAGTTGATGCCTGCGGCGTTCAGACTGCTGCCCCGCTGAAAAGGATAGTCCTGCAGCGTGGTGAGAAACGCCTTGAGCTTCTGCTGCACCGGTACAAACAGCCAGATGTTGTCGCCATACCAGCGGATGTACATTCCCGACTGGCTCGATGCCCGCTCATAGGGATC
>JAJDOI010000098.1 GCA_022340245.1 Thiogranum sp.
ACACCTCGGTCGTAACGCCGACATCGTCCATCTCGACCCACTGTCATTCAAGCACGGGAAAACCGACTTCCCCCTTGAAGGCGCGCATGCATCGGCGGCCTGCAGCACGTGTCACAAGACGGGCAAGAAATACGCCGAAGCGCCCTCCCGTTGCAGCAGTTGCCACGGCGAACAGGACCCTCACCGTGGCAATCTCGGCGACGACTGCCGGAACTGCCATACTTCAGAAAGCTGGAAAACGTTTCGTTTCAAACATGACACGACGGATTTCCCCCTGCACGGTGCCCACCGTGACACCGCCTGCAACAGCTGCCACATCAACGAGCGCTACAAGAAAACGCCGACCACCTGCAACAGCTGCCACGCGTTCGACGACGTGCACCATGGCATCAACGGCACGGACTGCGCTGACTGCCACAACGAACGCGAGTGGCGGGAATCCGACTTCGACCACAATCGGGAGACCGACTTTGCCCTGAAGGGCAGGCATGCCCGTATTCGTTGCGAAAGTTGCCATGTCGACCCTGTCAAGGACAAGACCCCCGACACCGCCTGCTTCAGTTGCCATCGCGGCGATGACGCACACCATGGCCGTTTCGGCAAAAAGTGCCAGACCTGCCACGGCGAAAACACCTGGATAAAAACCCGCTTCGACCACGCACGGAGCACCGACTTCCCCTTGCAGGGTAAACACGACCAGCTGGCCTGCAGCGCCTGCCACCGTGGCGATCTCTACCAGGAAAAGCTGGCTGTCGAGTGCATCAGCTGCCACAAGGTTGACGATGTCCATCATGGGCAGGAAGGCGAACAGTGCGAACGCTGCCATCAGGCTTCCGGCTGGGGCGACAGCATCGTCTTCGACCACGGTGTGACACGCTTTCCGCTGATCGGCCTGCACGCGACCGTGCCCTGTGAAGAGTGCCATGCATCGTCGGCGTTCAAGGACACCCCCCGGGACTGCATCAGCTGTCACCGCGACGACGATCAACACAAGGGGACGCTGGGAACCGGATGCCATACCTGCCACAACCCTAACAGCTGGGCTGTGTGGGTGTTCGACCACAACAAGCAGACGGACTTCCAGCTGCTGGGCGCGCACCGTGAGCTGCATTGCAGTGATTGCCACGACCGCCCGGCCGATGATGGTGTCAGTCAGTCAAAACAGTGCAACGCCTGCCACAGACAGGACGATATACACCAGGGCCATTTCGGTTCCGACTGTGCGCGTTGCCATACCACAGAGAGCTTCCGCGATGTGCAGATACGACGTTAAACAAACTATTGTCGCGCTGATGCTGGTTTTCAGCCTGTTCCTCGCAACGGCGGCACCAAGCCACGCCGCCAGCGATTTCGACCATTTTTCCACCGGATTCCCCCTCACCGGCGGGCACCAGGGCGCCGATTGCGACACCTGCCACACGCGCGGTATTTTCAAAGGCACGCCAACACGCTGCGGGGTATGTCATGGGAGTACTTCCAGGCTCAGTGGCGAACGCAAACCGGCTGGCCATATGCCGACCACTGACAACTGCGAAGCCTGTCATTCGACGTATTCCTGGACACAGATAACAAGTTTTGATCACGGCGATACCATGGGCACCTGTTCGACCTGCCACAACGGCCGGATCGCCACCGGGAAAACGCCAACGCACGTGCAAAGCGGTAATAGCTGCGATGACTGCCACACCACGGGCGGCTGGCAGAACGCGCGCTTTGACCATAGCCAGATCACCGGGACGTGTGCCAGCTGCCACAATGGCGTCACCGCCACCGGTAAGACGCCCAACCATGTAACTTCCAGCAACACCTGTGACGATTGCCACACCACCAACAGCTGGTCGGGGGCGCTCTTCGATCACAGTAATGTCATCGGCAGTTGCGCCAGCTGTCACAACGGCACCACCGCCACCGGCAAGCACCCCCAGCACATCCAGACGGGCAACCTCTGCGAGGACTGTCACCGCAACACCGCCTGGTCGCCGGTCACCCGCATCGATCACGCCGATGTCGTCGGCACCTGTGCGTCCTGCCACAACGGCACCACCGCCACCGGCAAGACGCCCAACCACATTGCCGCCGGTAACACCTGCGATGACTGCCACACCACCAACAACTGGTCCGGGGCGACCTTCGATCACGGCAATGTCACCGGCAGTTGCGCCAGCTGTCACAACGGCACCACCGCCACCGGCAAGAATGCCCAGCACATCCAGACCAACAACCTGTGCGAGGACTGTCACCGCAACACCGCCTGGTCGCCGGTCACCCGCGTCGACCACGCCGACGTCGTCGGCACCTGCGCGTCCTGCCACAACGGCACCACCGCCACCGGCAAGACGCCCAACCATATCGCCTCCGGCAACACCTGTGACGACTGCCACACGACCAACAGCTGGTCGGGCGCCGTGTTCGATCACGGCAGCGTCGCAGCGGGCAGTTGTTCGCAGTGTCACAACGGCACCACCGCCACCGGCAAGCCGGTCAACCATATCCAGACCAGTGCGCAATGCGATAGCTGTCACACGACGCGCGCCTGGTTACCGGCCAGCTTCGACCATAACAACGTGTCCGGCTCCTGTTCCTCGTGTCACAACGGCACCACGGCGACCGGTAAATCCGCGACCCATCCGTTGACCACCAATAACTGCGAAGCCTGTCACCGCACCAGCTCCTGGACGTCGCTCAAAAGCATCGATCACAACGAGGTACTGGGCAACTGTTCTGCCTGCCATAACGGCGGCGTCGCCAGGGGTAAACCCCGCGAACACCCCAATACCAACCAGGACTGTGGCGCTTGCCACTCCACCCGAACCTGGGATCGGTGAGCGTCATGCCACACAGGGACGCGCGATCCCCGGGATGCGCGGATCACGGCGGCACCGCCGGCCTGGCTGCTTGCACGGGGAACAACGGGATCGGCCGCCAATGCCCGTCAAATATTGATGTACACAGGGACCAAAGGGACTGTCGCTAAAAATGAAAAACAAACTACCACGTCGCCTGTCGCTTGTAGCGCTCGTCGTCATTGTACTAGCTACCGGATGGGTACTTTCGGGGGAACCCGCCCGCGACAGGATAATTGAAAGCGCGCTGATCAACGTCGACGACGGACGCGTCCTGCTCCAGGTAAAACTGACGTTCCCGTTTCGCTATCTCTCGCACTTCCCCCAGGAAACCGGCAGGGAACTGCGCATCCGCATCGTACCCGTGCGCGTGCCCAGTTCGGATGTGGGCGCCGTGTTCAGGAACGAAGGCCTGGTACCCCCGGACGCGGATATCGCGGCCGTCGATCAGGTGCTGTACGAGGGCGATAACCCAGACGGCCCCTACGTGACCATTCGCTTCACACAGCCGGTGCGCTACCAGGTAATCCCGGGAAGTGACTACCGGAGTATCAACATCATTATCCAGGAACTTCTATAAACCAGACCGGGTTTGATCCAACCATGAATACGCTACTTACAGGACGTAGTATGGGCAGATGGGTGACCCGGTTTACCGGCGGTATTCTCCTGAGTTTTGCAACCACCGTATGGGGCGGCGTTATCGACACCGTTGACATTGACGACAGCAAGAACCCGGCGACCATCCGCATAGATTTCACCATACCACTGCAGTACATCAACCACGCACCGGAGCGCCAGGGCGACGAACTGCAAATCCAGTTCCGAACCCTCGCTAACAACCTTTTCTCGCGGGAGTCGGAGATCAGTGACCAGCAGACGGTGAACGCCGCACCAAGCCGCTTTGTGCCGCTGATTGACACCCGCTACCAGACCGACGCGGCCGAACGCGGGGTGCTCACGCTCAGGTTCTCCCGCAGGGTGTCCTACAAGGTTTATCCCGGCTCAGATAGACGCCATATCACAATTGAGGTGGTTACGACAAACAACCCGCTGAAATCAGAAAACCAGGCGATCAAACCGGCGCCGGTCACCCGGACCGGCAAACCGAGCCGACCAACCGTGACGCTCGCCCAGCACTACGTTGTCAACCTGGAGTCTTTCCTCGAAGGCGAGAACCAGCCGCCCCTCAAGGATATTGCTCTTGGTGAAAGACACGTCGTGTATACCCGGAAATTTCCCATCGAGGACAGGATGTGGAACCGCCTGCGCATCGGTTTCTTTGAGACCCGGCAACAGGCGGAGGCCTTCAAAAAGACCCTTCTGGACAAGTATCCCGGTGCCTGGGTCGCCTATGCCAGTTCGGAAGAAATCAACCAGGCCCTGGAACAGGCCGATATTCTGACCACGCCGGTGAAATCCCCGCTGCGCAGACCCAAGGCTGTGCTGCCGGCGCCGGCCGACGAGAAAGTATACGCACTGATGGAAGAAGCCAGAAAGGCGATTGCAGAAAACAACATCAACCACGCCATTCAACTCTATACCAAGGTGCTCCGATATCCGGACAACGAGTACAGCCGTGATGCGCTGGAGTTTCTCGGGCTGGCGCGCGAACGCAACCGCCAATACGCCCATGCAATCCGCGAATACCAGCGCTATCTCGAACTCTATCCACAAGGCGAAGGCTCCATCCGGGTCAAGCAGCGCCTGGCCGGGCTGACCACGGCCGCCGAACAGCCGCGCACGCTCTCCACGGGAAAGAAGCGCACGGAGCGCGCGACGCCCTGGGACCTATACGGGGGCTTTTCACAGTTCTACCGGCGCGATGAAAGCACCACCGACGCGGGCGGCGATCTTGTCACCCAGTCATCTCTTTCCAACGACCTGGATATCACCGCGCGCAAACGGTCGTCCACCTATGACCTCCAGTCACGGTTTACCGGTTCTTACCTGCACGATTTTCTCAGTGATGGACCAGGCAGCTACAACAGCATCAGCAGTCTGTATATCGACGGCAATCAGAAACAGTACGGGATCGCTGCCCGACTCGGCAGGCAGTCGCGCAACACCGGCGGCGTGCTGGGCCGCTTCGACGGCCTGCTGTTGGGCTACCAGGTCAGCGACTTGCTGACCGTCAACGGGGTGGCCGGTTTCCCGGTTTTCTCTACACGCGACGGCCTGAAGACCGACCGTTACCTGTATGGTATCAGTGCCGACCTGGGCACATTCGCCAACGCCTGGGACTTCGAAACATTCTTCATCGAACAACAAAATGACGGCATACTGGACCGCAGGGCAATCGGCGGCGAAGCACGCTATTTTGATCCCACCAAGTCGATACTCAGTTTCGTGGACTACGATATCTCCTACCAGTCGCTGAACACCCTGATCGTTCTCGGCACCTGGACACTCGCCGATCGCACCACTTTCAACGCCTCGCTCGACTACCGCAACAGCCCGGTGCTGACCACCACCAACGCGATCCAGGGTCAGACCCTGCCCAACCTGTCCGACCTTCTGGATACCTTGAGCGAGGACGAGATCCGCCAGCTTGCCGAAGACCGGACCGCTGATGTCACCACGGTCAGCGTGGGCGCCTCACATCCCTTTACCGATCAGCTACAGATGAGCGGTGATATAACGGTGTCCAACCTTTCCGGGACCAACGCCTCCGGCGGCGTCGAGGCCATACCCGGCACGGGCAACGAATACTTCTACAACCTGCAGTTGATCGGCAGCAACCTGATCAAGAACGGCGACATCAGCGTGCTGGGTCTGCGCTATGCCGATACCAGCACCAGTAACATCAGTACACTAACCCTCGACACGCGCTACCCCATTCAAAACGTGTGGCGCATCAACCCCAGGTTCCGCGTCGACTACCGCGACAACAGCAACAACGACTCCACCCAGTGGATCGCCTCGCCCTCGTTGCGCATCGATTACCGCTGGCGCAGACGCTATCGATTCGAGGTCGAAGGTGGCGGGGAGTGGTCCACCGAGGACCTGCCCAACGACAGCCAGGATTCCTCGTCGTACTTTTTCAGCCTGGGCTATCGGGTCGACTTCTAACCAAAGCAGACCGGCTTGTTGTATCCGATCCGGTGAACACTTTGTGGGTGTTAAAGTCTGACAGCCGCTGTTTCAACTCCTTGTTCGTCCGCAGCAAACCGTTAGCATCTTTTCTGTTCGCAGCAACCCAACTTTTCGGACACAACCATCCCTCTCCAACTCGTTCGCGGAACGCACGCTAAAACAATAAGCCTCATCCGTTCAGCCAGTTAGCACTCCAACGGCTCGGTCAAGACGAACCTGGCACGGCAGATGCGATGTCCCCTTCAGTTGCACCAGCCCCCTGGACAACAGTCGGAGACAGGACCATGTACAGCAGCAGCTTACGCCCAGCGAATACCGGTGATATCGGCAGCGCACTCAGCGATGACAGCGCTCCCGCCGCAAGGCACCAATTCAGCGACGAAGAAATTCCAGACGCCCCTGAGACCTGGACGCTTGAGGACCTTCGCGACATCATTCCGGAGCGGCTGCAATGAGCCGGCTTAGACATACCCTGCGCGCGGTCCTGTTCGCGGTCGGCCTCGCCTGTCTCGCCGCGCCCATTGAGGCAGCACCGAAGATCGACATCAGCTTCCAAACGGATGCCGCCACCGGTCAGAAACTGGCGCGTGCGCAGGCTGTGTTTCCCGCCAGCGTTCCTGTCACCTATGCGATCTTCGACGCTATTGCGGCATATCCGCGACTACACGACTGGATCCGGAAAACCACGCTGGTGAGTTGCAGTGAAGGCGTACAGCAGTTTCTTGTGCAGTTCAGCTTTCCCTGGCCGGTTGGCCGCCAGTGGTCGCGCGTTGAGGTACACAGGAACGGCGAGACGATTTCCTGGAAGCAGCTCGAGGGCAGTCTGAAGGCAAACGATGGCCAAATCAGCTTCGAAGCGGCCGGCGACAAGGTCCGTGTCGATTACCGTGCCGCCATTGACGTTGGTTTGCCGGACGCCTTGACGCGCTCATACAAGAAACAGTTCATTACAGAATTCCTTACCGCTGCCAGCGTTCAGGCCCGCTCACAGGCTACCCTGGCCCTGGCTTCACCGGCAGAACCCTAGGGTCATTTGGTGCCCTCCGGTTCGGCGCACCAATGCGTGCGCCGGCGACTCATTTCACGTAAACCGTGATCTTCTTCGAGTACACGGGCGGGTCGTGGGGAACGTGGTTGTAGTCACCCATCAACAACTGCAGGGTATGGGTTCCGGGTGGCAGTTCTATGGTCGTTTCGGTCTGTCCCGCACCAAAGTGAATGTGATTGCGATCAGAGGGGATTTCCTGGTCCAGCGGCGGCAGATCCGTGTCGATCAACAAGTGATGATGCCCGGTGTTGGGAACATTGGCGCCTTTCGGCGCCACGCCCATATTACGCAGGCCGAACCAGACCCTGAAAGGCCGGTTCGCGGGCAACACTTCCCCATCATTGGGCCAGCCGACGTACAGGTAGGCATTTGCGGGCGCCGGTGTTCTGTCTGCTGCCGAGGCCATACCTGAGACCAGTACCGCGCCCAGCAGACACAGTGTCATGTTTGTGATCATGCTCTTCATGTTCCTGTCTTCCTTTTTTCAAAGTTCCCGAAGCGTTTCCGGATCCGCCTGCGGCTAGTATGGCGGTACGGTGATGGTGATCTTCTCCGAGTACAGTGGCGGATCGTGCGGCACATGATTGCAGTCGGCCAGCAGCAGCTGCAGGGTATGTTTGCCGGGCGGCAGGTCTTCAAGGCGCGCCTCGGTCTGGCCACCGCCGAAGTGCAGGTGCTGCCGATCGGAAGGAATCTCCTGATCGAAGGGCGGCAGATCCGTGTCGATCAACAGGTGGTGATGGCCGGTGTTGGGCAGGCATACGCCCTTGGGTGCAACACCGGCATTACGCAGCCCCATGCGCACCCAAAGCTTACCGCCCCGGATAACCGCCCCGTCGGGCGGCCAGATAATGTAGACTTTGGCATCCTTGGGCGCCGGCGTCCGTTCCGCGTCTGCGGCAAACGCCATAACGCCGGAGACCGCCAGCAAAGCCACAATCGCAACTGCTCTTATTAACATTTTTTATGCCCTCCCTGAGATCCCGATTGCCATCCGTGACACTGCCTGAACGACGATTGACACGCTGACGGGACCGCTGCCTGAAAAGCGGCTCATTCCTGTTGATGAGCCTTCTGGTTGTTGCATTTCGACGGACCGGCGCTGCGCAGACATGTCCGGAACGCCGTTCGCACTAATGAGAGCATATATCACGTCTTGACTAAATCAAGTTACAGCCTGCCTTCGCCCGGCAAGCCGAAGGCCGGAACTTCGCCAGGTGCGCGCCAGCGGTGCAGGCCGGCTTCAGACCTGCGCAGTCGCAGGCAAATCGACTCCGCGGATATATTCGCCTATCCTTACACCTGTCGAGCCCCGGCACAGCGCTTGCGCCCAGGTTGCGGCTCGTCTAGCCTTTCAGGCTGAACTGCCAGGTCGGACCAACCTGAAAAACCGAGCACGGGATAATCATCATGATAAGAAGAATGTGCACAGTGTGGATTTTGAGCCTGTCGATGGGCCTCGGCGCCGTTGGCGGAGCCGCCGCCGGCATATTGCCCAAAGATGGCGAGGCCCAGTATGAACTCGAGTTCTGGGAATCGATCAAGAACAGCACCCACGCTGAGGACTACGAAGCCTATCTCAAGGCCTATCCGGACGGACGTTTCGCACCGCTCGCGAAGGCCCGCGCGGCGCGTTATGCGGAACCCGCCCCCGAGACCGTCGAACAGCCAGCACTACCCATCGAGGAAATGGACATAGAGTATGAGGTGGTCACCAACGCCAATGTGCGCAAGCAACCCTCCTCGCACACCGAGCGAGTCGGCGAACTGAGTCGCGGCGATCGCGTCCACGTCACCGGCCGTACCGAGGACAAAAACTGGTACCGTGTCGACCTCGCCGAAGGCACCACCGGTTTCGTCTATGGCGAGCTGCTCAGGGAACCGGTCGCCGCGCCCGCACCTGCACCACCACCGAAACCGGAACCAGCGGCTGCCAGGCCCGCGCCGCCACCCACCGCGACAACGGTAGTGACGCATCAGACCGGCGCTGTCAGTGACTGCGACAACTGCCCGGAAATGGTTGTGTTGCAGCCGGGCTCATTCAGCATGGGGGACGATCGAGGTGACCGGAGCGAGAAACCTGCGCACCGCGTTACCATCCGGAAACCGTTCGCCATCGGTAAATACGAAGTAACACTGGCGCAATGGAATGCCTGCGTAGAGGCAGGTGCCTGCAAAGCCATGGCCGACACCTCCGCCTCCGGACTGTCGGATACATCCCCGGCCAGGGACCTCAGCTGGAATGACGCCCAGCGATATGTCCGCTGGCTATCGAAGCTGACCGGCCAAAGCTACCGCCTGCCAACCGAAGCGGAATGGGAATATGCGGCCCGCGCCGGCACCAGTTCACGCTACTGGTGGGGCCAGAAAATGGAAAGCGGCAAGGCCAACTGCAAGGAATGCGGCGGAGAATGGAACAATGATGTGCCGGCCAGGGTTGACACATTCCCGGCCAATCCTTTCGGCATATACGGTATGAACGGTGGTGTATGGGAGTGGGTCGAGGATTGCTGGCACAAGTCCTACGCCGGCGCACCGAGCGACGGTTCGGCCTGGACCAGCCGCTACTGCCGTGAGAATGTGATCCGCGGTGGATCGTGGCGTAACGACAGCACCTATGCGCACTCCGCAAGCCGGTTCCGCTACGATACGGCGGTGCGTTACATTCTAAACGGGTTTCGCGTGGCGAAGTCGCTGCAGTAATACACTTCCCAACTAGACCGATGGCTGCGTGAGCGCGGCGTCCCCCGGAGCTTTCAACGCCCGAAAGCCTTGTCCTTGAGCCGCTCCAGCAGCGGCCGGGGTCTGGTCTTGATGACGACAAAATCGGCGGTGATTTTGTCCCGACCTGACTCCCTGCCGAGCTCCTGGAGGCGGTCGCGAAGCGCCACCAGATAGTCCGCACTCCTCTCCACTTCCTCGCGCGGCTGGTCGAACAGGGGTTCCGGCGTGTTCAGCACCACCACGAGTTCCGCACCAAACGGCTCCGCGATGGTCCATTCGCCGAGGTCGCCGATCGTTGCGGCGTAACTCGGCGGCGCCTGGTTTGCCTCGATGCGTGGTCCCGGAACCATGTGCACCACACCGCCATCCAGGGAGTAATAATCCAGATTGACGTAGGATTCGTAAGGCGGCGTGGTTATCTTCACAACCAGCGGGTCGCCTTCGGTAAGCTCGCCTGACTTGCTCTGTGTGCGTACCGTGGTGCCCTCCTCAGCGGCGTCCTGGTTACCACGCCAGTAGGGTTCGTAGAGATCCATGACTGCACACTTGTCATCACTGACCGGCGTCACGTCCGCTGCCACCTTACTGGCGCCGGGCAGGGCCAGCAGCTCGCTCTCCAGCCGCGTCATATCAAGGCGTTGTGAAGCATAGCCGCGCACGCTTACCGCTCCGTCCTTGACACTGGCATCCAGCGCCGCGCAGGACACCTGGTCCAGCACAGGCATGACCGCCGACAGAGACAGTTCGCGCACATCCGGGGTCGCGGCTTTCGCGGGCACCTGCGGCTGTTCCGCTTTCGCCAGTTGCGTATCAGCAATAACCGGTTTCTCCGCCACCGCCACGACCGGTTCCAGGCTCGCCCCACCGGTCTGCAAAGCCGCCGTACCGGCCCCGGCTTCCAGCCCGGCGATCTCGGTGCGCTCCGCTGCCGGCGCAGTCGTTGACGCCACATCCAGCGTCGGCCGGGGCAGTGAGTTGTAGTAATAACCGGCGATACCGGCCACCGCCAGCAACGAGGCCGCCAGCCCGGACAGCTTGAGCGCAGTCGAGGACAGGACGCCGGGACAGCGCATATCGGTGCAAAACTGCGTGACCGTCGCTGTGCGCTGTTCGCGGTCGAAGGCGACTGCCGCTTTGAGCGCTTTCCACTGCCTGCGCGTCAACCCGTTGCGGCGTTCCAGCTGCAACCCGCCGTCGCGCGCCTCGGTCGCCTGCATCCGCCCGAAGGGATGCCGGCCGGTCAGCATTTCATAGGCAATACAGCCAAACGCATAGATATCGTCGCGCGGGTCCACCTCCTGGTGCTCCAACATTTCGGGGCTCGCATAGGTCGGCGTCAAGGCCCCCAGCGTACTCGGATCGAAACGGGTGGCCTCCATATCAACCTGGTCAGGGCGCTGGAAAGCGCGCGCGATACCGAAGTCAATGACCTTGACCTGCCCGCTGTCGGTGATGATCACGTTGGCGGGCTTGAAATCCGCATGCACGATGCCGTTTTCGTGGGCAAACTTCAGCGCGTCGGCGATCTGTTCCAGCACCGGCATCGCCTCCTCCGGCAGCATGCCCCTGAAATCCCTCGCCCGGAAGATCTGCGCCAGTGACCTGCCGGACAGATATTCCATGGTCATGTACACGGTGGCCCCATCACGGTCGAAGTCATAGACCCGGACGATATTGGGGTGGGCGAGACTCTGCGATTTCTTCGCTTCGCGCTGCAACGCAATCAGTGACTGGGGGTGGGCACGGAATTCGACATTGAGGACCTTGACCGCGACATAGGGGTTGCGGTCGTCGGCTTCGAGCTTGCGTCGGTCGAGCGCTTTGTAGACGGTGCTCATGCCACCTGAACCGACACGCTCCTCCAGCACAAAACGCTCGTTGAGCACGTCGCCGACCCCTTTGACCGCCTCGATAGCCGGCAGTGAGCTGACATCATACAGCCCGCTGCGCGGGGCCAGCGCTGGCGCATCACCTGCGAGCGTCTGCGGTTGTCCAGAGCTTGCGAAAAACTGTGTCGCCAGCCGGGTTCGGCTGACATCCGGATCGACGAAATCCCCGCCCACCGTGGCCTTCGCTTGCATGCCTTGTCGCTTGTTCTCGGCAGACGCCTCGATGCGCCGTTTTACCGCCTCGTGCACTGCAGCCGGCAACGGTAGCCGCGCGTGTTCCTCGGCGAGGGTCTCCAGCAGCCAGGTTTCATCACCCCGGCCGTCTTCAAGGATACGTTCCACCTCGGCAATCAGCTCATCCTGCGAGAGGCTGCCGTCACTGAATGATTTCAATGCGTGTGCAAAACTCGCCATGGCCCGTTACACCGTTGCACCCGGCTGCCGGTCCCGCAGCCGCAGCCCGAAGCCCGGCACATGGATCGCTATCCGTTCCGGCCGGAGCTCAAGCCCGAAATTCACCGCGGTATCATCGGGCTGATGATCGCCGAACCCGGTAGTTGCTTCGAAACGGATCACTGCGACTGTAACATTGTCGCGAGCGCCACGCTCCAGCGTCAGTTCCAGCAATTCCTCGCTGGCTTCGTCACAATCGTAGTCTTCGAGGATGGTCGCCACCTCGTCGTCACCGACCTCCTTGGTCAAGCCATCGCTGCACAGCAATACAGCGTCGCCATCGCGCAGGAAGGAACGGTGCTGATCGACCACCAGCTGATCCTGAGTGCCGACCGCACGCGTGATGCGGTTTGCCGACGGATGCAACGCCGCCTCATCGCTCCGCAGTTCTCCGCGCCGTACCAGTTCCTCGGCCACGCTGTGATCGCGTGTAAGCTGGATCAATCGGCCATCGCGAAGCAGATAGGCACGACTATCGCCGGCCCACAGACAGAGCCATTCGCGCTTGTAGACCAGGAAAGCCACCACGGTACTGCCCATCAGCTGATCCGAGCCGGCTTTGCGTGCCTCGTCCCGCATGCGCTGATTGGCCAGCCCAAGGCGTGCCTTGACTTCCTGCCCGAAGGCTTCCAGCGACTGCGGCCTGCCCAGGCCCTCGAAAGCTTCCACGATCAGGCGACTCGCCATATCACCGCGGGAGTGCCCCCCCATACCGTCAGCAACGAGCCAAAGTCCGACGTCGTCGAGACTCAGATAGGCATCTTCATTGACCTTACGCCGTCGCCCCGTCGTCGTGCGACAGCATGACCACCACCGGTAACTCATCCCGCAACCTCCTCCGGCAATCAGGCCGGGCTTCCGGACGCTCTCACCCGGGAAGCCGAGGGCCCGGTTCGGCGATTCCGCCGAGCATGCCATCCGGGCATTCTGTAATTGTTCTAAAAAAGGCGACGAACAGCAGGGCCCCAAGCGCCACTACCGTCGTGCAACGCGCCAGCTTCTTTCTCGCGTTGCAATGCCCTCCGTTTGCCCTCAACTTTAGTACAAACAGCCTTATGTTGTCAGCACTTGGGAGCATTTGCCTGCCTCGTCCGGTCAAGGGGCATGGGCCATGACCGCCCCGCACTGGGGCGCCAGCCATTAAATTACTGGAATATTAATCGCTTGGGCGGGAATTCCGGTCTATACTTAAATTCCGTATAAATCGGCCCGCGCGCAGACGATAGCAATACAGGCCCAGCGCAGGTGGCGGCCACGGGAGACTGAAGATGGCACGTATAGTAATCAAGGACCTCAAGGAAAGTGTAGAGCTCGACAGGGCGGCGATGCGACAGATCACCGGCGGCTGGAGCCGGCAGCGGCTCAGTGGCATTCCCATTCCGACCTGCCAGTCGAGCCTTTTCGAGAAACCGACCTCGTTCGATAATTTCAATCTCGGCGGTTTTAATTTCGACCCGAGCCGGCGGTAAACAACTAAAAAAAACGGGGGTCCGAAGACCCCCGTTGCGTTTGCTGCGCTGCAGCCGGTGACAGCTTACTGGCCGATAAACGTGCCGAACGAGCCAAATACGTTCGCCAGCTTGTTGTCCAGATCCACTGTGGTGTCGCTGTCCTGCAGGACGTTGGTCGGCGCGTACACCGGGGTGCTCACAATCGTCTGCGGGCTGCCGACGCTGGGGCCGTTGGCCGCGGCAACAGGCGCGATCAGGCTGCCGTTGCTGATTGAGTTGTAGGTACCGCCGCGCACCGCGGACAGTTCCTCGGCGGCCAGTTCTTTATGCATTTCCAGGTCTTTGATCATCATGGTCAGAGTCTCCTAAGGTTAAGTGAGGTATCAGTTAGAACAGGACGACGCGACGGGGATCGCCAAAACCCTGCGCCACTCCCGTGAAGGCAGAACCAACAACGTTGGTGGTAGCAGTATCGAGGTTCACGGTGGTGTCATTGTCCTGCAGGACGTTGGTCGGCGCATACACGGGGGAGCTCACAACCGTCTGCGGGCTGCCAACGCTGAAGCCGTTGGAGGCAGCAACAGGGGCGTACAGATCGCCGTTGCGGATCGAGTTGCTGCCACCACGCACCGCGGACAGTTCCTCGGCGGCCAGTTCTTTACGCATTTCCAGGTCTTTGATCATCATGGTCAGAATCTCCTAAGTTCAGTCAAAAAAGTTGTCGGGTCAGGGTTGCCTCTTCGGCGCTGTGTGAACATCTCGGTTCACAACCCTTGTATTGCAGCGTCTGTGCCAGCTTTGCTGCGCATCGCTCAAACAATCACCAACTGACTGAACCACCACTGTTTATTTTTCTCTCTCGGCCAAAACAGCGGC
>JAJDOI010000109.1 GCA_022340245.1 Thiogranum sp.
GCTTTCGGCAAGGTAATCACCGAGTGCTTACACAGCAGTGAGCGTAAGGAAGCCAGACGCCTGCGGGACATCCGTAACGTGTACTGGGATGCCCAGTTCGACAGCGCCCGCACGACAAGAGATCCGAAGGCTCAGTCCACGGCGGTACTTGACTTCCTACCTACAGACGCCCGAAACGATGCCACCCCCTCCCATTGATGACGCCACAAAGGGTTTCCTTTCACCTTCACGGAACTCGTGAACTTCGAGAATCTGGAATTTGTCGCCAAAATCCGCGACATCCCTGCCCAGCCATAGGTTCGCACCTGATGTCCTGCCGGTTATCGGATGGTCATGATGGGCGCGCGCGGTGTGCTGGTGGGTTAGGGTATTCCCGAATTGACCGAGGCGAAGGCCAGCGGATAATGGTACCAACGGATTAGTCGTATCATGGACGCAGGTCTACTGATGGCAACACTTAGAATCACCGCCTTCAAGGGTAGCGTCGATTCGTTCGCCGCTGCGCTGGCGGAGAGTGACATCGCATATCATCAGATTGAACGGCATGGACCCCAAGCGGCGGGTATTACACTGGAGGCGGTACTGACTAGCGGCGGCTGGTATGTGCTTGCCCAGGTCCTCGTGGCGTGGCTAGGGGCTCGCGAGAGTCGGCGTATCAATATTGTCACCAAGTACGGCACGGTTATCTGGCTCGAAGGTTGCTCCACAGATGATGTGGCGATGGTTCTCGAATCGACTACGCACATTGCTGTGATTGACGCCAAGCCGACCGGTGTGGCGGAATAGCTTCCGAGAATCAATCACCCAGGCCCAACTCGCCGTCCTGCTGCAAGTTCGCCTGAGGTCCCCCGCCAGTCACACCGCCCCACCCCAAGCCCAGTCAGTTTGCCCTTGGCCAGGGCAGGTGTATGCTTCAAAGCTGAAGGGTGTGGGGACGGCACAAGGTGACATCCAGTCGGGACAAGAACGTCGCAGGAATCGGCATGAAATCGTGTCTGTTGGGTGTTGTGTGCGCTTTGGTATTGGATTCAGCGCGAGCGGTCGTGTTTGACTGTGTAGCGGACCAGATGCTGAAGAGTGATGGGCGTGAATTTGTCGTCATTGAGGTCCGTGATAGCACAAAGTACGCCGTCGACACGGATAGTGGCATGGTAGTCGATGGAGCCAAAACGTGGGGATATCAGGTACTGCAACGAGGTGATGCCAAGGTCGGCCGTGATTGGCTTCTGTTGTATCTCCCCGAAGGCATTGGCCCGTATCGCTCACCTGAGGATGTCCTGCGGCAAGTTCCAGTTGCCCGGATATTCCGCATTCGCGTTTGGAAGGATGATAATCCGTTCATCCACGACCGGGGAGGAATTCTCGAGCTCGGTTCTTGCAGGCCACGCCGCTGAAATCGGCGGGTCCGCCGCCTGTCCTGCCGCAGGTTCACCTGAGGTCTTGCCGGTGAGTGGGTGCAAGCCGCGAGCGTCACGCCGAGTGGACCGAGGCGAAGGCTGGCGGTCATCAATCCAGAGCAACTTCCATCTCCGTGTAGCCGAGCTTGCTGATATGAATGAACAGAATTTTCCCTTCTCGGTTCAGTCTACTCACCCATTCCCTGTAGCCCACATGTGTTCGCGACTCGTAGCCGGCTTGACGGAAGCCAAAGTGCCCTTCGTGTGTGCCGACATGCCCGAGGCTAATGGGCGGACCCCGCATAGCATTGCAGCCATGGCCCGGTTCCCATTCAGCGTTGATTCAGGGAGCATGGCCTATAGTGACCGGGAATCCTGGTAAGAAGGTCGCGGGATGCTGTTGTTGTGAATGACAACCAGGCAAGACAAGGGGAGGAGCAATGAGACGCACCATACTTGCCGTACCCATCGGGATCAGCGTGCTGGCCTCATGCAGTACGGCCCCCCCCGCGCCAGCCGTTCCCGGCTACGTCGATACCGCCGAAGTCCTGCAGGCGGAACCTCTGTACCAGCTGGCTCAAGTCGCGCGTCCGGTCAACGAGTGCTGGACAGAAACCGTGGTGCAGAATAGCCCGCGTCGCGGTGTTTATGCCGGCCCGCTGGCTGGCGGCATTATCGGCGGCGTGCTCGGCAATCGGCTGGCCAGCGGTCGAGGGAGTACATCGATGACCGTCGGGGGCACCCTGCTGGGCGCCGCGATTGGACATACTCTCAGCGCGGCGTCCCAACGGCCGCCCACAACAGCCAATGTGAGACGCTGCCGGACCGTGAACCGCCTTGAGCCGCGCCAACAACTCGTCGGCTATCGTGTACACTACCGTTATGAGGGGCAGACCTTTACCACCCGCACGCGTGGCTATCCGGGTAAATACATTCGGGTGCGTGTTGACGTCGATCCGGTTGACGGCACCTGATACGGTGTCCGCCGCAGTGCGATGATTGGCCGGCGGCTGATTATCCGCGGCTGGATCGTGCTCTTGGCAGCCTGCCCGGTGGCGGCCGCCGGTTTCGATTATCGGGACCTCACCAACCAGTTCGCGCACCCCCCCTCTCACGCCGAGAGGAAGGGCATCAGCCTGGACGAGGCGGTCTCGCGCGTGCGGCGCCAGTCAAATGGCACGATTCTTTCGGCGGAAACCGTGTCGGTCGACGGCCGCCGGGTTCACCGCATCAAGGTGCTGACCACCAACGGCCGCGTCACGCGCATGGATATCGATGCTGACACCGGCCGAGCTGCATCGCGCGGGCGCTGAGCATGCATATCCTGATCGTCGAAGACGAAGCACGCCTGCGGGAGGATCTGCGGGATCGCCTGCGAGGAAACGGCTACGTGGTCGACGTGGCGGCCGACGGCGAGGAAGGTTTGTACTACGGCGAGGAATTTCCGCTCGACCTGGCGGTGATCGATATCGGCCTGCCGAAGATGTCGGGTCTGGAACTGGTGCGCCGTTTTCGCGCCAACGGCAGGCACTTCCCCATCCTGATTCTCACCGCCCGGCGCAACTGGCGGGACAAAGTGGAAGGGCTGGAAACGGGTGCCGATGATTACCTGGTCAAACCGTTTCGCTTTGAAGAACTCCAGGCGCGGATGAATGCCCTGTTGCGTCGCGCCGCCGGCTGGTCGAAGCCGGTCATCGATTGCGGGCCGGTTTCACTGGATACCGGCAGACAAACCCTCACGGTCGCCGGCCAACCCGTGGAACTGACCGCCTTCGAATACCGTGTGCTGGAGCACCTGATGCTGCACGCGGGTCAGGTGGTCTCCAAGGCCGAGCTGACCGACAACATTTATGATCAGGATTACGATCGGAACAGCAATGTGCTTGAGGTCTTCATCGGACGCCTGAGGCGCAAACTCGATCCGGACAACCGCATCAAACCCATCGAAACCCTGCGTGGCCGCGGCTATCGCTTCCGACGGGAGACCGGCGCGGAGTGTTGAAAGTCTGATGCGCTCACTGCAAACACGCCTGCTGCTGGCCGCGACACTGGTGCTCGCGGGTTTCATCGGTGCCACCGGACTGGCGCTGGACAAGGCCTTTCGCGTCAGCGCCAGGGCATCCATGCAGGAGCGCCTGCAGTCGTATATCTATGCGCTGCTGGCCGCCACCGGCGAAGATGAGAGCGGCCGGATGACGCCGCCGCGAAGGATCCCGGAGCCGCGCTTCTCAAAACCGGATTCCGGACTCTACGCCGTCATTGCCGGCGCCGACGGTAAACCGCTGTGGCGTTCCGATTCGCTGGCGGGACGCAGCGTCGACATCGTGCAGCCGCAGCAACCGGGGCAGCGCGAATTCCGCAGCTTCACCGGGACCGGCACGGACCACCTGTATGCCATCTCTTTCGGCGTCGCCTGGGTGGACTCTGCCGGGGCGGAGGAACTCTATACCTTCTCGGTGGCCGAGGACACGGCGGCGTTCGAGGAGCAGATTGACAGCTTTCGCACCTCCCTGTGGAGCTGGCTCGGCGCCATGGCCGGAGTCCTGCTGCTCGCCCAGGGGTTCATCCTGCGCTGGGGGCTGCGGCCGTTGCGCACCGTCGAATCGGATCTGCGGCGCATCGAGCAGGGCGCCGCGGAACACCTCGACGGCACCTATCCCAAAGAGCTCACCGGACTCACCTCCAGTCTCAATTCGCTCATCGAGCACAGCAAACTGGTGCAGACCCGCTATCGCAACAGTCTGGACGATCTCGCCCATAGCCTGAAAACGCCCCTGGCGCTCATGCAGTCCTTCTGCGACAGAAAATCCGCGGAGAGCGGCGAGGAGCACGGGCTTGTCAGGGAACAGGTGGAACGCATGGACGGGATCATCGAGCACCAGTTACAACGGGCGGCCGTCTCGGGCCGGGCCGCGCTGGCTCGGGCGGTGGCGCTGCAACCGGTGCTGGAGCGCCTGCTGCGTTCCCTGGACAAGGTGTACCGCGACAAACAGGTGGACGTCAGCCTGGACCTGGACCCCGACGCAACCTTTTACGGCGACGAAGCGGACCTGACCGAGGCGCTTGGCAATCTGCTGGACAATGCCTACAAGTACTGTGCAAGTAAGGTCAGGGTGTGCGTGCGCAGGCAGAGCAGCGTCGCTTCCGGCCATGGGCTCGAGATCAGCATCGAGGATGACGGGCAGGGTATCGACCCCGCGATGATCGAGACCGTTCTGGAACGTGGCAAGCGCATGGATCAAACGGTTCCCGGCCATGGCATCGGCCTTAGCATGGCCCGGGAAATCATCGCCGTATACGGGGGCGCGCTGGACATCGGTTCCGGCAGTCTGGGTGGCGCCCTGTTAAGCGTGCGCTTTGGTGACTGATAGAGCTGGCGCCAGGGGATTTGCATCGGCGCCGCGAGAAGCCCTGTAGGTTGGGTTGAACGAAGTGAAACCCAACACAGCCAAACGCCGGGCTTCGCAGGCTCGGCCCAACCTACGGGGCTTAGCCCAACGTATGGGGCCGCCGCGGGCGATAATAAGGTAAAGCAATGTCAGTAGGGCAGGGGGGACAGGCTGACATTTACCGGCAGCCGGTCACCGGGATGGTGGGACAGCTGCGTCGTGGCGGTGTGTCCGCGAAAGCGGTAGGTCACGCGATACGCCGTGACCCGTTCCCGGGGTTGTCTTTCCGTAACGGCTTTGCAGGACCGCTGCGCCTGCCAGCGGCGAATCTGGCCGCGGATATCCGCGCCGATGGTAGTCGCAACCTCGGTGAACTCGCGTGCGGCGGCGTCCGGATCGGTGCAGACCGTACGGGTGACGGGCTCGTACCAGGTCTCGACGATCGGTTGCACGTCCAGCACGGTGGCATAGGCGCGGAAGGCCGCAGCCGCCACACCGGCCACGCCCCAGAGACACACCAGAACCAGCGCCGGCACGGCCCGTTGCATGGTGCTCAGAACCCCAGGGCCGAGAGCAGCTGCTGCCCGCGTCCCCGCTCCTGTTCGTTGCTGTACAACATCACCACGTCAAACCCGCCTCGCGGACGCCGGAACCAGTCCAGGCGGATTTCGCCGAAGCTGGGCTGCAGGCTTTCGACAAACGCGGCCGCCCGGTACGGACGGGCAAAACGGATAATGAACAACCTCTCCTGGTCTGAATAGGGGCCGGGCGGTGAGGCGGCCGGCCGTTTACCGCCGCCGTTCAGGACGAAATCCAGGTGGCGCAGGATATAGCCGCTGTACCACACAGCCCCGTCGGGCAGCTCTCCGCCGGCCACCGGAATCCGCGATGGTCCATAATTGTAGGCCGCGAGCGCCCGGTGAAGGTTGCCTTGGTAGCGTTCCAGCAGTTCCTTGAGGTAGCGCGCGCCGGCCTCGACGTTGGTGCAGGGTTCCAGCAAATCCGACAGGCGGTTCAGGCCCAGGTGTTTTGCCGTGCCGGGCCAGAGTATTTGCATCAGTCCGTAGGCGTTGGCCTGCGACCGGGCGGCGGGTTCGAAGTCGCTTTCACCTCGGGCGACGGCCAGCAGCAGAGTTTCGGGCAATTCATGGGCCTCGGCGGCTCGCTCGAAGCAGTCCGCATACGGGAAAGCGCGAGCCGGACGCGTCTGCGAGGCGGTCTGCGCGAAGCTCTGCCAGCGCGCCTCCAGCGCATCGCCGTCGAGCGATGCCTCCGTTCCGGCGACCACCGCTGTGACGATCAGGGGGGCAAGGAAGACGGTCAGCGCCGACTGCAACCACGTCATGACTATTCCAGCGTCAATCCGGTGATGGTGGTGATGCGGTCCATGCGCGTCCGGCGCTGCAGTTCATCCTGGTAGCTGAATGCCACCCGGTAGTTCCCCGGGCCGCCATCGACCACCTCGACGGGTACCTGTGTGGCCGCGGTCAGGCGCCGCGCGAAACCCTGTGCCGCCCAGACGCTGTGAAACGGACTCCAGAACAGATAGGTGCCGGATGCATCGGCCTGCGCCGCCGCGGGCACGTCGGGCTGCTGTCCGGGGGCAGGCGCGGTTGTGTCGACAGCGCGCTGTGGTTCATTACCGGTGGCCGCGGTGTGCGGCTGCGATGTGACGGCTTCCGCCGCGGCCTGCACCTCAGGTTGTTGTACGGGGTCTGGTGCGCCTGTGTCGACAGCGCGCTGTAGTTCATTGTCGGCAGTCGCAGGTTGCGGCTGCGACGCGACGGCTTCTGCAGACGCTTGTACCTCGGGCTGCGGTGCAACGTCTGGTGCGGCTGTGTCGACAGCGCGCTGGGGTTCATTACCGGCAGTCGCAGTTTCGGTCTGCGGTGTAACGTCCTGCCCGGACAGGTTAGCCTCCGGTACCAGATCTACGTGTTCGGCTATCGCCGCAACCACCTGTGAGAGTTGTTCCGCCGTGGGGGCCGGCGTCACGGCTTCAGGCGGCCGACTCTCCCGACTCTCCCGGCTGTCCAGCACCAGCAGCAAGGCCGCGACGGTCAGACAAATACCCGACAGGAATCCTATGGTCCGCATCATGGTATACGCCTTGCCGTCCAGACCGCGTGGTCGCCGCTTGCGGCGATCAGGTGGTCGAGACCGTCCAGCCACAGGTCCATGCCATCCTTGTCAGCGCGCCGGCCCGGTGCACTGCTACAGGCATCGGGCAGCACTTCCAGCAGTCCGCTGAACTGCCGTGACAGGTCCGGCCCACTGACGGCGATAGCATAGACGGTGGGCCAGTCCGAGTCGGAAAAACGCCCGGCAGGGAAGCGGTAAGTACGCTTTTCCTCTATATCCACCGGGGCTTCCCTGTCGCTACTGCAGGTCGCGGATGACAGGCGGCTGAGGCCGTCTCTGGTCCCGTGGACGAAAACAAATACCCGATCGGCCCGTTCGACGGTCAGCTCCAGCAGCGGGCAGCCGACCGTGACCGGTACACCGCCGTAGCCACCGCCCGGTTGTCCCGTGCAGTTGTCACTGTCGCCGCCGCTGCTGCGCCGGCGTACCAGCTCCATGGCGGCGATGGCCGGTTTTGCGTCGGGCAGGCCGGTTGCCGGCCGCGTGCGCCGGCGGTCGTCACCGGCCGGTGACGACCGCACATAGGTGTCGGTGTCCATGCCGACGAGGTGTTGCCCGGAGCCTTTCGGGTGCAATACCACCCACACCTGATACAGGTCCGGCTGGACTTCGTGGGCCTCGCCGCGCAGGACGAAGTTCGATTCCTTTTTCACGTCCGTGACGCGCACCTCGCGGTAACGCGACAGATTGTTGCCGACGAGACTCAGCAGCGTGCGCAGCGCCGGCTGGTCGGATTTCAGCGACTCGACGTAGATCACCAGGTCTTCCTCGTCGTGCTGGCGCAGCAGGCAGCTCAGGTTGTTGGCAAGATAGCCGGCCGCCATGTCCGGGTGTTCGGAACTGAAAGGCAGGACCCGGAGACCGCGCAGGGATTCATCGGTACGGCGTTCCTGCAGGGCGTGCAGTTCGCCGGGCGTCAGTGCGCCTGACCAGCTCTTGCCGAATCCGCTGACCCACTCGCCGGCCCGCACGTCCAGGGCCCGCACCGAGACCCGATACTGCGCGGTCGCGGTGCGGGCGATCTCGATACCGATGTAATAGTCCGCGTCGCGGATTCTTCCGCACTGTACCTGGTCGAGCCGCCGATGGTGCTGCGCCGGTGGTTGCTGCGGTTGCCACGGCAGGGTGACGGCGGCGTCGCTGAGCAGGCTGTCCATCAACCGGTCGCGCAGGCTGCGGGTCAGGCCGTCAATGTCCGGCTCAATGTCAGACCCGTCCAGACTCACCAGAATCACCGACTCGCCCTTGAAGCGGGGATGCCGACCGAGGTGTTCGGCCAGATACGGTGCGAGTTCGATGTCGATCCAGTGCTGGAGCGACGACGCTTCGCCCGGAGTTTGTCGCGTTGGCTGCTGCGCACAGCCTGGCACCACCAGCAGGCCCAGGCTGACAAGAAGGATTGCGACTCGGCACATGCGCGTATCACCCCGGTTCCAGCGTTACGCGGCCGTCGGCCTCTATCACCAGGTCCCCGCCGCTGTGGTCGTGGGTCAGGGAGGCAATTCCCTGTCGGGTCGCCGGGGGCAACTGCACGCCCCAGACCAGCGGTGACCGGACGCGTTGGCCGATGGATTTTTCCAGGTTGCTGAGGTAGCCGACCGGAACCGTTGAAGACGCCATTTCGTGGAACCAGGCCGGGAATGTCCCGGGGGCGAATACCGGGCGGCCTTTGGCCAGCGACAAGCGCCAGGCCTGCTTTCCCGCCATGGCGTACAGGCTGACCGTTCCGGCCGCCACCATGCGTTCGAGCGCCTCGGCAGACGCAAATCGTAGCGTGAAGCCCTGTTTATGGGCCTTCGGTAGCGGCGCAGGCGGCTTATCCGCGACCGGCGGAATGGGTGCCGGTGCCGGATTTATCTGCAGGGCGGTGGCCCGTTGACCGATGTCATGGAGCTGTTTCCGTGATGCGTCGAGGCGCCGCTGGAGTTGCTGCAGCGACTGTTGTTTCTGTTGTGTCGCGCGCTGAATCCCGGTCAGTTCTTTCCGGCCCTGTGCGAGCCGGTCGTGCAGAATGCCCAGCTCAGCGGTCAGATGATCCCGGTCGCTGCGCGCCTGCTCGGTCTGGTCAACCAGCCGCGTCAGCTGTTGCTGCGTGGATGACAGCGCCAGCCGGGCATGGCTGTTGCGCTCGTTGACCTCGCGTAGCTGTGCCGACAGACGGTTAAGGTCGGCCTGGAGTCGCTGCGCGCGTTGCTGCTGGAAGCCGATGGTCTGCCGCAGTTTCTGCGCGGCGGGTTCCGGCAGGGCGCCATTGGTGTCCTGCAGCGGAATAGCCTGTACCAATGCGAACAGGGCCATCAGGCATAGGCCAAGGATGGACATGAAGCGCATGACATCGGTTTGCAGCGCATCGGTATCGCTGCCCGCACCGCCGGCTGTTGTTGAGTAGGTCCGGCTGTTGCGACGCGCAATCATTGTTCTTCGACAGGTTCATAGACCGCGGCCGACGGTGTTGCGGCAAGACAACCAATGGATTCCCTGATATCGCGCAGCAGGTGTTCGACCTGTGTGGCGTGGCGTTGGTCCTGTTGTTCGTAGTAGCGGTTCAGTCTGGTGCCCAGCCAGGAGCTCTTGATCACGCGCATCAGGTAACCGCCGACACCGCCGACGATGGTGGTGGTCAGGGCGGTGAGGATGCCGCCATCGACCAGCCGCGACAGGATAGCAAAGGCGCCGGACTGTGCCGCCACCGACGGGTCGCCCAGGGCGTACAGCAGGGCGCTGCGCATACCGATGGCGGTCCAGATCACTCCGATGCCGAAGAACAGGCTGGTCCAGACGTCGGTCAGATGTTCGAGCTGTCCGATTTCGTTCTGCGGCGAGCCGTCATCCAGCCGCCCGGCCAGCGCGCGCAGGCTGTGCGCGTACAGACCGAAGGTGATTGCAAAAGGCAGCACCGACAGACCCAGGTTGCGTCGGGTCCACTCGCTCACGACCTGCAACCCGGGCGTGTCGATCACGGACACCGAAATGATGTCCAGCACCATCAGCAGGTACACGCCCATCAGACCCGTCACCAGGCTGACCACCACGCCAAACAGCATGCCCGACAGAAAGCCGCGGCCGTTGCCGTGCGCCATTGCCGCTTACTCGACCGGCCCGCAGGCCTCGCAGGTGGCCTCCAGAACCAGTTCGGTCTCCTGGAACAGGCGGTTCGCCCGGTAGTATTCGCGCCGGTCGGCGCTGACCTTGAGCAGGCCCTGTTCCTTGTTCACCAGTTCCTTGTTCATCTCGCGCATGACCTCGTCGCGGCGCGGGCAGGTCTGGGCACAGACGCTGTAGTCACTGATCAGGGAGACGTACTTGACGCCGAAATAACGGGTGTAGAGTTCCCGTGCCTGGCGCTTGCTCAACAGGCCTTCTTCATTGGCCCATATCAGGAACTCGCTGAAGGCGGCCTTGTTGTCCTTTTTGGGATCGCCTTCGGCGATCGTGAGCAGGCGCTGGAAGTATTGATCGAACTGCTGTTCGCAACCGGTCGTCAGGTCGAAGCGCGCGGCGCTGATGGCGCGATCCAGGTCGGTACCTTCGGGCAGGCTGCAGGCGGTGGCTCGCGGCGGGTTGGCATTACAGGCCGTGAGTATGGCTGCCAGTGTCGCCGCGGCAAGCGCGGCGGTGACGGTGGATGTTGTCGCTTTGTTCATGGCGGTGTTCCCCGGCGGTTTTGCTGTTAGAGATTCAGGGGGCTTTCATCAACCGGCTCGGGCTGGCTGGCGGGTGGTGCCGTCATCGGCATCAGTGCCTCGTCCTCGCCGAACAGGATGGATTTCACCCCCGCTACCACTTCCTGCATCTCCGGTGTAATGGTTCCAAAGGACTGGTTCAGCTGCTCCATCAGGGTGGCCCGGCTGATCTCGTCGCGGGTGCGCGCGATCAGGCCGGAGGTTTCCTGCATATCCAGATAGATGTCCGAGGCGATGACCGCCAGGGACGAATTGACCTCGCCGCCGGAGCGGGCCACCAGTCTGTAATACTGGTGGAAGCGATCGCTGAGCCGCATGCCGGAGCGCCCGCGCAGCGCCGGGCGGCCGGCTTTGTCTGCGTTGTCGGACTGTGCATCGACCAGCATTTCCTGCAGGGTCCAGGAGGTTTTTTTCTGACCGAGTTCGCTGCGCAAGCGCTTCCGGAGGCTGGCGGACGTGTTGTTGACGGCTGTCTCCATCTCCGGCAGCCGGTCGCCCATGATGGTCAGCATCTCCAGATAGCTCTTGCCCATTTGCCTGGCGATGCGTTCACAGCCGGGGTCGCCCTCGTTCCCCTCGCATTTGCTTTCCACATAGAGTTTCTGTTGCTCATCGAGACGACCGATGACGGTCTGCAGGCCGGTTTCCATCTGCGCGGCGACGTCGCCCGTATGCTTGATCTCTTCCAGCACGGTGGTCGGAAACAGCTGAATGGTCGGCGCCTGCGGACTTGCCTGAACGGCCGCCGGTGTCACCAGCAGGCATGCGGTCACCAGTCGGCTGACAAGTTTCAACCTGTATTTCCAGTCATGAATCGTTAAGGTCTTCATTGGGACGCCTCTTCGCAATGACCTGTTCTGGATGGACCCCGATGCACATCGTGCATCCCTGTGTGTCATGACTATAGGAAAGGGTTCCTGAACAGAGCCTGAACGGAGGCGGCCGGCCCCGGCATGAGTGAGGCAGATGGGTGGGGACAGTCGGTCGATCCTGACGAATCCCCGTTCTGATTAAACGCGGGATGCGGTGACGCATGCTGGCCGACAAAGGGCGAGGACAATACAGCCAGGATCGGGTGAGCTACCACTTTACAGTAACTCGACAATAACTCGGAATGCGAGGCCGATGCTTGTGAGATGTGCCAGGCGGATCGACTGGCGGGAACTCGCCGGTAATGGTTGGCAAGGACACGTCGCACGACATCTTTATCAATATCAGTACCGACGGCTCGAACAAAATCGGCTGCCCGAAGCCGTGCGCAAGGAGCCAAAGGAATAGTGCGATGACTGGGAAATCGCGGAAACCGCTGAAAATCAGATCGCTGCCACCGGACGATCCGATCTACACCCGTGGCTTTGTGATCGTAGGCATCGGACGGAACCGGTTGCCGGAAACTACACCAACCGACCCTTCCGCCAAGAAGGCGTTTTTCCGATCCCTGGCGGAGGGCGTGGGGGAGGGACGCTCCCGCCAATCCAGGGGGTCGTCAGAATAGCGCGCCTATCAGTACGCCCAGGTTGAACATCGCTGCGCCGAACAGCCCCACGCGAACCCACCAACCCGGTGGCATGCGGACTTCAAAGTCTAGTGAATGATCCATAAGCACCTCCCTGATCCGTGTAGAGATGGTGCATAAAAACATGATCTGTGTCAATACAGTAGCGTTTAGTTTTGATAAGCAACATTCACATTAGTAACTCTGCCGTGCTCGACCCTGTCGATGGCAAATTGTTAATCAAGCAGCTACAGACAACAGGGCTGATAAGCGATTTCGGTGACAAGGTCTTTGTACCGGTACTCTGGTGACGGGGTGAGCGTCGATTGACGCCTGCCAACAGGCCCAATGGCCTACTTGACGGGGAAGCTTACGTTTCCTCGCAGATACCAGCGGAGAGGCTCAGCCTTGCCGGGCGAAATAGTGCAGAAACTCCTGCGCCGGCAAGGGCGGCGAGAAATAATAGCCCTGTGCCTGCTTGACGCCGGCAGCACGCAGCAGACTGATCTGCTCGGCCGTCTCCACACCCTCTACAATCACTCCCAGGTCCGTGGTGCGCAACAGGACGCCCAGCGCTTCGGCCCAGCGTGGCGTGCCCGTGCCCTGGTGGTCGTCGAGTAACACCGACTTGTCGATCTTGATGATGTTCGCATGGGTGCGCGACAGCACCAGCACGTTGGCAGGGTCGATGGTGACATCATCCAACGCGATGCGCACACCTTGGCCGGCGGCCAGGTCGAGCGCCTGCAGGCCCAGCTGATCCGGGAGCCCGCGCTCGGTGATCTCGAGAACGACCTTGTGCCTGACGTCGCTGAGCCCCGACTTCTGTGCGGCGTATTCCAGCCCGCCACGCCCCAGAAGCTCCGGCGGCACGTTAATATGCAGCTCAACGTTGTCCTCGTTCCTGAGCCAGTCACCGAGTTCCAGCGCAACCTGGTCGATCACCCAGTAGGTGACCAGGCCCGATAGCGGCGTATTCTCGATTAACGGCACAAAGTCATCGGGGAAAATGACCCCCGCCGGACGCTGCCAGCGCACCAGTGCTTCAACACCGACACAGCGCTCACTGTCGAGGGATACGATGGGCAGGTACTCGAGCGTAAACTCGCCGTTCTCCAAACCGGCCTTGATCGATTCCAGATCGATCATGTTTGTCACTCCCTGGATTATGTGCCCTGTGTCCCGGATGTTACCGGTGTCCGACGCGCCACTCAATAACCTCCTGGACCAGCGAGGGCTCGATCAAGCGACGCCAGGCAGCCATTCGGAACAATCCATGGCAGCGCGCATGCTTGAACGGTTTGCGCGTCGCCATACCGTCCTGCTCCCGGCCTAAATCATAGCCGCCGCCAGGCCAGCCAGCAGATTGTCCAGCACGATACCGACGTTACCGTCCATCTTCCTGTCCGCCGCGCGGATCGGCCAGGGTTTCCAGATATGGACCCGGCGGAACCGGGGGCCTGGTATGAGTAGGGCGTATCAACCGCTCGCTGGTGGGGGGCAAGACTGCCGGACATTACGATACATGCGCGGGTTCTCGGTAAAAGCTCTGCCAGACACACATCCGCTGTTCGACATGCTGGAGCAGATCGAGCACGGCAAGGAGGTCGTCGTGCTCACACTCACCCGCCGCTCTGGTGAATCCCTCATCATCGAAACACCCGGCTGAGATTACATTGAGATCAAGGTAACGGGCGTCAAGCGCCGCCTGGTGGGATCCGGCGTCGTGGCGCCGTCCGGGGGGATGTATTCACGGGTCGGTATTTTCCGGTTCAGCAACCGGCAAACCCAGTTTTTCTTCCGCATTGAGGATAACCAGGTTGTAGCGCCTGTCCTCGACCCTTGCCGCCACCCACGGCAGAGAGGCCCTGAAAAACTGCTGAGCGCCGGAGAGCGAAGGTAGCGACAGCAGCAGATAATCCCCCGCGGCATTAAAGATGACCCGCTGCAAATCCGTCCCCGGGTCCGGATTAATTGCCAGATACTTCCACTCAACCGGCTTACCGTCACTGGTGTTGGTGCGCAATGCTGTAATTAGGCTGTTCAACTCGGCGACCATGCGTGAGCAGATTTCGCGCTTATGCCCCAGATCGAATGCGCTGCGGAACTGGAGTTCCAGGCCATCTCCGCTCGCGCACACGGGCCCGCCCTGGTCGCTGAACCGCCATAAGGGGAGGGACTCCAGTGTCGCCGAAGCCGCTGCGTGGGGCAGTTCGTCCTCGAACAGGTCATCGCAGTAATTGCGACTGCAGAAACGCTCCAGCACGCGCTGTTCGAGCATCGCTCTCTCGCTTGCTCTTGGCCCGTTCAACAATACCGGGCTGCCGCCCACAATCAAATACACCGTCTCAGCATCACGCTCGCTGATCTGTACTGGCGTCTCGGGCGAGAGCGCATCGAGCAACCCTTGCAGGTCCAGTATCAGGCCGTCGACAGCCCGGACCCAGCGCGACAGATCCCTGTTGCCGCGACTGCCCCGTAACGCGGCGCGCGCCTGGACTGTTTCGCGACTGTAGGCTCCGATCAGTTCAGAGAGTACCGCCAGTGCAAAATCCGCTCGCGCTTCGAGCGGCGCATCCTTAAGGTAGGCGGCCAGCTGATGGACACTGCGCGCCTTCCGCGGCTGACCGCCGTCCGTCGGCAGTTCGTCAGCCAGTACGGCTGCACCCGAGGCGCAGCACAGCCACAGAACAATTCGCGGAAGCAAGTTTCTCGATACCATGAGATCGTGCAGCCCCGTCTCCTTCTGCCGGGTGGCAGGCGGGAAGTGCATGCTTACAGGGGACCCGGCCGCCCTTAGAGGATGCCGGCAACCGTGCCACGCGCTTCAAGATACCCGACGGCCGACACCGCGGACCAGCGCCCGACCTTCAGGCTGTGCGAAGTGCGGGTCATTATCCACAAGCTTGCCACCTTCTATGAGTCGAGGTGCGGATACAGAAAGCGCGGGACGCTGATCCTCCGTCCTCGCGGGCCGCCTGGCGCGAACTATTTGATGATGAAGCGCAGGTTAGCGAGTTCATGGAGATCCAGGTGTGTCTTCTTCCTTGATTTGTCCCGGCATACTGTCATGGAAAATTCATGCATTGCCTTCAGCACGTGATGGCGGCTGATGATGCCCAGCAGGAGTTTGTCCTTGACTACCGGAAGATGCCGGTAGACGTGCTGGGTGAAGATGGTGGCCAAGACGAAGATATCGCTCTCCGGCGAGGCGCACAGAGGAAACTTGTGCATCATCGACCGCACGTTGATGTCCGGATTGTTATAAAAGAGTTCGTTGGAAAGATACCCAAGGCAGTCCATTTCCGAGATCAGGCCGATCAGCTCGTTGCCCTCCTCGCATCGTTCCACCACCGGCGCGAAAGGAATTTTATGCTTCACCAGATAGCCAATCGCCTCGTCCAGGTTCATGTCCGGGTGTACCGTATGCACGTCCCTGATCATCAAATCCGCCACGGTCGGCGGCCTCAGTATCTCACCCATCTTCTTGTACCTCCGTAAAAGCCGCAACACGCACCGGGCGGGCGCCCGAAAAATGTCAGGAAAGAACTGCCAGCGCCTTCAGAACATCCCTGCGGCTGATCTGCCCGACCAGCCGGCCGTCCATCATCACCGGGTAACGGCGATAGCCATCCTCGATGAACATCATGGCCACGTCCACGATGTTCCGCTCCGCGTCCACCGTCTTGACGTCCTTCTGCATGTATTCCGCGACCGTACCCGCTGCCTCGCTGTGGTAGCCCGCGTGCAGGGCGATACGCATGCAATCCTTCTCGGACAGCAGACCCACCAGATTTCCCTGCTGGTCCACCACCGGCGCCCCGGAGATGCGGTATTCGACCAGCTGCCGAGCCGCGGCAAGGATGGGCATGGACGGTGACAGGGTCACCAGGTTCGCCGACATATAGTCCTTGACCATGTCCATTACGTCTCCTCAGGCTTTCCGGCCTCTGCGACGATGCTCGCATCGCCTTGCGCAGTGGCTATCACAGGCGCTTTCGCCACGGCCGCAGCCGCCCTTGATGGGACCACGACCGGCCAGGATGCCGATGGCCATGCCGCCGAAGGCGATCAGCACGACAACGACGCTGAACAGGAATTCAATCATCGTCCGCCCACCCCGAAATCATCCAGCATGATGTTCTCCGGTTCGACACCGAGTTCGTCGAGCATGTGGATGACCGCGGTATTCATCATGGGCGGTCCGCACAGGTAGTACTCGCATTCTTCCGGTGCCGGATGGTCTTTCAGATAGTGTTCGTACAGGGACTGGTGAATAAATCCCCGGTAACCGGTCCAGTTGTCCTCGGGCTTGGGGTCCGAGAGCGTGACGGACCAGCGAAAGTTCTCGTAGTCGTTCTGCAGGCGGTTGAACTCCTCGACATAGAACATTTCCCGGTGACTGCGGGCACCATACCAGAAACTCATCGGGCGGGCGCTGCCGAGCCGTTTGAGCTGATCGAATATGTGCGAACGCATGGGCGCCATGCCTGCGCCACCGCCCACGAATACCATCTCCCGGTCGGTGTCCTTGGCAAAGAATTCCCCAAAGGGTCCCGATACACGGAGCCTGTCACCCGCTTTGAGCCCGAACAGGAAAGAGGACACCACGCCCGGCGGTACCGTCGGTGATGCGCCTGGCGGAGGGGTGGCGATGCGCACGTTAAGTATGATGATGGCGTCTTCATCCGGGTAGCTGGCCATGGAATAGGCGCGGACCGCCGGCTCTTTGGTTCCGGCGACGTACCGCCACAGCCCGTACCGGTCCCACTCGTCCCTAAATTCCTCCTCGATTTCGAAATCGGAATATTTCAGGGAATAGGGCGGGCACTCCAGCTGCACGTAGCCGCCGGCCCGGAAGTCGATGCGTTCACCCGGCGGCAATTCGAGGATCAGTTCCTTGATGAATGTCGCCACGTTGTGGTTGGAGCGCACCGTGCAGTCCCAGAGCTTTACGCCGAAGATCTCGCTGGGTACCTCCACCGACAGGTCGTGGCGAACCGTCACCTGACAGGCAAGCCGTTCCCCGGCGGCGGCCTGCCGGGGCGTTATGTGGGTTGCCTCTGTGGGCAGAATATTCTCATCGCTGCCCAGTACCTTTACCCGGCATTGGCCGCAGGTGCCACCGCCGCCGCAGGCAGTGGGAACGAACAACCCGGCCCGCCCCAGGGCGTCGGCGAGTTTTACCCCCACCGATGTCCGGAAGGTCTTCACTTTGTTCACGGTGATAAGCGCCTCTCCACCGGGCTCGAGCCAGGCGCGGGCGAGCAGGATGATGCTGACCAGCGCGAGGACGACGGCCGTGAACATTCCCACCCCGAGACCGATCACAATCATATTGTTGTTCCCGCCGTTTGCCTCGCGGCTGCCGATGCCGCCGGTGAGCGGCGCGTATTCATAACTGCATGCCCGAGAAGGCCATGAAGCCCAGCGACATCAGTCCCGCCGTGATGAAGGTGATGCCCAGTCCCTGCAGGCCGTCGGGAACGTCGCTGTACTTCAATTTCTCGCGAATCCCGGCCAGCGCGGTGATGGCCAGAGCCCAGCCCAGGCCGCTGCCGAAACCGAACACCACCGCCTCGCCGAAGGCGTATTCCCGCTCCACCATGAATAGGGAACCGCCCAGAATGGCGCAGTTCACCGTGATCAGAGGGAGAAATATCCCCAGCGCGTTGTAGAGCCATGGGAAGAAACGGTCGAGGGCTATCTCCAGTATCTGCACCATCGCGGCGATGACGCCGATGTAGCTGATCAGCCCAAGAAAACGTAGATCCACATCTGGATAACCCAGCCACTCGAGCGCGCCCGGCTTGAGCAGAAAGTGATAAATAAGGTTGTTCACGGGTACGGTGATGGTCTGCACCATCGTCACCGCCAGGCCAAGACCGATGGCCGTGCCGATCTTCTTGGAGATCGCCAGAAAGGTGCACATGCCGAGAAAAAAGGTCAGGGCCAGGTTCTCGATGAAGGTCGCACGAATGAACAGGTTCAGGTACTCGCTCATCACAGGGCCTCGGTACGGTGCACCTGGCGGATGCGGTATTCGGGCTTCTCGACCTGAGCCGGTTTCCAGGTGCGCACCGCCCATACCAGCAGCCCGATCAGGAAGAACGCGGTGGGCGCGAGCAGCATCATGCCATTGGCCTGATACCAGCCGCCATCCCTGGTCAGTGGCAGGACGGTCTGGCCGAACAGTGTGCCCGAACCCAGCAACTCTCTGACCGTCCCCACGACCATCAATACCAGGCTGAAACCGAGACCGTGCCCGATCCCGTCGAGGAAACTCAGGACAGGCGGCTGTTTCGAGGCAAAGGCCTCGGCGCGGCCGAGCACGATACAGTTGGTGATGATCAGGCCGACGAACACCGAGAGTTGCTTGCTGATCGAATAGGCGAAGGCCTTGATGAACTGGTCCACCACGATCACCAGCGAGGCGATCACGACCATGTAGACGATGATGCGGATGCTGTTGGGGATGTGCCGGCGGATCAGGCTGATGGACAGGTTGGAAAACGCCAGCACCAGGGTCAGGGCGATGGCCATGGTGAACGCTGTCGAAAGCTTGGTGGTGACCGCCAGTGTGGGACAGATGCCGAGGATCTGCAGAGCCACGGGATTATTGTCCACCAGCGGGTCGAACAGTGCTTTTTTTGCTTCTGCTTGCATCAGAGTTCCCCTTTGCGCAGGCCCGCGAGGAACGGGCCGTAACCGTCGTCACCGAACCAGTACTGCAACATCCGGCTGATGCCCCGGCTGGTGAGCGTGGCCCCGGTCAGGGCGTCCACCGCATAGGCGGCATCACCGGCGTTCGGGTCGACACCGCCTTTCACCAGCCTCAGGCGTGGTTCACTGCCGTCTGCATAGATGTGTTTCCCCGGCCAGAGATCCAGCCAGCGGCGGTTGTCCACTTCACCGCCCAGACCCGGCGTTTCACCGTGTTCGTAAAAGCGGATGCCCTGGACGGTGTCACCGTCGCCCGCAAGGGCGAGGTAGCCGTGCAGTGTCGAATACAGACCCAGCCCCCAGATGGGCAGAATGATCGAGTGCAGCGCCCCGTCCCCGGGCACCACGTACACTTCGACGTAGCGCGGGCGGGTCTTGATACCGGCGATGTCCCGTGCCGGGGGAATGCTGATCCGCTCCTCGCGTGCATCCCGGTCCGGGGGATCGACAAAACGCCCGCTCGACAGGTCCACCCAGCGTGTCTCTACACGGTCGAAAAGATCGGCCACCTTGCGTTCGGGGGTATAGAGTCCCGCAGCGAGCAGGATATTGCGCTGCCGGTCCAGTTCCCGATTGGCCTCCTGGAGCGGGTGCAGACCCACCGCCGCGGTTGAAACCACGAGAGAGCAGGCGACGCACAGCACCAGCGCCACCACCAGGGTGCGGCCCACGCCATCGTTGGCGGATGTGGCTCCCGACTCAGTCGGTTTGTCGTGCTCTGGCTCTGACATGTACCCGTACTACCGCGTAGTCAATGAGTGGCGCGAAGACGTTGGCAAACAGGATAGCGAGCATCATCCCTTCGGGAAAGGCAGGGTTGGCTACCCGGATCAGGACCACCATGGCGCCGATGAGTACGCCGAAGACCCAGCGCCCGGCGTCGGTCATCGCGGCCGTTACCGGATCGGTGGCCATGAACACCATGCCGAAGGCATATCCCCCGAGGACGAAATGCCAGTACCAGGGCAGCGCGGTCAAGGGGTTGGCATCGCTCCCGAAGGTGTTGAACAGCAGCACCGTCCCGACCATGCCGAAGAAGACGCCGGCCATGATCCGCCAGGAAGCAATGCGGGTGACCACGAGCATGCCCGCGCCCAGCAGACAGGCCAGCGTGGAGGTTTCGCCCAGGGAACCGGCGATCTGGCCCAGAAAGGCCTGTGCCCAGCTGATGCCGTGGGCGTGCAGCTCCGGCAAGCCGCCCGCGGCGGCCAGCGCCAGCGGCGTGGCACCGGTATAACCGTCCACCGCCGTCCACACAGCGTCACCGCTCATGTTCCCCGGATAGGCGAAGAACAGGAACGCCCGGCCGGTGAGCGCGGGATTGAGGAAATTCTTGCCCGTGCCGCCGAACACTTCCTTGCCGATCACGACGCCGAAGGAAATGCCGATGGCTACCTGCCACAGCGGTATGGTCGGCGGCAGAGTCATGGCAAACAACATGGAGGTTACCAGGAAACCCTCGTTGACCTCGTGATTGCGCACCGCCGCGAATAACACTTCCCACAGGCCACCGGCAACCAGGGTGACCAGGTAGACCGGCAGGAAATACAGCAGGCCGTGCACCAGGCAGGACCAGATGCTGTGGGCCGAGAAGCCGATGCCCAACAGGCCGAGTAGGTCGCCGCGCCAGCCCGGCACCGCGTTCAGACCAAGCTGCCCCATGGCCAGGTTCGCCTGGTAGCCGGTGTTGTACATACCGACCAGGACCGCGGGTGTGACCGCCAGCACCACGAAAATCATCAGGCGCTTGAGGTCCATGGCGTCGCGTACATGGGGGGCGTCGCGCGTGACATCGGCAGGGGTGTAGAGCAGCGTGTCCATCATTTCGAACACGGCGCTGAACTGTTCGAAACGGCCGCCACGCCTGAACAGCGGCTGCAGTCGGTCCAGGTAGCGGCGTAGTGAGCGCATCAGCCCTCTTTCTCAATGCGGTTGAGCGTTTCCCGCAGGGCGGGGCCGTAGTCGTACTTGCTCGGGCAGACGAAGGAACACAGGGCCAGGTCTTCTTCATCGAGTTCCAGACAACCGAGTTCCTGGGCCGCGACAGTATCACCTACCAGGATTGCTCGCAGTAACTGGGTCGGCAACAGGCGCAGGGGCATCACCCGCTGATATGCCTCCACGGGAATCATCGCCCGGGGGCTGCCGTTTTGCGTCGTCGTCATCGCCAGCTTGCGTCCGGGGAAAAAGGCGGACAGGTAGGCATTAGAGGCAGAGAACTTGTTCAGTCCCGGCGCCAGCCAACCGAGAAATTCCCGTTCGCGACCCTCTCGCAACACGGATACTTGAAGATGATAACGACCCAGAAATGCCGCTGCGTCCGCCGCTCGGCGACCGGCAAGGATCGAGCCCGAGATGACCCGAACCTCCGCTTCGATGAGTTCGTCCCGCAACAATTCCGCGAGGTCGGCACCGAGCCGCGTCCTGAGCAGCCTGGGTCGTCTGACCGCAGGACCGCCAATGGCCACCAGCCGTTCCACCCAGAGCCGGCCGCTGGTGAACAGCCGCCCGATGGCGATGACATCCTGATAGTTCAAATACCAGACGCTCCGCGTCAGGCTCACGGGGTTCAGATAGTGAATATGGGTTCCGGGTAGCCCGGCGGGGTGGGGGCCCTGGAAAACCGCCGTTTTGAAACGGGTCCCGTTCGGCACGGGGATATCCGCACCGGTGCCCGTGCAGATCCATACGCTGCCGTCGGTGAGTTGCTGGATGATCTGCAGACCGTGCATAAAATCCGCTCGGTAGGCGGAGATTACCACGCGGGGATCGGCCGCCAGCGGGTTGCTGTCCATGGCTGTGACGAAGATGGACTGCGGTACGCCATCCGCAGGGGGCACCCGGCTGAACGGTCGGGTGCGCAGTGCTGTCCACAGGCCGCTGCGCTGCAGGAGATCGCGAACCTGGGCGGCCGTGAGTGCCTCCAGTTCCTCGGGCGGGTAGCTGTCGAAGCGCAGTTCATCGTCGCCGCCGACGCGGATCTCGACGCCCTCGAGCGCCCGCCGGTAGCCGCGTACGATCCGTGAGACGACACCGCTCGCCGGTGAGGTATAGGAAACCTGGGGGTGATTCTTGTCGGTAAACAGCGTCTGGCCGAGTGCGACCCGGTTACCTTCCTCGACGGCCAGGACCGGTTTCAGCCCCGGATAATCAGCCCCCAGCAGGGAGACTCGGGATACGTCCGCACCCGCATCCATCACCTGTTCGGGAGCCCCTGAGATGGGGATATTCAGACCATTTTTCAGCTTGAATCGCATGGAGATGGTGGGGCGTCGTCGAGATCCTTCATTCTGAGCGCGCGTTCCATGTTGGCATAATTTCAACGCATTGACCACAAATCATTCCTGGGTGTCAACTCGCGGTCGGGGTTGTTGCTGTCACCCGGCGTTACAGGTCTAACCCGCGCTTCGCGCCACGTCTGTCTTCTGCCTGGAACTAGACCGGGATTTGCCGCGCTCAGTGACCTTACCCCTGCACCAGTGTCACCTGCCGTTGTGACACAAATGTGATCTTTTCGGGACGACCTTGTGAAGTGCGGTGCGCACTATGCTCTGCGGTTAGACGGCTGTTGCCGTACCCGGTACCGCCCCGTGTTCGCGGTTACCGGCCAATTCCCACTGATGACAAACGAGGAGTGATCCATGAAAACAGCAAGCAAACTTACCGGTATTGCCCTGGCGACGGCCGCCGCCGCCATGTTCGCCGCAGCGCCCATGACGGCTTCAGCCGGCGATTCGACCACGGGCCACTGTGTCGGCGTCAATGCCTGCAAGGGCAAGAGCAGTTGCGCCTCGGCCGAGAACAAGTGCAAGGGCCACAACGCTTGCAAGGGCCACGGGTTCGTGGTCGTCGACAAGGCCACCTGCGACCAGCTGGGTGGCAAGTTCGAGTCCAAGTAAAGGCAGGCGCACCGTGGCCGGTGCGCAGACGACCAACACCGGTACCCGTGCAGTGCGGGTGCCGGTGTTACTGAATAGCGCGGAAGACAGCATGCCGGAATACGCAACTGACGCCGGACGCCCGTTCCTTGGTTTCGGCCTGGGTCTGAGAACGGATCATTACCAGAGTGTGGTGGACGAACGTCCGCCGGTGGACTGGTTCGAGATTCTCTCGGAAAACTACATGGTCGGCGGCGGCAAACCGCTGCATTTTCTCGACCGCATACGCGCCGACTACCCGATGGTGATGCACGGCGTGTCGCTGTCGGTGGGCAGCACCGACCCCTTGAACCGGGACTACCTGCGCGAGCTCAAGGCGCTCGTCGCACGCGTCGAACCGCACTGGGTGTCGGACCACCTGTGCTGGACCGGCGTCGACGGCCGCAACCTGCACGACCTGCTGCCCCTGCCTTATACGGACGAGGCGGTGCGCCATGTCGCCGAGCGGGTCATGCAGGTGCAGGACTATCTCGGCCGGCGCATCCTGCTGGAAAATGTTTCCAGCTACCTGAGCTACCAGGCATCGGAGATGACCGAGTGGGAGTTTCTGGGCGCCGTGGCGGAGGCCGCCGATTGCCTGATACTGCTGGATATCAACAATATTTACGTCAGCAGTCACAATCACGGCTTTGACCCGATGGCTTACCTGAACGCTATCGAACCGCAGCGCGTCATGCAGTTTCACCTGGCCGGACACACCTGGCATGACCGCATCATTGTCGATACCCACGACCAGCCGGTGATCGACCCGGTGTGGGCGCTGTACGCCGCCGCGGTGCGCCGGTTCGGCGCTGTATCGACCATGATCGAGCGTGACGACAACATCCCGCCGCTGGCCGAGTTGCTGGCGGAACTCGATCGGGCGCGACAGATCGCTGCGCCTATCCTGAAAGCTTCGGCAGCCTGATGCCACTGCGCGCGCTGCAGCGGGATTTCCAGTCAGCCCTGATGGCCGGATCGACGGGCATCAATGCTCAGCTCGTCAGTACACCGGAAGCCGGCGCCGCCCGGCGCCTGGATATCTATGTCCAGGCGTATCGCCTGCGCCTGCTGGATGTCCTGGAAGGTGACTACCGCAAGCTGGCGGCATGTGTGGGGGACACGCAGTTTCAGGCGCTCGCCGGTGCCTATATCAGCCGTTATCCCTCGCGCCACCCTTCGCTGCGCTGGCTGGGCCAGTACATGGCAGACTTTCTGGCGTCCACACCGCCCTGGTCCGGTCAGCCTTTGCTCGCCGAAATGGCCGCGTTCGAGTGGGCCCAGGGCGAAGTCTTCGACGCCCCTGACGCCACGCCCCTGGCGCCTGCGGCGATCGCCGCCATCCCCGCCGAGTCATGGGCCGACCTGCGCCTTCGCGCCCACCCGGCGCTGCGGCGCCTGGATCTGACATGGAATGTAGCCTCGATCTGGCTGGCGCTGGACAACGACACGGAGCCGCCCGCGCCCCGAGCGGGTGACGTTCCATCAGGCTGGCTGATGTGGCGCCAGGACCTGGATATTCACTGGCGCTCCCTGAGCGTTGACGAAAGCTGGGCCATAGATGCCTGGTGCAGTGGCGCCCGTTTCGCCGAACTCTGCGAAGGCTTGTGTGAATGGATTGATCCCGGGCAAGTCGCCGCGCACGCCGCAGCGCTGTTGAAGGGCTGGATCAGTGCCGGCCTGGTCACTGCATTGCTGACTGACTGATCGGCAGGCGAGCTGCCTGCGCACTTGTGGCGCGGCGTATATAGCGGGTCAACTAGCCCACGGCCTGGAACAGGGTCTCCCGGAAGTACCACAGCAGCACCAGTCCGAAGACGATGCGGTACCACGCGAACACCGCGAAGCTGTGGTGGGCGATATAGCGCAGCAGCCCGCGCACGGCGAAGAAGGCGGACACAAAGGCGGTGATGAAGCCCACGGCGAAGGTGCCGAAGTCGTGGGCGTGCAGCAGATCCCAGTGCTTGAACAGGTCATAGAAGGTCGCCGCGAACATGGTGGGGATCGCCAGAAAGAAGGAAAACTCGGTGGCCGCCTGGCGCGACAGGCCGAAGATCATGCCGCCCATAATGGTGGCGCCGGAGCGCGACGTGCCCGGAATGAGTGCGAAGCACTGGGCGAAGCCCACCTTCAGCGCATCGCGCCAATCCATGTCGTCGACGGACTCGACCAGCACCCTGCGGCTGCGGGCTTCCACCAGCAGGATGACGACGCCGCCGACGATGAAGGCGATGGCCACGGAGAAGGGATTGAACAGGTAGCCCTTGATCACCTTGATGAAGGCCAGTCCTACCACCGCCGAAGGCAGGAAGGCGATGATAAGGTTGGAGACGAAGCGCCGGGCGGCCGGGTCGGAAGGTAGACGTACCGCCACGCCGGTCAGCCGCACCCGGTATTCCCAGCACACCGCCAGGATTGCCCCCAGCTGGATGACCACCTCGAACACCTTGCCGACCTCGTCGTTGAAGTTGAGCAGGTCGCCGACCACGATCAGGTGACCGGTGCTGGAGATAGGCAGGAACTCGGTCAAGCCTTCCACCACACCGAGGATGAAGGCTTTCAGCAACAGCAGTAGATCCATGCAATTCGATCCTTTGTTGATTATTGGCGTCAGTGGCCGCCCGGTGGGTTCATCGCCCCGACGGCTGCCGGAATTGTCTCACAGCCCGCCGGCGTACGCGCGGATCAACTGGGGGAAATCAGGCCCTTCGGCCTCGAGGTGGCGCTTGCCGATGTCGCTGAGTTGCGTCCGCGCGGTCAGCGTGCCGGGGTGCATGCGGCTCCGGGACCTGGCGTTTAGCGGGAAAGGATGGTTAGGCTGAAGTTGACCGGGCCAGCGATGGTGTTGGCCCGGTCTTTCGGGTCGCAGTACCACCGGCGGTTGCCGCGGTGGACGCTGTCGGGGGTATCAGGCCGCGACCTGATTCAGGACTTGGTCGCGTCGTTGCAGCACCGCATCACACAAGGCGAGGTAGTCTGCGCCCACGTTCTCGAACAGGTGCGCGACATCCAGCCCCAGACCGTGGAATGCATCGGTAAGGCGATCGATGCGTGCCGGGATTGCGGCGAGAAAAGCTGCACGTTGTGCAACCGGGAGTGCAGCCAGTTCCTGTCTTAACCGGTTTACACCGAATGCGATGTGGTCCTGCTCGTCGCTCAGCGGTACATGCAGTGACTCGCGGGTGCCGGGATCGGCGAGCGGTACGATGTTTTCCACCGCTTCGCTGCCCAGCGCCTCAACGCAAAGATACATGTCGGCCAGGAATTCCAGCCACGGCAGTCCGCGAAAATGCTGCCGGATCATTTCCTCCTGGTCCGGACTGATCACGGGCGTTGTGTCGGTGCCGAACTGCGCCATCCAGCGGCGCTGGATCGCAACATGGCGGCTCTCATCGCCGACCTGCTTGGCGAGCGACAGCCTGGCGTCTTCGTCCGGCGCGCTGGCGATACGCTCGGCGCAGATTTCCATGATCAGGCGGTCCACTTGTGTGTACAACACCAGTAACTGCCCCATGGACTCACGATAGGTTTCGGTGGGGACAAACGATAGTGTTTTCATACGACTTTCCTTTTTGGGTGAGGGACGCCCCAGCTCGTATTGGGGCGTCGAAACCGGGTACGGTTGATGACATGCATCCATCGGTTCTGCAGCAGTCGCCAAAGCGGTCCGGAGATACCGAGGCGACGTAACAGACGCTGGCTGCCGGGCAGAATGGGTGCGGCGAGACCGGGCAGTACCCAATTGCCCGCTGCATAGGCCTGCCGCTGCAGATAGCCCGGCAGAAAATCGGCGACGTCGGGTTCCACGTAGAACGCCGGCAGCAGCCCGACGGCGCTTTCCGCAATTCGGCCCTGCTCGATCAGGCTGTTGGTCAAAGGTGTTCCCGGGTACAGGCGCACCCCGGTCATGGCGACCACTGCAGTCGGGTTCATGCGCCGCAGCGCGGTGCAGGTCGCGCGGATGCTGGCCCTTGTTTCACCCGGGGCACCGAAGATCAGCGTCTGGCAGACGCGCAAGCCGGCTTCCAGGCAGTAGCGGTTCGCTCGTTCGGCGGTTTGCGCGTCGAAAGACTTGCCCAGCCGGGCCAGCTGTTCGTCATCGACGGCGTCGGTGCCAAGCTCGATGCCGTCGCAACCGGCCGCTGCCATGAGTTGTGCCTGGTGGCGGTCGAGTTTGACCGGAGTGGCGTAACAGCTCCAGCGCACTTTCACGCCGCGGCGCAGGATCTCTTCACAGATGGATTCCACATGCCCGCGCGGGAAATTGAGAATCGAGTCAACAAAGAAAATCGGGTGAGGGCGATAGTCCTGCATCAAGGCCTCGATCTCATCGACGACATCGGTGGCGTCGCGGGTGCGGAAGCGGTTCCCTTCGAGCAGCGGGTAGGTGCAATAGCTGCACTTGAACACACAGCCACGCTTGGTCTGGACGTTGCCCGCGCCACCCCGACGGATGTAGCGGTGGTAATCGAGCAGGTCCCGGGCAGGCCACAGCCCGTCATGCCAGCCGCGCCGGCGTATGTGCGGTGCCGGCAGGCCACCGGACCCAGCGACGGGACCATCGCGCCCGTAAAGACCCGCGACCCCGTCAGGCTCACGGCCATTTTGCAGTGCTGCCAGCAGCCCGGGGAAGGCGACTTCTGCCTCGCCCGCGATACCCCAGTCGCCGTCAAGAGCCTGCATGTAGGCTTGCGGCATAATAGAAAAACCGGAGCCGCCGAGCACTACGGGTGCCGTCGTGGCGGCGCGGAGGGCGCCCACCACGGCGCGGTGTTGATCGAGATAGTCGACCGTGAGGGGATACGCGGCGTTGTCGACGTTGCGCAGGGACAGACCGACGATATCGGGTTGGAAATACCTGACCCGGCAGGTCAGGGTCCGCAAGGGCGCACGGCCGAAACAGAGATCCGCCACGGCTACCTCGTGACCGGCCTGCCGCGCAGCTGCGGCCACATAGGCCAGGCCCAGCGGAAAAATCGGGTCTGGTATCCGCTCGCGGTTCGCCGATACCAGCAGGACGCGCATGGTCTACTCCGAACCGGCCGGCGCCACGACCAGGGTGCCTTCCATGCCACGGTCCCGATGACTCTTCATGAAGATCAACTTCTTGTTACAGTAAAACTTGTAGCTACCGGGCGCCCGCGGTGTGATGTCCACGACCTCGGTCTTGCCGGCGCTGACCTCGGTATCCACGTTCAGTCCGGCGGCCTCGGCTTTCAGGGTGAAATTATGTGGCGTCAGGCTGTCGGTATTGGTGAGTTCCAGCTGAACGGTTTCCCCGGTCTGTACCCTGATCGTGTCCGGCTTGAACCGGTAATCCCCCATTTTCACGGGGATAATGCGCGTTGCGGGCGTCGCCGGCAGTCCCGGGGCAAACAGAACAAACCCGGCGAACAAAATGCCTGTCAGTGCGAGAACCAGCGGAGATTGCCGTGCGATGAGTCGGTTCATGTTGGCGTCCCTGTGGTTTGCCCGTTAAGCATGGCACAGGATGGTCTACCTTCAAGGACGGACCGCATAATTGACGCCCGGCGTTCATTCAGAGGCAACGCATTTATGCCAGCACTTGCCAGTAAGGGCTCCGCCATGTGTGAAACCCGCCTGGTGCGACTGCTCCTCTGGAGTGCCTGCTGGCTGGTGTCCAGCGGTGTTGCCGCGCCCCTGGCAAGCGCCGCGGCGGGGGAGTGGACACGCGTGCGCCAGGTCGACGGTGTCGAGATCTATCGGCAACCGGTTGAAGGCTCGGACATTCCCGCAGTGCGTGGCCGGACGCATTTCAGTGCACCGGTCAGCGATGTGTTTCGCGTGATCTCGGACTATGACCATTTCGCCGGGTTCATTCCGTCGGTCAGTGAAAGTCGTGTCGTCGAGCGGGATAACCGGGCAACCTGGGTCTACCAGCGACTGGGGTTTCCCTTGCCGGTCACCGACCGGCACTACATTATCAAGGTGGTCGATGATCTGCATGTCCCGGGGGCGGGGGTCATCGATGTCGGCTGGCAACTCGACAAGGCTCGTTCGGCGTCGCTGTCATCAACAGACGCCCTGCTGCCCGCCGCCTTCAGCGGGTCGTGGCATCTCGAGGCGCTTGCTGACCATGCGGGCTGTGACGCGGTGTACACCATTCACGTGGACCCCGGGGGTGCGCTGCCAGACTGGCTGTTTGTGCGCGTGACCGAACGTTATATGATCGGGATTATCAATGCTGTGCGCAAACGGATTGAAGTCGGGCGCAGTCGGTTTCCGACAAGGTCGGCCATTCCGATCAGGACATGTTCTGGTCGGCCGATGGCCGCGCCATCCCGGTGGAATGGTGGTCACACCCGATTCGGGCCGACGGCGAGGCCGAGGGTTCCGTGGTGGCGTTCATCGACATCAGCAAACGCAAGTGCGCCGAACGCGAAATCCGTAACTACCGTGACAACCTGGAGAAGCTGGTGGCCGAGCGCACCGAGGCGCTGGAGTCTTTCAGCTATTCCGTGTCGCACGATCTGCGCTCGCCGCTGCGCAGCATCAACGGTTTCAGCCAGTTGCTGCTGGAGGATCAGGATGAATCCCTCAATGAGGAGGGCCGGGAATATCTGACGCGCATCATGGCCGCTTCGCGGCGCATGGGCCAGCTTATCGATGATCTGTTGCACTTGTCCCGGCTGTCGCGCCACGGCATGAAAATTGAAGAGGTGGATCTCTCGCAACTGGCGATGGAGGTGGTCGAATCGCTGAAACAGCAAGCGCCGGAGCGGACAGTCGATGTTATCGTCAGGCCCGCCATGTCGGTGACCGGTGACTGCTGCGCATCATGCTGGAGAATCTGCTGGGCAATGCCTGGAAATACACCAGTAAAAGGGACGGTGCATGCATCGAGTTCGGCCGCAAGGTGATCGACGGCCAGATAGGCTACTACGTCAGTGACAACGGTGTCGGCTTCGATACGCAATACGCGGACAAGTTGTTCGGCGCGTTTCAGCGGTTGCACGGGGACGAGTTCGAAGGCACCGGTATCGGCCTGGTGATCGTCCAGCGCATCGTCAAGCGCCACGGTGGCAGTATCCGGGCCGAGGGTGCGACGTTCTATTTTACCCTGGGTGCTGCCGGCGCGGCGGCGGTCAGAGGGCGCTGAACCGGGCGCGGGTGTCCCACCCGCCCGCGCACCGCGTCTATCAACGTCTGGTCGTCAGATCGGTACCGACGACAGTTGCCGTGTCCGGGTGTTGCTCGTCGGGTTGCCGGCGAGCGCTGCGCGCTGCCGGGCAGTCGACGTCCCGGAAGGCCAGTTGTACCAGCTGCTTCAGATTTTGCAGTTCGTCGAGGCGGGCGGCGAGCTGTGCCGACGTTGCGGTTTCCTCAAGTACGCAAGCGCGCTCTTCGCCGGCCAGTTGGCCGTCGACAAAGGCGTGCAGTTCGGTGTCTGTGATCTTCATACTCATTTCCCTTTGACTGGTCCACCGGCTTCAGGGTTCCCGCAATAAACAGATAACTTGACGCCGTTAGCCCGGGCTACTCCAGCCCCAGCCGCTTGCGGCGCTCGCGGTTGTGCGTATTCCAGTCGATGGCGTCCTGAACGCTGCGGCCCAGGTCCTTGAGTGGACGTGTGGTGGTCGCCATCGCAGTCTGAGCCGGGGGGGCAGTGCGGCGCAACAAGGTCCGTTTAATGAATGAAAAGCGCATCTCTCGCCTGCTCCCGGCAGATCTGTCTACTGTCAGTAAGGCAGGAATCAGGCCAGGTCTCATGCAGTTGCTGTAAGATATTGATCTTAAAAATTATCGTTGTTTTCGCTCGTGCTTGCGTGGGGCGCGGGTTGTCACCAAATGGAAACAGACAGACTTTTGCTGCACCAGATCGGGGAGCGGGCCGCGCAACGCGCGGTGGCCCGGTGCGTACCGGGACACCGCTGTTGTGGTGGTTATTCTCCCGGCTGCGCGCCCAGGATGCTCCCGGCCACCGGCGGCGAGAAGACGGTTTTGCGGACAAAACTGAGGGTCAGCGGCTGGTCCCGGTTCCAGGGCATCAGTGCCAGGATACGCGCCAGCGGGCAGTAAGCGACGGTGACGACTGCCGTGGTCCCCGCGAGCTGTATCCAGTGGATGAAGACCAGCGGCTGGAACAGCCCCGCCACCAGCAGTAGCAGGTAACCGGCCCTGACCTGGACCGGGAAGGCCGTCACCCGCCTTTCCCGCGCGAGGTAGTGCACCACCTGAACCAGCGTCAGGCCGATAACCGGCAGCATGCCCCACCGCGAGCCCGCCAGGCCGGCAATCAACAGCAGGTCGGTGGCCAGCCAGTACCACCAGTCCAGGTCTCTGCGGGGAATCATGAGACACCTGCCTTGCGCGCGAAAAAGTTCACCGACTGAATGAACAGATCTTTGGCGACCTTGGTTTCAGCCGTGGTGTCGTAGAAGCAGTTGAAGCGCTGCACCACGCGTGTGTCGATGAATCCGGTCGCGGTTGCCAGCGTCTGCAGTTCCGACTCGACAAGGGCCCCGGCCACACAGGCCGCCCAAAGGTCGGGGTTGCTACGCGCCTCGGGCGTCAGTTCGCGTTGTATCACGACATCCGCCAGGTACAGTCGACCGCCGGGCTTGAGTACGCGAAACACCTCGCCCAGCACCCGGTGTTTGTCTGGGGACAGATTCAGCACGCCATTGGAGATCACCAGGTCGACGCTCGCGTCTGCAAGCGGCAGGTCCTCGTAGAAGCCCTGGTGGACTTCCACGATATCTTCGAGGTCGGCCTGTTTGGCCGCCGCCAGCGCGCATTCGACCATTGCCGGGGTCATGTCGACGCCGATTGCCCGGCCGCTTGGTCCGACCCGTCCAGCGGCGATCAACAGGTCGGTGCCGGCGCCGCAGGCGTGGTCCAGTACAGTCATGCCCGGCGTCACCGGTCCGATGGCCAGCGGATTGCCGACACCGGCGAAACGCTCGCTGCTGAGTGTGGGCACGCATGCGAGTTCGTCGCGGTCATAGCCGAGGAAATCGCACGCATACTCCGGGCCTCGGTGGAAGTGATAGGGGCCGACGGGATCGCGGGCGACCTGCTCATAGGTCGCGCGTACCTGGTCGCGCAGGTAGCCCACGTCGAAATTCAAAGGGCAGCTTGTAGCCATGATAGTTCTCCTGTGTGTAAACGCGGATCAGATCAATGTCGCCAGCGCATTGGTGATGCGCTCGGCCTGCTGGTCGGTCACCAGACTGCCGAGAATGCTGGAAAAGCGTGGTCCCTGCACACCCGAGAGGATGTACTGCCAGCGGTAGGCACGCAGCAGGCTTTGCCTGATGCGCTCCCGTTCGACTGTCGCGAAGCTGCGCCCGGCGATCATGCAGAAATAGTTTGCATCCGCGTCGCTCTGCATCTGCAGGATGCCGTCAACCGCCACCACGAGGTCGATGAGGTCATCCACGGCCTGGTCACGCTCGCCCTCGCTCAGGCGCTCGTTTTCACGCCGCCATTCCAGCTCGTCGAGCACGGCATGCTGCGATTCCTCGCGCCAGTGGAACAGGAAGACGTCCTTGTACAACTCCGACAGCTCGCTATCCGGTTCGATGCTCTGCTTGTAGTGTGCCTGGGTGAACAGCTCGATGTGACAGGTCAGACCCAGTACCGCCCAGGTGGACTTGGACAGCACCGCGGCAGCCACGTCGTTCGGTTGCGGTGTGAACACATAGCCGTCGGGCATGGCGTCATCCATCAGGCGGTCGATCCGGCGGAACATCTCCTGGTGTTTGAGTTCTTCGTCGCTGAAGCGGATCAGGGCCTCGAGCGCGGTTTGATTGCCGAGCCAGTGGTCGCGGCTCACTTCCAGCACCTTGGCGTTGATGAAGCGCTCCACCAGCCCGAATATGTTCGCGTAGGTGCGTCCCTGAACCTGGTTCAACAGGCGCTTTTCCGCGCCGGTGAGAAAATCGAGTTCCCCGACTTTCGCCAGGCCGTCCGGCAGGAATTTCTGCGCCTGGTCGAACGAGCGCCCGCGGATCACGTCTTTTTCGATCTCCCAGCGGATGCGCTTGGAAACCTCGATGCACCGGGCATAGCGCTGGGTATCTGTCTGGTAGTCGATGCTGCTCTGTACAGTCATGATGTTGCTCCGTATCTGTCGGTGGGTCGGTGGTTTGCGGCGGTGACCTGGTTACCGGGCGCCGTTGAGAGAAAGCTTAGGTGCAGCTTGTATCAGGATGACCGCCGATCAGGGGGCGTTTGTAGTCCGATTGTTTCGCTTTGGTAACAGGTCCGGCGGGCGCCGGCAGAGGCGGGTGGTTTGCGGCAGGTCAGCTGCGCGCTGACTCCGACAGTAACTGCTTGACGAGTTCGTGCAGTGCAGCGGTATCGATGGGTTTCTTGACCAGGGCGCGGAGACCTTCACGCTTGACAAGGTTTTCCGAGACTTCCGCGGTGTACCCGGTATACAGGACCACGGGCAGGTCGGGTCGCAGTTTGAGCAGATGCCGGGCTGCCTGCAGGCCGGTCATCTTCGGCATGGTCTGGTCCAGTATCGCCAGGTCGAAATTGTAGGGATCGTCGGAAAAGCGCTGGCAGGCAGCCACGCCGTTATTGAAAACCGTGACGGCCAGTCCCCAGTTTTCCAGCAGGTCCTGCATGAACTCGCTGACCGCGGGCTCGTCGTCCACCAGCAGAACACGCCCTTGGAGCATACCGGCTGGCAGTCCTGCCCCAAGGTCCTCGGCGGTGGTCACCGGTGCTGCATCGTCCAGCGGCTTGAGTAGAATCCGGAAACTGCTGCCTTCGCCCGGCCGGGTATCGACCAGCAGGTGGCCACCATAGTCGTGCACGATACCGTGGACCATTGCCAGGCCCATGCCGCTGCCCTGACCGACTTCCTTGGTGGAATAAAAAGGCTCGAAAATGTGGTCCTGGATTTCGGTCGGAATGCCGTCGCCGGTGTCAGTGACAACCAGTTCGATGAAGTCGCCCCGCACCGGCTGGCGGCAGGAAGCACACACCGCATGGGCATGGGAAGCCTGATTCAGGCGGATACTCAGCCTGCCGTGTCCCTGCATCGCATCACGCGCGTTGATGCACAGGTTCATCAGTATCTGTTCGCCGTGCATCGGATCGAGCATGGTCGCGGGCAGCTGCGGGTCGGGTTCACATGCGATCTCCACGCTCGATGGCAGCGTGGATTCCAGCAGTTTCACCCATTCACTGATCAGTGGTCCGAGCGCCACGGGCCGCGGCTCGCCACTCTGCCCGCGACTGAAGGTGAGCATCTGCTGGATAAGGTCGCGGGCCCGCTGACCGGAGCGATGTGCGCGGTTCAGGTACCTGGCAAGTTTTTCATCCCTGGCGGGTGCGATGTGTTCCTCGGCAAGCGCGACATAGCCCAGCATCGCGGTGAGGATGTTATTGAAATCGTGTGCGATGCCGCCGGTCAGTTGCCCGATGGCCTCCATTTTCTGCGCCTGGCGCAACTGCGCCTCGAGTCGCTGGCGGTTTTCCTCGGCTTCCCGGCGTTCGGTGATATCGCGCAGGTAGCCGATGAAGATCTCGCCTTCCGCGCCCTGGGCTACGTCGATTGCCAGTTCGGCGGGAAATTCGCTGCCGTCGGCGCGGCGGGCGGTA
>JAJDOI010000160.1 GCA_022340245.1 Thiogranum sp.
CGGATACCCTTCATCGAGGTGCACCTCTCCAACGTCCACGCCCGCGAGGATTTCCGCAAGCATTCCTATTTCTCGGATATCGCCGTAGGTGTGATCAGCGGCCTGGGTCCGATCGGCTACGATCTGGCGCTGCAGGCGGCGCTGTCGTATCTTGACGACAACAGCACATAAGAACTGTCCTTCGGCGAAATTCGGCGCATTTAGCTGACATTTCTCTGCAAGTCGCGCTATACTCGCGCGCATTCACACGCCTGCAGGACGACAATGGACATTCGTAAGGTCAAGAAACTCATCGAATTGCTGGAAGAATCCGGCGTCGCGGAAATCGAGATTCACGAGGGCGAGGAATCGGTACGCATCAGTCGCCAGAATTCAACCCCGCAAATGTTTACCCCCGCCCAAATGGGCATGCCGTTCGGGGTGCCCATGGCCGCCCCTGGGGCGCCGCCGGCACCTGCCGTGGACGCCGGACCGGCCCAGCCCGAGATTCCGCCGGGCCACACCGTGGCCTCTCCCATGGTCGGCACCTTTTACCGGGCGCCGTCGCCGGGTACCTCAGCTTTTGTGGAGGTCGGCTCCCAGGTCAATGCCGGCGACACGCTGTGCATCATCGAGGCGATGAAAATGCTCAACCAGATCGAGGCGGACAAGGCGGGCACCATTGCCGCGATCCTGGTGGAGAACGCCGAGCCGGTCGAATACGGGCAGCCCCTGTTTGTCATCGAGTAGCGCCCGCGCGCGGCTCCTGCACATGTCCTTGATTTATGTTAGATAAAGTTGTCATCGCCAACCGTGGCGAAATCGCCCTGCGCATTTTGCGCGCCTGCCGTGAAATGGGCATCAAGACGGTGGCCGTGCATTCGGTCGCCGATCGTAACCTCAAGCACGTGCTGCTGGCCGACGAGTCGGTGTGTATCGGGCCTGCGTCGTCAGTCGACAGCTACCTGAATATCCCGGTGCTGATCGCCGCGGCGGAAGTTACCGACGCCGTGGCCATTCACCCAGGGTATGGTTTCCTGTCCGAGAACGCGGATTTTGCCGAACAGGTGGAAAAGAGCGGCTATGTTTTCATCGGGCCGCGCGCCGAGAGTATCCGCATCATGGGCGACAAGGTGGCCGCGATCCGCGCCATGAAAGAGGCTGGTGTGCCGTGCGTACCGGGCAGTGACGGGCCGCTGGGCGATGACCCTGAAACCAACCTGCGGCTCGCCCGGGACATCGGTTATCCGATCATTATCAAGGCGGCTGCCGGGGGCGGTGGCCGTGGCATGCGGGTGGTTCACTCCGAGGCGCATCTGCGCGCGGCTGTTTCGCTGACCCGCACGGAGGCCCAGGCGGCGTTCGGCGACGGCACGGTATATATGGAGAAGTTCCTCGAAAGGCCGCGCCACGTGGAGTTCCAGGTGCTGGCCGATGGTGAGGGCAATGCCATTCACCTGGGGGAACGCGACTGTTCCATGCAGCGTCGCCACCAGAAAGTGGTGGAGGAGGCGCCCGCCCCGGGTATCAGCCTGGAGCAGCGTAAGGTCATGGGCGAGCGCTGTGCCGAGGCTTGCCGCAAGATCACCTACCGCGGTGCCGGAACGTTCGAGTTTCTTTACCAGGACGGCGAGTTCTATTTCATTGAAATGAATACCCGTGTGCAGGTGGAGCACCCGGTCACTGAACTCGTCACCGGCGTCGATATCGTCAAGGAGCAGCTGAAGATCGCCGCAGGCGAGGGCCTGACCTACACCCAGGACGATATCCGCTGGACGGGGCACGCGGTGGAATGCCGTATCAATGCGGAAGATCCCAAGAATTTCCTGCCGTCACCCGGCACCATTACCCAGTACCATGCCCCGGGCGGCCCCGGTATCCGCGTCGACACCCATATCTATAACGGCTATACGGTGCCGCCTTACTACGATTCAATGATTGCCAAGCTGATTGCGCACGGCGAAGACCGCGCTTCGGCCCTGGCGCGCATGCGCGGGGCGCTGTCGGAGATTGTCATCGACGGTATCAAGACCAATATCGCCCTGCACCAGGACATTTGCAGCGATGCGGCTTTCGCCGCCGGCGGCACCGATATTCACTACCTGGAAAAGAAGCTCGGCCTGTGAGCCGACAAGCGCCCGTAGGTTGGGCTGAGCGCAGCGAAGCCCAACAACCCCGGCGACCGGTGGAGGCTTGCTGTTGGGCTTCAGGGGTTCATGAGCGGGTTTCCGGTCCCATGGGTTAGACGGTATGACGTGGCAGCAACTGGCGGTTGATGCGGGTGATGTCGATCCGGATGCGCTGTCGGCTTTCTTTGAAACGCACGGCGCATTGTCGGTCACCCTGGTCGATGCCGCTGACCAGCCCCTGTTCGAACCCGATCCCGGCACCACGCCGCTGTGGTCAGCCACCCGTGTTACCGGGCTGTTTGCCGACGACGTCGACCTTACGTCACTGAAACAGGCGCTTGCCGGGCGTTTCGGTGCGGCACTGGCGGCGCGCACGGTCGCCGAGGCGGTGGCGGACCAGGATTGGGAACGCGCCTGGCTGGACCGCTTTCAGCCTATGCGGTTCGGCGAGCACCTGTGGATCTGCCCCGCGGGACAACGCCCGCCCGTCGAGCCCGGCCAGGTGCTGATCGATCTGGACCCCGGGCTGGCATTCGGCACCGGCACCCACCCGACGACCGCGCTGTGCCTGGCGTGGCTTGACGGCCACCCGCCGGTTGACCGGCAGGTGCTGGACTTCGGCTGCGGGTCCGGCATCCTGGCGATTGCGGCGCTCAAGCTGGGTGCGGCCTCCGTCTGGGCGGTCGACATCGATGAGCAGGCGTTATGGTCAAGCCGGGAGAACGCCGCTCGCAACCAGGTTGCCGGGAGGTTGCTGACCGGCCTGCCGGACGCATTGCCGGCGCAGCGTTTTGACCTGTTGCTGGCCAACATTCTCGCCAACCCCCTGATCGAACTTGCGCCGCGCCTCGCCGGCCTGCTGGACCCGGGCGGTCAACTGGTATTGTCGGGGATCCTGTCGGAACAGGCCGCTGGTGTGCAGCAGGCCTATGAGCCCTGGTTCCGTTTTTCGCCCAGCGCCGAACAGGACGGCTGGGTGCGCCTTCAGGCGGTGCGGACGCAGGTTGAACCGCAAAGCGATGTCGGGCGGGGAAGGTAGGTTGGGCGAGAAGGGTAGGTTGGGCTGAGGCACGAAGCCCAACAGATTCGAGCCGGGTTGCGCGTTGGTTGTTGGGCTTCGCTGCGCTCAGCCCAACCTACGTGGTGTTCGTGATCTCGGCCCGGTCTGCGCCAGCATTAAGTTGTCGAACAGCGGGCCGTTGACGCATACAATACCGCGCCAGGGAAAACATTTTTCAGGGAATCCATGTACGTAGCCTGCCCTTCCTGCAAATCGCTTTACGCTGTTTCGGCCGATCAGCTGCGCCTCGCCGACGGCCATGTGCGCTGTGGCCAGTGCCACACCCTGTTTAACGCGACGCATGCGGTATTCGCCGATCCGCACCAGGCGCTCGCGTTCGAGCGGCCACTGCACCAGGATCTGGCGCGCGAAATCGATGACCTGGTGGATCGCGCGCTGGACCAGGTGTCCGGCGCCACTGGTGAGCCCGCGGTCGAAGCGGGTGTTGCAGAGACCGCGCCGCCGGTGCCGGATACCGGCGAGGCTACTGTCGAACCGGTTGGTCTGTCGGCCGGTATGGATTTCTACGCGCAGCCGGTTGCCGGTGAATTCGTTCGCTCGCAGGCGGAAGAGGAACAGGTTTACGATCTGTCAGAAACGATGCTGTTTCATGACGAGTCGTTTCACGAGCCGCGGACCAGTTGGGGCGGGGTGGCGGCCGCGCTGTTGCTGACGCTGGTGCTGGTCGCGCAATATGCCTGGTGGGACCGCAATCGCCTTGCGCAGATCACCGCACTGCGCCCGGCGCTCGAGTGGCTGTGCAAACCTGTGAGCTGTGATCTGCCGCTGCGGCACGATCTGACCCAGGTGGAGATGGTCGAGCGCGAAGTACGTGATCACCCTAACGTCGCCGATGCCTTGCTGGTCAGCGCGGCGTTCATCAATCGAGCAAGCTACCCGCAGGCTTACCCGGTGTTGCAGATTTCGTTTTCCGATACATCCGGTACGCCGGTTGCGGTGAGGCGCTTCATGCCGGAGGAATATCTGCACGACAAGAATCCGGCGCGCGGCATGGCGCCCGGCGAACAAACGCTGGTGATGCTGGAAGTGGTTGATCCCGGCGAACGTGCCGTGTCGTACCAGTTCGATTTCATGTAGATGCATGGCGCGGGAAAATATTTCATTGTTTCGCTCGTCAAGTCTTGACGTGCGTTTAACGCTATAAATAAAGCGCTTTGCGTGCTCAACGCGACACCCAAAAGAATTTTCCTGTAGTGCTTTTCCTCGGCGTAAACTGGGCGTATGATTAGCCCCCTTTCCGTTCGTAATTAACCGAGGAACTTTTTGCGCAGCATGCGGATTGGGCCATACAAGTTGCGTAACCAATTGGTGTTGGCACCGATGGCGGGCGTAACTGACCGGCCATTTCGACAACTGTGTAAATCACTGGGCGCCGGGCTCGCTGTATCCGAGATGGTGTCCTGTAACTCGGCGCTGTGGGGCAGCAAGCAAACCCTGCGGCGTATGAATCACGACGGCGAGGTTGAACCCCGTTCCGTGCAGATTGCCGGCGCAGACCCCAAAATGATGGCCGAAGCGGCGCGTTTCAATGTTGAACGCGGCGCCCAGATCATCGACATCAATATGGGTTGCCCGGCCAAAAAAGTCTGTAATGTCATGGCGGGGTCCGCATTGTTGCAGAATGAAAGTCTGGTCAGGCAGATCCTCGAGGCGGTCGTTACGGCTGTCGATGTGCCTGTGACTTTGAAGCTTCGCACGGGGTGGGACCCCGCGAACCGTAATGCACTCTCCGTGGCGCAGATCGCCGAACAGGCGGGCATACAGGCGTTGGCCATTCACGGGCGCACCCGCGCCTGCGGCTATAGCGGCGAGGCCGAATACCAGACAATTCGCAACGTGAAACAGGCTGTATCGATACCGGTGATTGCCAACGGCGATATCACCAGTGCCGAGAAAGCCCGACAGGTACTGGAGCAGACGGGCGCCGATGCCGTGATGATCGGACGTGCCGCACAAGGACGACCCTGGATTTTCCGAGAACTTGAACATTACATGTCCACGGGGCAGTTGTTGCCGGAGCCCGGGGCGAAGGAGATTCGCACCATCATGATTAACCATCTGAAAAATCTTTATGAATTTTACGGTGAATACACGGGCGTACGTATTGCCCGCAAGCATATTGGCTGGTACAGCAAGGGCCAGCGCAACGGCGCCGAGTTTCGCCGGCGCGTCAATCAGGTTGGCAGCGTTACAGAGCAACTCTCCATGACACAGGCGTTTTTTGACGAACTGTGTGTCCGTTCGGAAATGGCCGCATGAGTGCCGTTGCCATGCAAAGCACTCAGCCGACTACGGTCAGCCAGCTGACTCACACCGAACGCCGCAAGCAGCCGCTGCGTGCCAGTGTTCAGTCTGCACTGGAGCGGTACTTCCGGGATCTCGACGGCCATGATGTCGATGGTGTTTACGATATGGTCATCGGACAGGTCGAGCAGGCCATGCTGGAAAGCATCATGCGGCATACCCGCAGCAACCAGACCAGGGCCGCCGACATGCTGGGGATTAACCGCAGTACGTTACGCAAGAAGCTGAAACTTTACGGTCTGCTTTAAATTTCCGGTTCGCCGCAGGTTGGGCTGAGCACCGTAGCGTGGGCTTGGCACCGTAGATTGGGCTGAGCGCCAGCGAAGCCCAACACGTCGCCGCAGGCTCGGCTGAGCACCGCAGGTTGGGCTGAGCGTCAGCGAAGCCCAACCTGCGTACTGACCCTCAGCCCAACCTGCGGACTCCGCCGACGTTAGGTATCAACTTTTCAGGTAGTTATAATGCCAGCTATTGAACGTGCGCTGATCAGCGTTTCCGACAAGACGGGTATCGAGGCGTTCGCCCGGCAGTTACACGCCCGCGGCGTGGAGATCCTTTCTACAGGCGGTACTGCCAGGCTGCTGGCGGACAACGGGATACCGGTCACCGAAGTCTCCGATTACACCGGTTTCCCCGAAATGATGGCCGGCCGGGTGAAAACTCTGCACCCGAAAATCCACGGTGGCATTCTCGGGCGGCGCGGCACCGATGAGGCGGTGATGCAGCAGCACGCGATTCCTCCTATCGACATGGTGGTCGTCAACCTCTATCCCTTCGAACAAACCGTGGCTGATCCGGACTGCGACCTCGCCACCGCCATTGAGAACATCGATATCGGCGGGCCGACGTTGATCCGCGCGGCGGCCAAGAATCATGCGGCTGTTACCGTCATTGTCGACAGCGGCGACTATCCCGGGGTGCTGGCGGAAATGGCCGACAACCAGGGGGCGGTCAGCGATGCGACGCGTTTCCGCCTGGCGGTGAAGACCTTCGAACATACCGCCCGGTACGATGGCGCTATTGCCAACTACCTCGGCCTGCTTGGCGAAACGGGTGAAAAACAGGCCTTTCCGCAGACCCTCAGCCTGCAATACAGGAAGGTCCAGAGCATGCGCTACGGCGAGAACCCGCACCAGAATGCGGCGTTCTATATCGAGCACGCGGGCGGTGAAGCCTCGGTGTCGACTGCCCGCCAGTTGCAGGGCAAGGAACTTTCTTACAACAATGTTGCCGACACCGATGCGGCGCTGGAGTGCGTCAAGCAGTTCAGCGATGCGCCCACCTGCGTCATCGTCAAGCACGCCAACCCCTGTGGCGTGGCCGTGGGCGCCAGTCTGCTGGAGGCCTACGACCGGGCCTACAGCACCGATCCCGAATCCGCCTTCGGCGGCATTATTGCCTTCAACCGGGCGTTGGACGCGGAAACCGCTGCGGCGATTGTCGCGCGCCAGTTCGTCGAAGTGATTGTTGCGCCACAGATCAGCGACGCTGCGCTGCCGCTGCTGGCGGAAAAGAAAAATGTGCGCGTGCTGGCCTGCGGTGACTGGCCGCAAACGGCGGCCGCCCGCCTCGACTTCAAGCGGGTTAACGGTGGGCTGCTTGTGCAGGACGCCGATCTGGTGCTGCTGAACGAATCCAGGGTGGTTACCGAACGCGCACCGGATGACGCTGAAATGAAAGACCTGCTGTTCGCCTGGCGTGTGGCCAAGTTCGTCAAGTCCAACGCTATTGTTTATGCGAGCAATAACATGACCATCGGCGTCGGAGCCGGTCAGATGAGCCGCGTCAACAGTGCGCGCATTGCGGGCATCAAGGCCGAGCAGGCCGGGCTGCAAGTCAAGGGTTCGGTGATGGCCTCGGATGCGTTCTTCCCGTTTCGCGACGGTATCGACCAGGCTGCACAGGCCGGTATCAGCGCGGTGATACAGCCGGGCGGGTCCATGCGCGACGAGGAAACCATTGCCGCTGCCAACGAGCACGGCATGGCCATGGTGTTCACCGGCATGCGCCATTTCCGGCATTGAGCCCAGGCGCAGAAAGGTCAGCATGCAACCGCGGTGCGTAAATCGTTCCGCCGTAGGTTCGGCTGAGCGCAGCGAAGCCCAACATTGGGGTGGCCGTTACCGCGCCGGGTGGTTGTTGGGTCGAACGATTGTTGGGCTTCGCTGCGATCAGCGCAACCTACGCTCAGCGCAACCTGCGCTCGGACCCATCTGTGTTCAGAGCGGTCTGCGCATGGATGTTCGGTATTGGTGCAAGAATCGATAAGTCATTTCCGGCTGTGCGCCGCTGCGCGCCTCGGTCGTGAAGAGAGCGATCACCATGAAAATCTTAATCATCGGCGGCGGTGGCCGCGAACACGCCCTGGCCTGGAAGGCGGCCCAGTCCGCCCACGTGGAAAAGGTCTTCGTAGCCCCCGGCAACGCCGGCACGGCGGCGGAAGAGCGGGTGGAGAATAGTGCCGTCAGTGCCGAGGACGTCGACGGCCTGCTGGCGTTCGCGCAGGCTGAGTCGGTCGATCTGACCATCGTCGGACCCGAGGCGCCGCTGGTGCTGGGCGTGGTCGATCGGTTTCAGGGTGCGGGCTTGCGCATCTTCGGGCCCAGCCGGGCGGCGGCTGAGCTGGAGGGTTCCAAGGCCTTCACCAAGGATTTCCTCGCCCGGCACGGGATTCCCACCGCGGCCTACGGCAATTTCACCGACCTCGATGCCGCCATCGCCTATATCCGGAAACAGGGCGCGCCGATTGTCGTCAAGGCCGACGGCCTGGCAGCGGGCAAGGGCGTTATTCTCGCGCAGACCGAACAGCAGGCCATCGACGCCTGTCGCGACATGCTGGCCGGGAACGCCTTTGGCGAAGCCGGTCACCGCGTGGTCATCGAGGAGTTCCTGCGGGGCGAGGAAGCCAGTTTTATCGTTATGGTAGACGGCGAACACGTCCTGCCGCTGGCAACCTCGCAGGACCACAAGGCGCGCGACGATGGCGATACCGGCCCGAACACCGGCGGTATGGGTGCCTATTCGCCCGCGCCGGTGGTCGATGCGGCCATGCACCGGCGCATCATGCAGGAGGTCATCGAGCCGACCGTGCGCGGCATGGCGGCCGACGGCAGGCCCTACACCGGCTTTCTCTACGCCGGCATTATGATCGACCCGCAGGGTGTGCCGAAGGTGCTGGAATATAATGTGCGTTTCGGCGACCCGGAAACCCAGCCCATTATGCTGCGCCTGCGTTCTGACCTGGTTGCACTGTGCGAGGCGGCAGTGGACCGGCGCCTGGACCAGGTCGGTGTCGACTGGGACGCGCGCGCCAGCCTGGGTGTGGTGATGGCCGCGGGCGGCTACCCGGACAGCTATCACAAGGGCGATATTATCCGCGGCCTGGATGCCGTGCAGGGCGAGGGCGTGAAGGTGTTCCATGCCGGCACGCAGTTCAGCGACGGTGCGGTTGTCACCAGCGGCGGGCGCGTCCTGTGTGTCTGTGCGCTCGGCGAGGATGTCGCGGCGGCCCAGCGGCGCGCCTACGCCGCCGTGGACAAGATCAGTTGGGACAAGGCTTATTATCGCCGCGACATCGGCCACCGCGCCATCGCCCGCCTGAAGCCCCAAAAATAATCGTAGGTTGGGCTGAACGCAGTGAAGCCCAACATTCCCCGGTGCAGTCCTCCCAATTCACGTCAGGCGGAGCTTGCGAAGCCCAACATCCCCCGGCGCGGCCCGCCGAATTCACGTCAGGCCGAGCTTGGGAAGCCCGAGCTGCCTTGTCCAGATCGGTAACGTTGGGCTTCGCTGTGCTCAGCCCAACCTACGGTTGGTTGTTAGCCGCCGGCCGCCCGAGTCTGTAGCAGCGACGATGATTTATGGCGCGCTGCGGGTTTCCACACCCTTGCCGGTGCCGAGCAGCAACACGTCTGCCGGGCGGTTGGCGAAGATCCCCACGGTGACGATACCGGGAATATTATTGAGTTCGCTTTCCAGCTTGCCGGGCTCGAGGATTTCCAGATCCCTGACGTCGAGGATGATGTTGCCGTTGTCAGTGGTAAAACCCTGGCGCAGTTCCGGGCGGCCGCCGAACTTGACCAGTTCGCGGGCGACATAGCTCTGGGCCATGGGAATGACCTCGATGGGCAGCGGGAAAGTGCCCAGCACCTTGACCAGTTTGCTCTCGTCGCAAATGCAGACAAACTTGTCGCTGGCCCCGGCGACGATCTTCTCGCGCGTCAGCGCGCCCCCGCCACCCTTAATCAGGTGCAGGTAGTCGTCGACTTCGTCGGCGCCGTCGACATACACCGACAACTGCCCGGCCTGGTTGAGGTCCATCACCGCGATGCCGTGGCTTTTCAGTCGATCGGCGCTGGCGACCGAACTGGCGACTGTGCCTTCGATCCGCCCCTTGATCCTGGCGAGGGCGTCAATGAAATAGTTCGCCGTCGAGCCGGTGCCGACACCGATAACGGTGCCCGTTTCGACATACTCGATGGCCGCTTCGGCCACCTGTTTTTTTAATTCATCCTGGTTCATTTTGTTCTCCTGCGGCAAATTTAGGGGATCATAGGATTTTTTCGGGTGCGCGTCGATTTTTTGGGCTGATGTTTTTGGCGGCGGCGGGGTTGAGGTGTGGCAGTGCCTCGACTGCTTAGGGTGCGAGCACCTGCGCTGTCGAGGCACGCCCACCCCCGAACCCAACGGATACGGTGCCAGGGAATTTCTCCGTGAAGAGTTACGCCACCCCAGGGGTTAGGCCGGGTACAACCTCGACGGTGCATGTGCTTGCACCCTAAGCCGTCGAGGTTGTACCCGGCCTAACCCCGGCCTACGGAGCGCCTGTTACAGTCCAACTACCACACCTGTACCGCCTCTGGATCGCAGGGCCGTTCCTGGCAGGTTTCCGTTGGGCTTCGCTACGCTCAACCCAACCTACGGTGGTAATCCACGGGTGGGCGTACTTAACCTAAGCCGATTGCCCGTTGACTCCCACCCCGATGCTGCCTGTATGATCTGCCGATGGCCGATAATTATCTGAAAAAAATCCTGAATTCCCGTGTCTACGACGTTGCCGTCAAGTCGCCGCTGGACTATGCGCCGAACCTGTCGCGACGTCTTAATAACCATGTCTGGCTGAAACGCGAAGATCTGCAGCCGGTATTTTCCTTCAAGCTGCGCGGCGCCTATAACAAGATTTCCGGCCTCAGCGAAGCCGAGTGCGCCAACGGTATTATCGCCGCGTCCGCCGGCAATCACGCCCAGGGCGTGGCGCTGGCGGCGAGACACCGCAAACTCAAATCGCTCATCGTCATGCCCCGGACCACCCCGGGCATCAAGGTGAGCGCGGTCCAGGCGCTGGGGGGCAAGACGCTACTTTACGGCGATACCTACGACGAAGCGTGTGCGCACGCCCTGGCGCTGGCCGAGGAACGCGGAATGGTTTTCATCCACCCTTATGATGACCCGGATGTGATAGCGGGGCAGGGCACCATTGCAATGGAGCTGCTGCATCAGCACCGTGACCCGCTGGACGCGGTGTTTGTGCCCGTCGGCGGCGGCGGACTTATCGCGGGTATCGCGACCTATATCAAGGCCCTGCGCCCGGAGATTCGTGTCATCGGCGTGGAGCCGGACGATGCGCCCAGTATGTATGAAGCCCTGAAGCGCAAGCGCCGCGTGGTGCTCGACCAGGTCGGCATCTTTGTCGACGGTGTGGCCGTTAGACAGGTCGGCAAGGAGACCTATCGGCTGGCGCGCCAGTACGTCGATGAGGTGATTCTGGTCAGTACTGACGAGGTCTGCGCGGCGACCAAGGATATTTTCGACGATACCCGCGCGATGGTGGAACCCGCCGGCGCGCTGGCGGTGGCGGCCATCAAGAAGTACGTCGAGCGCAGCGGCGTCGAGGGCGAGACGCTGGTGGCGATCAACAGCGGCGCGAATATCAATTTCGACCGCCTGCGTTACGTCGCCGAGCGTGCCGAGCTGGGCGAGCGGCGCGAAGCGCTGCTGGCGGTGACGATTCCGGAACGCCCAGGCAGCTTTCTGCACTTCTGCAAGACCCTGGGCAGGCGCGGGATCACCGAGTTCAACTACCGTTACGCGGATGACGCTGACGCCCAGGTATTCGCCGGCGTGCAGTTGTCTGGCGGTGACGAGGAACGCCTGGAGCTGATAGAAACGCTGCGCGGCGAGGGCTACCCGGTCGTCGACATGACCGATAACGAAATGGCCAAGACGCATATCCGTTTCATGGTCGGCGGTCATGCCAGGGGTATCCAGCACGAAGTGCTGTACCGCTTCGAATTTCCGGAGCGCCCCGGCGCGCTGCTCAAGTTCCTCTCCAGCATGGGCAAGGGCTGGAATATCAGCCTGTTCCATTACCGGAACCACGGTGCGGCCTACGGCCGCGTGCTGGTCGGGGTACAGGTGCCGGACGAGGACCGCAAACGCTTCAGGAGTCTTCTGGACGAGCTCGGTTATATCTACTTCGAGGAGCGCGACAACCCCGCCTATGGGTTGTTCCTCGGCGGCTGATGTTTGTTGGGCTTCGCTGCGCTCAGCCCAACAAAGCAGCGAAGCCCAACAAAACGGACCATCACGCTCAGACCGGTTTGTCTTCCAGTCCCAGCACAAAATCCCATTGCGGCTTGCTGATAGGCATGATCGACAGGCGGTTGCCCTTGCGCACCAGCGGGCAGTCTTGCAGCGCTTTGTAGCCCTTCAATTCACTGAGCGTGATGACGCGCCGCAGCTTGCGCTGGTACTGCACATCCACCATATACCAGCGCGGTTTGTCCGGATCGCTCTTGGGGTCGTAGTACTTTGACTCCGGGTGGAACGCCGTGTGATCCGGGTAGCCTTCCCTGACGACCTTCATGATGCCGACAATACCGGGCTCGTCGCAGTTGGAATGATAGAAAAACACCAGGTCGCCCTTTTTCATGTCGTCGCGCATCATGTTGCGCGCCTGGTAGTTGCGCACCCCGTCCCAGTGCTCGGTTTTCTTCGGCATGGCCTTGAGGTGGTCGATACCGAAGACATCGGGCTCGGATTTCATCAGCCAGTAGTTCATGCAACGTTGTCCTTGTGGTTATGCAGTGGCGTCTTGTTCATGCCGGTGCGGGAAACCGCTGCCAGCCGCTATCGGTTACCACCGCCGTCAGGGGCACGTCCCAGCTTTGTGCGGGTAACTGTGGCAGCTGCTGAAAGTCGTAAGCCAGACCGACCAGGTGCGGTTTGCGCCATGCCTGGCGTCTGAGCAGAAAGCGGAAGCTGCGGTCGTAAAAACCGCCCCCCATGCCCAGCCGGTTGCCGCCCGCGTCGAAGCCGACCAGGGGGGCCAGCACCAGATCGAGCGCCAGCGGCGCAATACGCTGCCGGTGCACCTGTTCCGGCTCGCCGATGCCGAAGCGGTTGTCCACCAGGCGCGTGCCGGGTTTATAGCGGGCGAACCACAGGCGGTTATGCAGAAACGGCACCAGCACCGGCAGGTACACCTGTTTTCCCAGGGACCAGGCGCGATCGATAATCGCCGCGGTATCGACTTCGCCGTCGGCCGGCAGGTAGACGGCAATCCGCTGACTGTTATTGAACAGGGATTGCGTGAACAGCTGCCGGCACAGGGCATTGGTGCGCTGCCGGCGTTCGTGATGACTGAGAGATCTGCGCTGTGCGCGCAGTTTTCGGCGTTGTTGTGGGCGGTCGCACATGGCGTAGTGTCACGGCTGCAACTGGCGTTTGCCCGCGCCGCGTGGCACGGAGATATTCCGAAAAAGCGCACCTTCCGCACATACCGTCGCGATTATTGCCCTTGAACCAGAGGTTCAGGTGGGAGTGAGTGACGGGCCTAAGGCTTTCCACACACGGCGGACATGCTCACTGGCCCGGCAAGCCGACTCCCGAGGACAATAATTAGGCTCAAGGAAGATCGTAACCGCTAACGCGCAGCGCAGAAGGTACGCCTGTTATTATACAAAATATTCGAGGGCGTCTGTGGACTTTTTTGCCGCTGGTTAGCAGTCGTGCGCCGAACGTAGGTTGGGCTGAGTCCCGCGAAGCCCGACGTCTGGGGGCGGACTGTTGGGCTTCGTTCCTCAGCCCAACCTACGGGACGCTGACATCGACGTCGGGGTTTTCACAAGGTTTGGTTCAATCCGGCAGGAAAGCAGAGCCTGCGGCGAAAATCGCTCTCCGCCCCCCAGGGTGTGCTTTGGCAATGCCTCGACGGTGCATGCGCTCGCGCCCTAAGCCAAAAACCCTATCCCGGCCCGGCGTCGTTTAAAGGATGTCGGGTCACGGCGACAGTGCCGTTTCCCATTTCTGGTGAGGCTGCTAGAGTTCCAGCTGGTTGCCGTTGTTCAGCGCCAGGTCGATCTTGTCCTGTAACGCGCGGATGCGTTTGCTGACATTCAGCTGGTATTCGTCGCGGGTGTACTTCTGCTCGAGCAGGTCGTGCGCCATGTTCAGCGCGGCCATGACGGCAATACGGTCAGCGCCGACAATCTTGCCGGTATCGCGGATTTCCTTCATTTTTTCCGTCAACAACTCGGCGGAGGCGAACAGCGCCTCGCGTTCGTTGTCTGGACAGGCCACCAGGTACTCCTTGTCCAGGATGTGTATCCGCATGGGCTTGGTTTCCTTGTTCATGCGCCGTGTTCCATTGCCTTCAAGCGGTTGATCATGGCCTCGACACGGGTTCGGGCCAGTTCGTTCTTCTCTATCAGGTTAGCGCGTTCCGTCACCAGGTTGTCCTGCTGGTTGCGAAGCGACCGGTTTTCTTCCTTGAGACGCTCGATACTGTGCACCAGTTCTTCCAGGCGGACTTCCAGTTTGCGCAGTTCCTGCTCGGTTACGGATTGGGGTGTAGAGTTCGACATGGGCTCACTATAGTGAAGGGCCAAAAATGCGTCAATCTCGACGCTGTGCGATAATCATACAATGTCTGAAAATCAACGTCTTGACTATTACGAGCTCGGCGACACCCTGGCCCGGGCGCAGGTGGCTGCGGACGCGGCCGATTGCCATGGCCTGCTCACGGGCCTGGTTTGCGCCGCGGGGTTCGCTGACCCGAAGGTCTGGATGTTGCAGGTTTTCGATGACTACAACCCCAGGGACGTGCTGCAGGCGGAGGCGGCGAAACAGCTTCAGGCCGTCTACGAGGACACGCTGGCGCGCCTGAACAGTCCGGATCTCGACTTCGAGCCGCTGTTGCCCGATGATGAAGACCCGCTGCGCGAGCGCACCGAGTCCCTGGGCAGCTGGTGCGGGGGATTTCTGTCCGGTCTCGGACTGGGCGGGTTGCCCGACCCGTCGCGTTTGCCCGAGGAGGTCGCGGAACTGCTGGACGACCTGGGGCAGATTGCCCGGGTGGATTTCGAGCTGGACGATGCCGACGAGCAAGAGCAGGCCGCCTTCGCCGAGGTGGTCGAATATGTGCGTGTCGGGGTGCTGCTGATCAACGAAGAGCTGCAGCCCTCCAAAGCGCCGCCCCTACTGCAATAGAGACCATGGACCAGAAAGAATTCGCCCGCCGGCGCAAGCAGCTTATGCACATGATGGGGCAGGATGCGATCGCTATTCTGCCCACCAACCCAGTGCGTCCGCGCAATCGTGACGTCGATTACCCGTTCCGCCCCGACAGCGATTTTTTCTACCTTACCGGGTTCCCGGAGCCCGAGGCGGTGGCCGTGCTGGTGCCGGGCCGCCCGCACGGGGAATACCTGCTGTTCTGCCGCGACCGGGACCTGGAAAAAGAAACCTGGAACGGGCGGCGTGCCGGACTCGAAGGGGCGGTCGAGCGCTTCGGGGCCGATGACGCTTTTCCCATCGGCGATATCGACGACATCCTGCCCGGGTTGCTCGAAAGCCATGAACGGGTCTTCTACACCATGGGCGCGACCCCGGATTTCGACCAGCGCGTGATCGGCTGGGTGAACCGCATCCGCAGCCAGTCGCGTGCCGGCAAGCAGACGCCGGACGAGTTCGTATCGCTGGAGCACTTTGTCCATGATATGCGCCTCTACAAGAGTCGCGCGGAGGTCAAGGTGATGCGCCAGGCGGCCAATATCGCCGCGCGCGCCCACAAGCGCGCCATGCAGGCCTGTCGACCCGGCATGATGGAGTACGAGCTGGAAGCGGAGTACCTGCACGAATTCCGCCGGGCCGGTGGTGAGCCGGCCTATCCCTCCATTGTCGGTGGCGGTGAAAACGCCTGTGTCCTGCACTACACGGAAAACAACGCCGAACTCAACGGTGGCGACCTGGTGCTGATAGACGCCGGCGTCGAGCACCAGTGCTACGCCTCGGATATCACCCGCTGTTTCCCCGTCAACGGCCGCTTCAGCAAAGCCCAGCGTGCCATCTATGAGCTGGTCCTGGACGCCCAGCTGGCGGCCATCGAGGAGGTCTACCCCGGTAACAACTGGAACGCCCCGCACGACGCCGCGGTCAAGGTTATCACCCGTGGCCTGGTGAAGCTGGGTCTGCTCAAGGGCCGCACCCCGTCGCTGGTCAAGGAGCAGGCCTTCCGGAAGTTCTACATGCACCGCACCGGCCACTGGCTCGGCATGGATGTGCACGATGTCGGTGAGTACAAGGTGGGCGATGAGTGGCGCGTGCTGGAGCCCGGCATGGTGCTGACCGTGGAGCCGGGTATCTACATCGCCGCCCGCAGCAAGGGTGTGGCCCGCAAATGGTGGAACATTGGCGTGCGCATCGAGGATGATGTGCTGGTAACGCGCGCAGGTTACGATGTGCTCAGCAAGAACGTGCCCAAGACGGTGGAAGAGATCGAGGCCCTGATGGCCTCCTGAGCAGCAGGAGCGGCAAGCGCGATGGTGACAGTTGCAGGCGGTTCCACCGGCCGATCCGGCCCCCCGATCGAAACGCGCGCTGCCGAGCGCAGCGCTATGGATACCGGCTGGAACCTGTATGCAGGGTGAATTCGACGTTCTGATTATCGGCGGCGGTCTGGTGGGCGCCAGCCTGGCCTGTGCGCTTGGGCAGGCCGGTGTGCGCACCTGCGTGGTTGAAGCCTCGCCGCTGGGAGGCGGCCAGCAATCCGGCTATGACGAACGCAGTATCGCGCTTGCCCAGGGTTCACAACGGATTTTTGCCGGCCTGGGTCTGTGGTCCGCACTGCAACCGGAAGCCTGTCCTATTCATACCATCCACGTTTCCGACCGCGGGCATTACGGTTTTACCCGCTTGCGCCGCGAACAGGAAGGGGTGGCGGCGCTGGGTTATGTTGCCACGGCGCGGGTGTTGGGCAAGGTGCTGGTGGAAGGACTGCAACGGCTGGATGCGGTTCAGGTGCTGGCGCCTGCGCAACTGACCGCTTTTCATATCGACGCCGACGCTGTGCACGCCGATATCGAGCACCGGGGTGAAACTCTGCGCTGCACTGCCGGCCTGCTGGTTGCGGCCGATGGCGCCCAGTCGGCGGTTCGCCGGCAACTGGGTATCGAGACCACGCGGCGCGACTATGAACAGACGGCGATTATCGCCAACGTCAGTACCGATAAGCCGCACAACAATGTCGCGTTTGAACGCTTTACCGACAGCGGGCCACTGGCGCTGCTGCCCATGACCGGCGCGCGCTCGGCGCTGGTGTGGACGGTGCGCGCTGACCAGAGCGAGGAAGTCATCGCGCTGGACGATGCGGCGTTCCTCGAACGCCTCCAGCAGCGCTTCGGTTATCGTCTTGGTCGATTTACCCGGGTGGGCAGCCGCAATGCTTTTCCCCTGCAGTTGTTACAGGCCAGCGAATCGGTACGCCCGCGTCTGGCGCTCATCGGCAACGCGGTACATACCCTGCACCCGATTGCCGGCCAGGGTTTCAACCTGGGTTTGCGTGATGTGGCCGCGCTGGTCGACGTGATCCTGGACGCGCGCCGCAGTGGCCAGGATATCGGCAGCCTCGCGTTATTGCAGCGCTATGCCGAATGGCGGCAGGCCGACCAGCGTCGCGTGGCACTGTTTACCGACAGCATGGTGCGGCTGTTCGGCCAGTCGCTGCCGCCGGTGGCCTGGCTGCGCGACGCGGGCATGCTGGCGCTCGATGCGTGCCCGCCCGCCAAGCGATGGTTCGGGCGCATGACCATGGGCCGCGCGGGACGCCTGCCGCGCTTGGCGCGCGGACTGAGTATCGCGGATGAATAGCGCAGATTATGACGTAGTGATTGTTGGTGCCGGTCTGGTTGGCCTGTCGCTGGCCGCTGTGCTGGGAGACGCCGGCTTCAGGGTCGCGATTGTCGAGGCGCGCGAACCGCAGCTCGACTGGGCCGAAGGCAGCGTGGACCTGCGTGTCTACGCCATCAGCCGCGCTTCGGAGAATCTGTTGCGCGCGGCGGGCGCCTGGCCGGCCATCGAGCCCGCGGCCTGTGCCTACCAGGATATGCGCGTCTGGGATGCGGGCGGCAGTGGCGACATCCACTTCGACAGCGCGGAACTCGGCGAGCCCGGCCTCGGCTATATCATCGAGTCGCGCGTCATCGAAAAGGCCCTGGTGGCAGCGCTCGCGCAACTGCCCGCGGTCGAGCGCTTCTGCCCGGTCGACATAGCCGCCTTCACCGATACGCAGGATGCGCGCTGCGTCGAACTCGAAGACGGGCGCAGGCTCTCGGCCCCGCTGCTGGTGGGCGCCGACGGCAGGCACTCGCGGGTGCGCGACTACGCGGGCATTCACGCCAGGGTGTCGGACTACGGGCAGCGCGCGCTGGTGGCGGTGGTGGCCTGCGAACGTCCGCACGCCCACACGGCCTGGCAGCGTTTTCTGCCCTCCGGTCCGCTGGCGTTTTTGCCCCTGTGCGACGGGCGCTGCTCGATTGTCTGGTCCGCTACCAGCGAGGAAGCCGAGCGCCTGCTGGCGCTTGATGACGCGGCTTTCTGCGAGGCGCTCGGCGAAGCATTTGACCACCGGCTGGGCGATATCCTCAGCGTGGGCGAGCGCGTGCTGTTCCCGTTGCAGCGCCAGTATGCCGACCACTACATCGCCCCGCGCATCGCGCTGGCGGGCGATGCCTTGCACGTGATTCACCCCCTGGCGGGACAGGGGGTCAACCTCGGCTTCAAGGACGTGCGTGAACTCGCCGACGTGTTGATGGATGCGCGCCGGCGGGGGCGCGACCCTGGCGCGTTCTCCGTGCTGCGTCGCTACGAGCGCGCGCGCAAGGGCGACAACATCGCCACCATGCTGGCGATGGACGGCTTCAAGCAGCTGTTCGGCAGCCGGGTGCCGCCGGTGCGCTGGCTGCGCAACGCCGGGCTTGATCTGGTCGATGCCGCCACGCCGGTGAAAAATCTCATTATGCGTCTGGCGATGGGTCTGTAGCCGCGCGTTGATACGCCGGACGTTGCTGCAGGCGTTCGCTGTAGGCAAGCAGCGCCGGGTGGTTCTGCAGCATGTCCGGCAGCCACATCAGCGTTGAGCCCAACAGAATATCGGCCGTGGTGAACTGTTCAGCGGCGATATAGTCGCGGTTTTCCAGTTCCCTGTTCAGTATTTTCAGCACACTGCGGTAACCTCGCGTCGCCCAGGGCACCATGTCCGGCACCCGCTGCTCCTCCGGCAACAGCATGCTGTGCAGCAGAATCTGGAAGGCCAACGGTTCGAGGGTGCCGGGTACGTAGAAGACCCATTGCTCATAAGCCATGCGTGCGGGGCTGTCGAGTTCCGGCGCCAGCTGTTTTTCCGGATAGCGGTCGCTCAACCAGTGACACATGGCGCAGGATTCGATCATGACGCTACCGTCGATCTCCATGGCCGGTACCGAGCCGTGCGGGTGAATCCGGCGGTATTCGGCGCTGCGGCCTTCACCGCCAAACAGATCGATGGGGTGCAGTCGGTAGGGTAGCTCGAGTTCCTCGAGCAGCCAGCGAGGCCGCAGGGCGCGCGTGCGATGGGTGTAGTACAGGGTGATATCCATTGGCCACCTCGTTGCTTTTGTTTTGCAAGTGACTGGAGCTTGGAGTCCCCGATAGGGGGGCTGTAGACCGCTCGCCTTCAGGCGACGGGCAGGTTGGCGCAGAGCGCAGCGAAGCCCAACACACACAAATCCGGTGTCGAAGCGTCGGATGGCCGGGCAGCCGGGAACTCAGGGTGATCGGGTCTCGCTGTTGGGCTTCGCTGCGCTCAACCCTACCTACGGTGTTAATCGGCCGCATGGCCGATTAACAAATAACATGTTTTTGACTAGAATGCGATTATGCGAGCCGTCCAAAGCCGTGAAAATCCTGCCTGGCTGCAAACGTTCGGTTTGCGGTGTGGCCTCTGCAGGCGGTGGGCAGGTTGGCGCTGAGCGCAGCCAAGCCCCACACACAAAGCCCGGGGGCATTCCCACAAATATTCTTGCCGACCGGCTCAGGAAACTGCAGGCCGAAGGTATTGTCGATCGCGCTGTTTACCAGCAGCGACCACGGCGTTTCCGCTACCACCTTACCGACAAGGGCAAGGATCTGCTGCCCGTGCTGCGCAGCATGGTGCGCTGGGCCAACAAGCACGTGCCGGGCACCCTGGCGCTGGCCATGGCCGAAAAACTCATCAAAAAGACGCTGACATCATGCAAGTCACCGAGCTGAATATCTATCCCGTCAAGTCCACCCGCCGTATTGCCTTGAGCGAAAGCGAAGTGCTGCCGCGCGGCCTGCCCTGGGATCGCCGCTGGATGCTGGTCGACGCGAGCGGCAAGTTCATCACCGGGCGTCAGCACCCCGGGCTTGCCACCGTGCAGACAGAAATCGGCGACAATGTGTTGCACATCCACGCAGACGGCCGCGACTCGCTGAGTCTGCCGCTGATGCCCCGAGAGCGGCGGGTTGTCGAGGTTACGGTCTGGAAGGACAGCGTCGACGCGCTGCTGGCCGGTAGCGAGGCCGATGCCTGGTTTTCGGATTTTCTTGGCCTGGGCTGCCGTCTGGTGCAGATGACCGACGACATTTTCCGTGGTGTGAATCAGGACTACGGTCGGGCCGGCGACCCGGTCAGTTTCGCCGATGGTTTTCCCCTGCTGCTGATCTGTGAAGCGTCGCTCGCCGATCTCAACAGCCGGCTCGATCAGCCCGTCGAGATGCGCCGTTTCCGGCCCAACCTGGTCATCGACGGTGACCTGCCCTACGCCGAGGACGGCTGGCGGCGCATCCGGGTCGGCGCGGTCGAGTTCGAGGGGGTCAAGAACTGTTCACGCTGCGTGTTCACTACCATCGACCCGGACACGGGTGTGAAAAGCCCGGACATGGAACCGCTGCGTACCCTCAGCAGCTACCGTCGCCGACCCGAGGGGGGCGTGTACTTCGGTCAGAACCTGATTCCCCGCAGCGCCGGCGTGATTCGTGTCGGGGACCCCGTGACGGTGCTCGACTGAAACCGGCTCAGTTCTGGTGATCCGGCAGGTGGCAGTTTGCACCGAAGCGTAGGGACTGCGGAAAATTCCAGGCATGTGGCGGCTGACAACCACAACAGGCGGACCTCTGGGCGGGGTGTCAGACGTGTAGGTTGGGCTGAGGAAGGAAGCCCAACAGGCAGCCGTTGATTGTTGGGCTTCGCTGCGCTCAGCACCAACCTACGGGGATGGCTAATATGCTCCACCGCACCTGAAGCTGTCGTCTGCCGGGAGGCGGCGGCCTGCGCTGAAGCCCGAGGACCAGGATGCGGTCCGGCGCTCATAGCTGCGATTCGGCCGGTCGCGGTGTTTGCCGCCAGTGCGGATCGCGGAAAGGGCGGCACCGGTTTTCAGCGCCGCTGTTGGGGGAATACCCGCCTGGCGCTTGGCGCGACTCGGCGCGCACGGTATAGTCAGCCCTCAATCCCGTGCTGCTGCGGGAGAGCGCCGGCATCGCCGGCCGCCGAAGGCGCAACTCGCTCGGAATCGCTCAGGCAAATGGACCGTAGCAGCAGGCTTTAGCCGGATTGACTCTGGAGAGCGGCGGGGCGGCAGGCCCGGCCCACCGAAGGGGAAGGTCGCGCACCGTGGCCTACACTCTCAGGTTACCGGACAGAGGAGCGGCGGTTTTTCCGGCCGCCGCCCTGCATTGTCCGGGCGGCGTAATACGCAACCTTCGACAGCACAGAGTCACGATGGGAAACAAGACCCCGCTTTATAACGCACACCTCGCCATGGGCGCCAAGCTGGTGGATTTTGCCGGCTGGGACATGCCGATCCACTACGGCTCCCAGATCGAGGAACACCACGCCGTGCGCCGCGGCGCCGGGATGTTCGACGTTTCGCACATGACCGTGGTCGACCTGATCGGCGAGCAGACGCGCGCCTTTCTGCGTTATCTGCTGGCCAACGATGTCGACAAGCTCCACGACAGGGGCAAAGCGCTGTACAGCTGCATGCTCAATGCCGACGGCGGCGTCATGGACGATCTGATTGTCTACTTCCTCGAAGAAACCTGGTTCCGTCTGGTGGTCAACTCCGCCACACGCGGTAAGGATCTGGCCTGGATTCAGCAACAGGCCGCCGCGTTCCATATCGAAGTCATCGAGCAGCCGGACTTGGCCATGATCGCCGTGCAGGGCCCCGAGGCCAGGGACAAGGTCCTGCCGTTGCTGGACCCTGCGGCGCGCGACGCCGCTGCCGCGCTGCGGCCCTTCTTTGGCCTGGAGATCGAGGACTGGCTGGTGGCGCGTACCGGCTATACCGGCGAAGACGGATTCGAAGTCATGCTGCCGGGCAATGAGGCGGAAACGTTCTGGAACGCGCTCGCAGCAGCCGGTGTCAGTCCCTGCGGACTGGGCGCACGTGACACACTGCGCCTGGAAGCCGGCATGAATCTCTACGGAACGGACATGGATGAATCGGTGTCGCCACTGGTTTCCGGCCTTGGCTGGACCGTGGGCTGGGAACCCGGGGAGCGTGATTTCATCGGCCGCGCGGCGCTGGAACGCGAACGCGGGGCGGGACCGGCGGCGCGCTTTGTGGGCCTGCTGCTGGAGGACAAAGGCGTGCTGCGCAATCACCAGAAGGTGCTTGTAGAGGGCCTCGGCGCAGGCGAAATCACCAGCGGCAGTTTTTCCCCGACACTGGGACGTTCCATCGCACTGGCGCGCGTGCCCGCGGGTACCGGCGATCACTGCCAGGTCGAAATTCGCGGCAAGTTGCTCGCGGCGCGCGTGGTCAAGCCACCCTTTGTGCGTAACGGTAAGCCGCAGATAGAGATGGATTAGTTCGGTATGAATTGCCAGAGGATATAGAGCATGAACGAAACGCCAGACGATCTGAAATACAGCAAAAGTCACGAGTGGGTGCGCGTCAACGACGACGGTACCGTGACCATCGGTGTCACCGATCACGCGCAGGCGCAGCTGGGTGACCTGGTGTACGTCGAGGTGCCCGACGAGGGCCGCGAACTGGAAGCCGAGGAGGCCTGCGCGGTGGTCGAGTCGGTGAAGGCGGCCTCTGATGTGTACGCACCGCTTGCGGGCACCGTGGCTGCTGCCAACGAAGCCCTGGCGGATACGCCGGAGGCGGTCAACAACGATGCCTACGGCGATGGCTGGCTGATCCGGCTCAAACCCGCCGATGCCGCTGCGGTCAATGCCCTGATGAGCGCGGCGGAATACCAGGCGTTCGTGGAGTCCGAATAAGTCATGCCCTTCGTTCCACACACGGAGCAGGACGTACGCGACATGCTGGGCGTGATCGGTGTCCCCGACATCGAAACCCTGTTCGACGAAATTCCTGCTGCGCTGCGCTGCGGTGAGCTGAACGGCGTGCCCGAGGCGCACAGCGAACAGCAGGTGAGCCGCCTGATGAGCCGCCGCGCGGCTGCCGATGGTGAACCGTTGTGTTTTATCGGCGCCGGCGCCTATGAGCACCATATTCCCGCGGCGGTATGGCAGATCGTTACGCGTGGCGAATTCTACAGCGCCTACACGCCCTACCAGGCCGAGGCCAGCCAGGGGACGCTGCAACTCATTTACGAGTTCCAGAGCATGATGACAGCGCTGACGGCGATGGACGTGTCCAACGCCTCGCTGTATGACGGTGCCTCGGCGCTCTCCGAGGCGCTGCTGATGGCGGTGCGCAGCAATCGCAAGTCCAGCTCCCGGCGCGTCCTGATGCCCGTGAATGTACACCCGGCCTACCGCAAGACGGCGCACGCCATCGTCACCAACCAGGACATAGACCTGGTCGAGGTGGCCTACGACCCGCTCGGCGGGCATACCGCCCTCGACAGTCTCAAGGCGCACGCGGGGGAAGACATCACCGCACTGGTAATCCAGCAACCGAATTTTTTCGGTGTGCTGGAAGAGGTCGATGAGCTTACCGACTGGGCGCACGCCAACGGCGCACTGGTTATCGCCGTGGTGAACCCGGTCGCGACGGCATTGCTCAAGCCGCCGGGCCGTTGGGGTACCGAGGGTGCGGATATCGTTGTCGGCGAGGGTCAGCCCCTGGGGGTGCCGCTGTCTTCCGGCGGTCCTTACTTCGGTTTCATGTGCGCCAGGCAGCAGCATGTGCGGCAGATGCCCGGGCGTATCGTCGGCCGCACGGTGGATCGCGATGGCCGCACCGGTTACACACTCACGCTGCAGGCGCGTGAGCAGCATATACGCCGCTCCAAGGCGACATCGAATATCTGCACCAACCAGGGACTGCTGGTGACCGCCGCGACCATCCACATGGCCCTGCTCGGCGGTGAAGGCTTGCGCCGCGTGGCGCTGGCCTGTCACGCCAACACGCGTGCGCTGGTGGAAAAGCTCGGCAACGACTATATCCGGCCGCGTTTCAACCGCCCGTATTTCCACGAAGCGGTTATGAGCAGCGCCCTGGCCTTGCCGCGCCTGCTGCGGCCACTGTATGCACACAATCTGCAGCCGGGTTACGAACTGGCGGGCGACTATCCGGAGCTGGCCGATTGCCTGCTGGTATGCGCCACCGAAACCAAGACCGAGGACGACCTGAACCTTTACCGCGACCACCTGGCACGCGTCATCGAAAAGCAGACGTCGGCCGGTTGTCCGGTACAACCGAAGATGGCCTAGTACAAATCAACCGCAAGGAGATGTGACATGGCGACAATTACTCTGCAAGGCAACGAGATTCACACCAACGGTGAACTGCCCGCCGTTGGTGACCGGGCACCGGACTTCCACCTGGTCGACGGCGAGCTGACTGACCGGCACCTGGCCGACTATGCCGGCAAGAAGAAGCTGCTCAACATCGTGCCCAGCCTGGATACGCCGGTTTGTGCGACCTCTACCAGGAAGTTCAACGAGGCGGCCGCGGCGCACGCGGGTACGGTCATGCTGGTGATCTCCGCTGATCTGCCGTTCGCCCAGGGCCGGTTCTGCGGTGCGGAAGGTACCGACAAAGTTATTCCGTTGTCGATGATGCGTTCGCGCAATTTCGCCAAGGACTACGGCGTGCTGATCGAGGACGGCCCGCTGGCCGGTATTACGGCACGCGCCGTGGTGGTGCTGGACGAGAATGACAAGGTTGTCTATACGGAACTGGTGCCGGAAATCGGTCAGGAACCGGACTACGATGCGGCGCTGGCCGCGCTGTAGGAATCACAGGTTATTTCCGGCCGTGCATATGCCGCGAACACCGTAGGTTGGGCTGAGCGCAGCGAAGCCCAACGATTTGACTGCCAACTCAACAGCCGCTTGTTGGGCTTCGCTGCGCTCAGCCCAACCTACGGGCGGGTGTTTTGCGGCATTGCAGACATCGACCGCAAGTGGGTAGCTTAGCCGACATCGCTGTAACGGGTTAGATTCAGATGCTGATATTCGAACATTCAAAACCAGGGCGTCGCGCCACCGCGCAGGCGCCGTTTGGTGAACCCGCGGCTGATGATCTCCCCGCGGCGTTGTTGCGTGACGATGTGCCTGCGCTGCCCGAGGTTTCCGAAATGCAGGCCGTGCGTCATTACACCCGGCTGTCGCAGAAGAATTTTTCCATCGATACGAATTTCTACCCGCTGGGTTCCTGCACCATGAAGTACAACCCGCGGGCCTGCAACTCGCTGGCCATGCTGCCGGGTTTTCTGGCCCGCCATCCGCTGGCGCCCGCCAGCGAAGGCCAGGGGGTACTGGCCTGCCTGTATGAGTTGCAGGAAATGTTGAGGGATGTCACCGGCATGAAAGCCGTGTCGCTGACCCCCGCGGCGGGCGCGCAGGGCGAATTCGCCGGTGTGGCCATGATTCGCGCCTACCATCAGGCGCGCGCCGACACGGCGCGCAACGAAATCCTGGTGCCGGACGCCGCGCACGGTACCAACCCCGCGACTGCGACCATGTGCGGGTACAAGGTGCGCGAAATTCCTACCGACCGCAACGGCGATGTCGACATCGAGGCGCTGCGCGCTGCAGTCGGACCGCACACCGCGGGCATCATGCTGACCAACCCGTCTACCCTGGGCGTGTTCGAACGTCGTATCAAGGAGATTGCCGGTATCGTGCACGACGCCGGCGGCCTGCTTTACTATGACGGCGCCAATCTCAACGCCATTCTCGGCAAGGTTCGCCCCGGGGACATGGGTTTCGATGTCATTCACATGAACCTGCACAAGACGTTTTCCACGCCGCACGGCGGTGGCGGACCGGGCGCCGGGCCGGTGGGCGTGAGCGAGCGCCTGCAGCCCTTCCTGCCCGTGCCGCTGGTGGCCTTCGATGGCGACGAGTACCGCTGGGTTACCGAACAGGACCTGCCGCAGAGCATCGGCCGGCTGTCGGCGTTCATGGGCAATGTCGGCGTACTGTTGCGCGCCTACGTTTACGCGCGTTTACTCGGGCGCGATGGCATGCGGCGCGTCGCCGAGTTCGCTACGCTGAATGCCAACTATCTGATGAAACAGCTGCAAAACGCCGGTTTCGACCTGGCCTACCCGAATCGGCGCGCCACCCACGAGTTTATCGTCACGCTCAAGCGCCAGGCGCGCGAGCAGCACGTGACGGCCATGGATTTTGCCAAGCGCCTGCTGGATTTCGGGTATCATGCCCCGACCACGTATTTTCCCTTGCTGGTGCCCGAATGTCTGTTGATAGAGCCGACCGAAACCGAAACGCGCGAAGAACTGGATGGCTTTGTCGAGGCCATGAAGCAGATTCAGGAAGAGGCCGAGACCAATCCCGCCCTGCTGCACGAGGCGCCACACACCCAACCGGTGCGCCGGCTCGACGAAGTGCGCGCGGCGCGCGAGCTGGACGTGCGCTGGAGCAACGATCGCTGATCTGCAATGGCTAAGGCCGGCAACACAGGCATCAGGCGGATTATTCGTGCCGGGTGCTACTCGTGGAGAGGTTTCAAGGCCTGCTTCAAGAATGAAGCGGCCTTCCGCCAGGAGTTGGCGCTGACCGTGGTGTTGCTGCCATTGGCCTTCTGGCTGGGCGAGACCGCGCTGCATCGCGCGGTGATGATCGGCGTGTGGTTGATCGTGCCGACCGTGGAGTTGCTCAACTCCGGTATCGAGGCGGTTGTCGACCGTATCAGCGACGAACACCATCCGTTGGCCGGGCGCGCCAAGGATGTCGGTTCCGCGGCGGTGTTTCTGGCCATTACCAATGCGTCGGTGGTGTGGGCGGTGTTGTTGTTTACATGAAATTGGAGGGGAGCCTATGTCGGCACTGATCTGCGGTTCGTTTGCTTATGACACTATTATGGTGTTTCAGGATCACTTCAAGAACCACATCCTGCCGGACAAGGTGCACATTCTGAATGTCGCCTTCCACGTGCCGGACCTGCGCCGCGAGTTCGGCGGTTGTGCGGCCAATATCGCCTACAATCTCAAGCTGCTGGGTGGCAGGCCTTTGCCCATGGGCACCGTCGGCAAGGACTTCGCGCCGTACGCGGAATGGCTGGACAGGCACGCTATACCGCGCAACCATATCAAGCAGATCGAGAGCGCCTACACCGCGCAGGCCTTCATTACCACCGACCAGGACGACAACCAGATCACTGCTTTTCACCCGGGTGCCATGGACTTCTCCCACGAGGTCACGGTGGACGAGGCGGATGGTGTGACCATCGGCATGGTCTCCCCGGACGGCCGACAGGGCATGATTGAGCACGCCGAGCAGTTTGTCGAAGCCGGGATCCCCTTCATTTTCGATCCGGGCCAGGCTATGCCGCTGTTTACCGGTGACGACTTCAGGCAGTTTATCGAGCAGGCGACCTGGGTTTGTGTCAACGACTACGAGTCGCAATTGCTGCAGGACCGCACCGGCTGGTCGCCGCACGAGATTGCCGGGAAGGTCGAGGCACTGATCGTTACTCTCGGTGGCAAGGGTTCGTACATCTATCACTCGGAAAGACGTATCGACATTCCGCCGGCGCCCGTCAGCGCAATCGTCGATCCCACCGGCTGCGGCGACGCGTTCCGTGGCGGGCTCCTGTACGGCCTTATGAACGGTCTGGACTGGGAAGTGACCGGGCGCATCGCCGCGCTCATGGGCGCCATTAAAATAGAACAACACGGCACGCAAAACCACACGTTCACCGCAGACGAATTCCGCGATCGCTACCAGGCCGCTTTCGGCCAACCGCTGGAGGCGCCTTGAGCGCAGGGCCCGACGCTGCACAACAAAAGCAGGCCGTTCAACAGGTCTTTGACAAGGTCGCCGCGGGATACGATAACCCCGCGACACGGTTTTTCCCTTTCTGCGCCGATCGGCTGGTGAACTTTGTCAAACCCGGCCCCGGTGCGCGCGTGCTCGACGTCGCCACCGGTACCGGTGCAGCTGCGGTTCCCCTGGCCCAGGCTGTAGGTCCCCAGGGGCGTGTGCACGCCATCGATATTTCTCCCGGCATGCTCGATCGCGCCGCAGCCAATATCGCCACGATGGCCCTGGAGAATGTCGACCTGCACGCGATGGACGCGGAGCGGCTCGACTTCAGATCCGACTACTTTCATACCGTTGTCTGCTCTTACGGTCTGTTCTTTATCCCGGATATGCAGGCTGCGCTCGGCGACTGGGTGAGAGTGTTGCGCCCCGGTGGCAAGCTGGCGTTTACCTGCTTCGAGCAAAGCGCTTTCCAGCCGATGCTGGATAATTTCGTGGAGAATCTACGGGTGTTCGGCGTGCAACTGCCCGATGGACCGTTCGGTTCAAGGCGTATTAGCTCGCTGGACCACTGTTGCGAATTGCTGGAAACCGCGGGGCTGGAAGCCATCGAGACCGAGCTGGTACAGGTCGGGTACCACTTGAAGGATGAAACCGAGTGGTGGGACGTGGTGCACAACACCGCCATGCGTGGCTTGTTTGAACAGGTACCCGGCGAACGGCAGGCCGACTTCCGGGCCGAACACCTGGCCTTCGTTGCTGCGCAGAAAACGGCCGACGGTCTGTGGATGGATGTAGGCACCCGGTTCGCCGCAGGTATCAAGCCCACAGCTGGCTGAGCCTTATGCCAATGGCGAATATTCGCAGGTTGGGCTGAGCGTAGCGAAGCCCAGCGTTTGGGAGCCTGGCCCGTTGGGCTTCGTTCCTCAGCCCAACCTACGGGAATCACCGATTCACCAAATTATGCAAGGCTCATCAAGAACTCCTCCCGGGTCAGGCGGCGTTATGCCTGACCGGCGGTGACAGCCTCGAGTTCAGCGAGCGAGGTAATCGGTGGCTGGCAGCTGGTGCCTTCGCAGATGTAGGCAATACCGCCGGGCGCGGCTTTGCGGTCTTCGAGCAAGCCCGGAAGGGATTCGCAGCTGTCCGGAATGGCGAACACCATGCGCCGCGGTGCATAGCCGCGGCCGACAGCCTGATGCCAGGTTTTCAGATTTTCCGTGCCGCGGATAACGATGGTTTCCACCGGGTAGAGATATTCCTCGAGCGCCAGCAACAGGCCGGTGTGTCCGTAGGGGCTTTGCTGCATCCCGTTCCAGGCGTTCTTCAGCGTGTGTTCGGTGGCGTCGAGGTAACGGGTCTCGCCGAGCAGGTGGCCGAGGCGGCCGAAGACCTTGGCGGCGATGGCGTTACCCGCGGGCAGGGCGTCGTCGTTCATCGGTTTGGGCCGCTGGATGAGGGTTTCGTGGTCATCGGCGGTGAAGAAGAAGCCGCCGTCGGGATCGGCGAAGTGGTTCAGTACCACGTCCGCGAGCTGCATGGCGAAACGCAGGTCGTCGCTGTGCCAGCGCAGTTGCAGCAGTTCGAGTATGGCGTCGATGAGAAACACGTAGTCGTCGAGATAGGCGGCAAGGTGGGCGCGGCCGTCCTTGCTGGTGGCGAACAGGCGTCCGTCGCGCCACATCTGCGTGCGTATGAAGTCGAGGGCGCGTTCGGCGGATTCCAGACACTCGGGCGCATCGAAGCTCTGCGCAGCCTGCGCCATTCCCTTGATCATCAGCGCATTCCACGACACCAGCACCTTGTCATCACGGCCAGGGCGCACGCGCTTTTCGCGCGCAGCGAACAGTTTGCCGCGCGCACCGGCAATGCGTGCAGCGACTTCGTCGGCGGTCAGGCCGAAGCGTTCGGCCAGCTTGTCGATGGCAGCAAAGACATGCAGGTTCCAGCGTTCTTCGAAATTGGGGGTCTGGTCCAGGCCGAAGCGCGCGGCGAAAATTTCGTACTCGTCGGCGCTCAACAGCGCCCGCACTTCGTCGCGCGACCAGACGTAGAATTTTCCTTCCTCGCCTTCGCTGTCAGCGTCGAAACTGGAGTAGTAACCCCCGGCGGGCGATTGCATTTCGCGCCGCACCCACTCGGCGGTTTCGCGTACGATGCGCTCGTACAACGGGTTGCCGGTCGCGCGCCAGGCTTCACTGTACAGCGACAGCAACGGGCCGTTGTCGTAGAGCATTTTTTCGAAGTGCGGAATCATCCACTGCTCGTCCACGGAATAGCGGCAGAAGCCGCCGCCCAACTGGTCGTACATGCCGCCGAGCGCCATGCGATCGAGCGTGAACAGCGCCATGTGCAGCGCGCGCTTATCGGGTTCGCTGCTGTCGCGGCTGCCTGCCCAGTGGCGCAACAGCCGCTCCAGGCTGGTGGGGTGGGGGAACTTGGGCGCACCGCCGAAACCGCCGTGGGTGGCATCAAACTGCTGTTCCAGCTGTTGCCTGGCCACGTCCAGCGGCATGGCGCTGAGCCGGGCGCCGGCCTGCGTGTCGCTGCGGTGCATGTCGCTCATGAATTCGATCAGTGAGCGGTTCTGCTGGTCGAGTTCGTCGCGCTGTTCGCGGTAGAAGGCGGCAATATGCCGGCACAGGTCGGTGAAGGCCGGCATGCCGTGCCGTGGCTGGTCGGGAAAGTAGGTGCCGCCGAAGAAGGGGATCCGGTCATCCGGTGTCAGGAACATGGTCAGCGGCCAGCCGCCGTTGCGTTGCGTCAGCAACGCGTGGGCGGTCTGGTAGATTTTGTCCAGGTCGGGGCGTTCCTCGCGATCGACCTTGATGTTGACAAACAGCTCGTTCATGAGCGCTGCGGTGGCGGGGCTCTCGAAAGACTCGTGGGCCATGACATGGCACCAGTGGCACGCCGAATAGCCGATCGACAGCAGAATCGGCTTGTCCTCGAGACGGGCTTTCTCCAGCGCCTCGGGCCCCCAGGGGTACCAGTCCACAGGGTTGTCGGCGTGCTGCAGCAGGTACGGGCTGGTTTCCTGACTGAGGTGATTGGTATAGTTGCTGGCGTTTGTCATGAGTTTGCGGCTGGCTGGGGGGTTGGCGCTTTACTATAGCCGAATCGAACTGCTCTGTCGTTCCACTAACCCAGAAAAAGACGAGGGTTTTCATGGAGTTTTCCATTGTCGTGCCGGTTTTTAACGAGGCCGGTAACGTCCGGCCGCTGGTCGCGGAAGTCAGCCGCGCGATGGCGGGACGCCATGCCTGGGAAGTGGTTTGTGTCGACGATGGCAGTGACGACGGTACCCGCGCGGAGTTGCAGGCAGCCATGGCGGACTCTCCTGTGTTGCGGGTATTGCACCACTCGCGGCGCTGCGGTCAGAGCAGTGCGCTGCTGACCGGTGTGCGCGCCGCCCTCGCGCCCTGGATCATCACGCTGGATGGCGATGGTCAGAATGACCCCGCGGATATTCCCCTGCTGGTCGAGCGCCTGCGGCTCGAGAACGCCGCTGCCGGGTCGCTGATGCTGGCCGGTCACCGTACCCGCCGCTGTGACAGTATCGCAAAGCGGTTTTCCTCCCGCATCGCCAATGCGGTGCGCAGCCGGCTGCTGAAAGATGCAACCCCGGATACCGGCTGCGGCATCAAGGTGTTCGGCCGCGAGGCATTTCTGGCGCTGCCGGCATTCGATCATATGCACCGCTTTCTGCCGGCACTGATGCAGCGCCAGGGCGTACACGTCATTTCTGTCCCGGTTCGCCACCGCGCGCGCGGGCAGGGCATATCCAAATACGGCGTGCACAATCGGCTGTGGGTGGGGCTGGTGGATCTGGCCGGTGTCATGTGGTTGCAGCGCCGGCGGCTCGGTGGAGCGCCGTCGGCACACGGGCAGTTATCGCACCTCGGCGACAGCCTGGGGGTGGCCTGGCTGCAGCGGCGCGCGTGCCGCGCCGCTGCAGAGGAGGATATGCTCAATGTTTGATCAACCTGTCGGGTGGCTGGTATTGGGGTTCGCCGGTCAGGCTTTGTTCTCTGCGCGCTTCCTGGTGCAGTGGGTGTACAGCGAGCGTCACAAACAGTCGCTCATCCCCACGGCTTTCTGGTACTTCAGCCTCGCCGGCGGCGCCACGCTGTTTACTTACGCGCTGCACATCGGGGATCCCGTTTTTGTTCTCGGGCAGTCGGTGGGCGTGCTGATCTATTCGCGCAACCTTTACTTTATTCACAAGCAAAGACGACAGCTGGCGGGTATCGAATGAGTGCATCGTCGTTCGGTTTGCCCTGCGAGGAGAGACCCGGGCGTCGGCGTGAACGTCCATGACACCTGCCCGCGCGGCCGTGACCGACCGCTGTATCGGTCGGTTTTCGCCTTGCGCAACCTGGCGCTGCACCGGTGCCCTTCGGCGCTGTGAAAATGATTGAAAACCGCACCGGCTGGCCATTGCTGATCGCCGCCGTCCTGCTGCTTGCCGCGTTGCAGCTGTGGCTGCGCCCGCTGCTGCCCGTCGACGAAACCCGCTACCTCAGCGTCGCCTGGGAAATGTGGTCACGCAGCGATTTTCTCGTGCCCTGGCTCAACGGCGAGGTCTATAGCCAGAAGCCGCCGCTGCTGTTCTGGATGATTCACGGCCTGTGGGCGGTATTCGGCGTCGCCGAACTACCGGCGCGCCTGATCACAGTGGTGCTGAGCCTGCTGGCGCTGTGGTGGTCGGCGCTGCTTGCCGGCCGCCTGTGGCCGGAGCATGCAGCGGTGGTCAGATCGCTCGCGCCCTGGTTGCTGTTCGGCAGTGTCTTCTGGATGAATTTTTATACGCTGGTGCAGTTCGACCTGCTGGTGGTGCTCGCGGCGCTGGGCGCCTGGCTGGGTGTCTTGCGCGCCCGGCAGCGCCCGCTGTCGGGCTGGAGCATGGTCGGCGTCGCGATCGGCCTGGGCGTGTTGTCCAAGGGGCCGGTAATCCTCCTGCCGGTGTTACCGGCGATGCTGCTTGCGCCCTGGTGGCTGGGGGGCGCACAGCCGCTGAGCTGGTGGCGCTGGTACCTGGGCGCCTTCAGCGCCGTGCTGCTGGGCGCGACGATCGCCCTGGCCTGGGCGATTCCCGCGGGCCTGGCGGGTGGGGAGGCCTACCGGCAGGCGATATTCTGGGGTCAATCCGCGGGGCGACTGGTGCAATCGTTTGCTCATCGCAGTCCCTGGTGGAGTTACCTGCTGTGGTTGCCGTTGTTGGGCCTGCCCTGGCTCCTCTGGCCGCCGCTGCTGCGCGGCGTGCGGCGCCTGTCGCTGCAGGATCAAGGCGTGCGCTTCTGTCTGGCGGTGCTGGTCCCGGCGTTGGTGTTGTTCAGCCTGATCAGTGGCAAGCAGGCCAAGTACCTGCTGCCGCTGTTGCCGCTGCTGGCGCTACTGGCGGCGCGGGCGCTGGCGGACCCGCAGGCCGCGCAGTCCCGCTTCCGACTGTGGCCCGCGGGCGGCTTGCTGGCCGTGGTCGGGGTGGCGCTGACCGCGTTGCCCTGGTGGCCGCAGGGGCCGGACTGGCTGGTGCAGGTTCAGCCCGTGTGGGGCCCCGCGCTGCTGCTCTGGTCAGCCCCGTTTTTCCTGCTGCGCCTGCGGCCAGCGTCTGCCGTTCGCGCCACCGTCGCCGCGGTGTGGCTGGCGACCGCGACCGTCTACCTGGGGGGGGTCGACCTGGTGGCGCCGCAGTACCAGCTTGGCCCACTGGCGGGGCGCCTGGCGGGTCTGCAGCGCAGCGGCCATGAGCTCGCGTGGCTGGGTCGTTACCATGGCCAGTTCCAGTTTCTCGGGCGCCTGCGCGAGCGTATCGAACCGCTGACCGGGCAGCACCAGCTGCGCGCCTGGTTGACGGCGCACCCGCAGGGGTACCTGCTGGTGAGCTATCCTGGTGTGAACCCGCATGTGCCGGTATCGCTGGCGGTGCAGCCGTACCGCAGCGGCAGCCTGGTGCTGTGGCCTGCACGTGAGCTGTTGCGGGCCCCCGCTCAACTCGACGCAATCGCGGGGAACGCGTAAGCTTCACCCCTGCATTTTCCGGTCGGGGTTTATGAATACAGTTTCAGTCACCGAGCCGCTGGCACCGCTGCGGTTGAAAAAGAACGAAGAACGGCGTCTGCGCGCCGGCCACCTCTGGGTGTACAGCAACGAGGTCGACATTGCGGCGACGCCGCTGAAAGCCTTTGCGCCCGGTCAGCAGGTGCAGCTGCTGGCTCACAGCGGCAAAAGCCTGGGTACCGCCTACGTCAACCCCAACTCACTGATCTGCGCGCGCCTGGTGAGTCGCGACGCCCGCTTTCTGCTTGACCGCTCGTTGCTGGTCCATCGGCTGAATGTCGCGCTGGCGCTGCGCGAGCGCCTGTTTGACACGCCCTTTTATCGACTGGTCTATGGCGAGGCGGACCAGCTGCCGGGCCTGGTTATCGATCGTTACGGTGACGTCTGCGTGGTGCAGTGCACCACCGCGGGTATGGAGGCGGTCAAGGAGCAGGTGCTGGAGGCACTCGACAAGGTGCTGCGGCCCAGCGGCATCCTGTGGCGCGCAGACAGCCCGGTGCGCAAACTCGAAGGCCTGGACAGTTATCGCGAAGTGCACGGCGTGGTCCCCGAGCAGACCGAAATCATCGAGCACGGTGTCAGGTTCAGTGTGTCCCTGCTGGAGGGACAGAAGACCGGCTGGTTTTACGACCAGCGCATGAACCGTGCGCGGCTGCGCGACTATGTTCCCGGTCGGCGTGTGCTGGATGTGTACAGCTACGTCGGCGCCTGGGGTCTGCAGGCCGCGACTGCCGGTGCCGGTGCGGTGGTGTGTGTCGATGCGTCGGAGAACGCGGTCGACCGGATTCACACCAACGCCGCGGCCAACGGCCTGGGGGAACGCGTGTCCACCATCCAGGGGGATGCCTTCGAGGTGCTCAGTCAGCTGCGCGTCGACCAGGAAAAATTCGATGTCGTGGTGCTCGATCCGCCGGCGTTCATCAAGCGCAGGAAAGACACCAAGGCCGGCGAGCAGGCGTATCACCGCCTCAATCAGCTGGGTATGCAGGTGCTGGCCAGAGACGGCATTCTGGTGTCGGCGTCCTGTTCCCAGCACCTCTCCGAGTCCGAGCTGCAGAATATCCTGCTGCAGTCGTCACGGCACCTGGACCGCAGCCTGCAGCTACTTGAGCGTGGTCACCAGGCGCCGGATCACCCGCTGCACCCCGCGATTCCGGAGACCGGTTATCTGAAAGCGTTGTTTTGTCGCGTTCTGCCCGCCTAGGAATCTGTCAGCGATGACCGGAGATATTTACAGAGTTGCTGTCCGTGGGCAGCATTTTGCCGACGTAGAGACAATTGAATATGTTGACTTACCCTGACATCAGCCCTGTCGCGATCTCTCTGGGGCCGTTGGCCATTCACTGGTACGGTCTTACCTACCTGGTCGGTTTTATCGGCGTGTGGGTGCTCGGCGGCGTCCGCGCGCGCAAGCCGGATTCCGGCTGGAAGGCGGAAGAAATTCCGGACATGCTCTTCTACGGCGCGCTGGGCGTGATACTGGGAGGCCGCATCGGTTATATGTTTTTCTATCACTTCGACTTGCTGCTCGACGATCCGCTGGTGCTGTTCCGTATCTGGCAGGGTGGCATGTCTTTCCACGGCGGCATGCTGGGCGTGTTTATCGCCATGTGGCTGTATGGGCGCAAGACCGGACGCGGTTTCTTCGAAGTGACGGATTTCATGGCGCCGTTTGTGCCGATCGGCCTGGGTGCGGGGCGCATCGGCAATTTCATCAACGGCGAGCTGTGGGGACGGCCCACGGACCTGCCCTGGGGCATGGTGTTTCCCTTTGTCGACAACCAGCCGCGGCACCCGTCGATGCTCTACGAGGCGTTTTTCGAGGGCCTGGTGCTGTTCATTATCCTGTGGCTGTATTCATCCAGGCCGCGGCCGACGCGCGCAGTGTCCGGTATGTTTATGCTGGGTTACGGGGTGTTCCGTTTTGGCGTCGAATTCGTGCGCCAGCCCGACGCCCATATCGGTTACATCGCCTTCGGCTGGTTGACCGAAGGGCAGATACTCTCGGCGCCGATGATTCTGTTTGGCGTCTATCTGCTGGTCGTCGCCTACCGATCCGGCGAGAAACGCGATGCCGGGCGTTTTCCGCCGGCGCCGCGGAACAAGGGGTCCCAGTGAAGCAATATCTCGATTTGATGCAGCACGTGCTCGACCGGGGCGTGCGCAAGGAGGATCGCACCGGAACAGGCACGCTGAGCGTGTTCGGTTACCAGATGCGCTTTGATCTCGCTGCGGGTTTTCCCGCCGTGACCACCAAGAAGCTGCACCTGCGCTCCATCATCCATGAATTGCTGTGGTTCCTCAGCGGGGATACCAATATCAGGTATCTGCGCGACAATGGCGTGTCCATCTGGGACGAGTGGGCGGACGAAAACGGCGACCTCGGGCCGGTCTATGGTTACCAGTGGCGCTCCTGGCCGGCGGCCGGTGGCAGACATATCGACCAGATTTCACAGGTGCTCGATCAGCTGAGGAACAACCCGGATTCACGCCGGATCATTGTCAGCGCCTGGAACGTGGGCGACATCGACAATATGGCGTTACCGCCGTGCCATGCGTTTTTCCAGTTCTATGTCGCCGGGGGCAGGCTGTCGTGCCAGTTGTACCAGCGTAGTGCGGATATTTTCCTTGGTGTGCCGTTCAACATCGCCTCGTATGCGCTGTTGACCATGATGATGGCGCAGGCCGCCGGGCTTGAGCCGGGAGAGTTTGTGCACACCCTGGGCGATGCGCACCTGTACGCCAACCACCTGGAGCAGGCGCGCATTCAGTTGCAGCGTGAACCGCGGCCGCTGCCGACCATGAAGATCAACCCGGATGTCAAAGATCTGTTCGCCTTCGGCTTTGGGGATTTCGAACTGCTTGACTACGATCCGCACCCGCACATCAAGGCGCCGGTTGCGGTGTGATGCGTGTCTCGCTGATTGCGGCGCTTGCCGCCAACGGTGTCATCGGACGCGAAAACCGCCTGCCCTGGCGGCTGTCGGCCGATCTGCAGCGCTTCAAGCACCTGACCATGGGCAAGCCTCTGGTCATGGGCCGCAAGACTTGGGAGTCCATCGGCAAGCCGCTGCCGGGGCGCAGCAATATCGTCGTGACCCGCGATGCGGGGTTCAGCGCCGAGGGTTGTATCGTGGTGCACGGTATCGAACAGGCGCTGGATGCCGCGGGTGATTGCGACGAAGTCATGGTGATGGGTGGCGCCAACCTGTACCGGCAAATGCTGCCGCGGGCCGACCGGCTCTACCTCACCCGGGTGAGGGCCGATGTCGAGGGTGACACCCGGTTCCCGCCTTTCGATGCGAACGAGTGGGTGGAAGTGCAGCGCGAATCGCACTGCGCCGATGAAAGGAATCAATACGACTATGATTTTGTCGTGCTCGATCGGCGCCGGCCGCCGAACCGGGCCTGAACGGCGCAGCGTTTCATTTCTGTCCCGGCGTGGCCGCCCCCGGACAGGGATACTCGATGCGCTCGGCGTCCGCGCTATCCAGTCGCAGCGCGGTTAACTGCCCGCCCCACAGGCAGCCGGTGTCGAGCGCATGAATACCCGGCGCGTCATAGGCGCCAAGCGTCGACCAGTGTCCGAAAAGAATATTCATATTGCGGCTTTTGCGGCTATTCCACTCAAACCAGGGTTTGAGATGCTTCGGCTGGGTGTCCGGAGGGCCTTTCTCTTCCAGCGCCAGTCGGCCGCTGCTGTCGCAGTAGCGCAAACGGGTGAAACAGTTGGTGATGAAGCGCAGGCGCTCCCAACCTGTAAGCGCCGGCGTCCAGACGTCCGGTTTGTTGCCGTACATGGCGTTGAGGAACTCGACGTAGCCATCGCCGCGCAATACCTGTTCCACCTCTACGGAGCAGGCTCTGGCCGTTTCCAGGTCCCACTGGGGCGGCAGGCCGGCGTGAACCAGCGTATAGCCCAGCGTCGTGTCATGATGCAGCAGCGGCTGATGGCGCAGCCAGTCCAGCAGTTGTGCGGCATCGGGGGCGTCGAGAATGTGCGTCAGCGTGTCCTTGCGTTTGCGCCGTCCGGGGATGTGTGCGCTGGCGAGCAGGTGCAGATCGTGATTGCCGAGCACCGAGACGGCGTTCAGGGAGCTGATAAAACGCAGTACTTCCAGCGACTTGGGGCCCCGATTAACCAGGTCGCCCGCAAACCATAGCTGGTCCGGGCCTGGCTTGAAGTCGATCAGTTCGAGCAGGTACTGCAGTTCGTCGAAGCAACCCTGGACGTCACCGATGGCGTAGACAGCCATGGGCGCGGCTCAATGCAGGATGCGCGGCATGGACAGGGTGAACTGGGGGATGTCGGCTTCGAACTCGACACCGTCATCGGCAATCATCAGATAGCTGCCGCGCATGGTGCCGACGGGGGTCTCCAGCATGGTGCCGCTGGTGTACCGGTAGCTTTCGCCGGGTTGCAGGTGCGGTTGCTCGCCGACCACGCCTTCTCCCTTGACCTCCTGAACCTTGTTGTTGGCGTCGGTGATCACCCAGTGGCGGCGCAGCAGCTGTGCCGGCACCTCACCGTTGTTGTGAATCGTTATGGTGTAGGCGAACACGAAGTGATCCTGGTCCGGTAGGGACTGCTCGGCGATGTATTGGGTTTGGACTTCGACCTTGATGTTGTAAGTGTTGCTGGACATGCCTGGGCTCCGGGTAAGTGCGCTAGGATACTGGGTTTTCGCGGGCAGGTATAGTTTACCCCCGCAAACCGCAGGGCAGGCGGACTGCCCGAAACCGGTCTATATTTTTAGCGAAGGCAAAAAAACAAGGAGACGGCCATGTATATGCGAGACAAGGCGAGCGGCGATCTGGTCGAAGTGCTGGATGTGGTGGCCATGGTTGACCCGTGCAGTGCAGATGTGCAGGGACGGTTTCACGCCGGAGAAGAATTGCAGGACGTTGCCCGGTTTGCCAAGGCCGGTCTCGAGTTTCCCTCCGGTGAAGCGCTGCCGCGCTGCTGGCTGGACGCTGCTTATCGGACGGCCACGGCCCGCTGACAGAACAGACAGTTATGCCGGCGCCCCCGGGTGGTCGGCTGGCGGCACACCGGATTCCGCCCTATGGTCGAAGCGCTTGGCCTGGTCAGCCCCCGGACAAGCGCCGCTGTATACCGGTTCCACCCGGTGAGAGTCCTGTCCCGACCGGCGCAAGCGCCGCGCACCAGACGTATTCATCGTATTTAACAGCCAGTTGCAGGCGATTTCTGTGCGCTGCCAGGGCGCGCACATCCCCGGGCTTAAGTTAGCCGCGACCCTGCCGCTAGCAAAACACTGGGGAAGCGTATCGTGGATGAGTAACCTTCAGGAAATGCCCATATTGCGACGTGGGTAACAGTAACTCCGCTTCATATTTACAAGAATAAAACCACGCCTTCGGGCGCGGGATATTTGAGCGGTGCGTCTATGACTGTCAAAACAACATCTTATCGTAAGCCGGATCTGCTGCTACTGCTGACCTTTTGCGTCGCTATGGGCTCACTGCTGAGCGGTGTGGCACAGGCTGCCAATATTTCCGGCATGGCTTCCTCGTCGAAAGACAGTCGCGAGGTTGCCGGCTCGGAAAAATGGTGGCAATCGATCTGGGGTCTGGATCTCGCCCGCAAGCTGAAAGAATGGCGGCCGAAGGTGACAGTGCAGGAGGACGGCGAAGGCTTCAACCTCGCCCGCCCCTTCGGCAAGTCGGGTCCCACCGTTCAGTGTTCTTCGTCCTTGCCGGATTCGGTGTGGCGCGGTCTGCGTGCCGGTGCCGCCGGCCAAACCGGCCCTCTCGCTGGTGATACCGACGTTTTCCTGTTTCTGCAGAAGCGCTGGTAAACTAATCTTTCACACGCACGGCCAGCACGTCGCAGGGCGCACCGTGCAGCACCGCATTGGCGGTCGATCCGAGCAGTAACTGGATGCCCGAGCGTCCGTGGCTGCCAATAACGATCAGGTCTACCCCCTCCTGCTCGGCAAGGCTGAGTATTTCGCGCTTGGTGCTTCCCTGGCGCACATGGCATGCCTTGTCGGCGAGTCCGTGCCGCTTGACGAGTTCCTGCAAACGGGTCTCCGCCAGTGCGAGCAGTTCCTGGTCAAGTTCGAGTTCCTGTGGCATGACCAGTTCGTTGGACAGATCGACCTGGGCGAACTCGACGACGTGCACCAGGCTGGCGCGCGCCTCAAAGGCCGCGGCCAGCGTCAGCCCCTTGCTAATAACCTCGTCGGTGTTTTTTGAGAAGTCCACGGCCAGCAGCAGATGGGTGTAGGTGGGCATGGGTGTGTCCTCGCTAGTTACGATGTGCCAGCCGGTTGGCCAGAGCGGCGTACTGTTGCAGCGTCAGCGTTTCCGGGCGCGCCGCGGGATCGCTGCCACTGGTACGGATTTCCTCTTCACTGAGTAGCCCTTTCAGTGTATTGCGCAGTGTCTTGCGGCGTTGGCCGAAGGCTTGCCGTACCACGGTAGCCAGGCAGGTGTAGTCATCAACGGCAACGGGCGCCTGCGGCCAGGGTGTCAGCCGGACGAACGTCGACTCGACCCTGGGCGCGGGCCTGAACGCGCCGGGGCCGATACCGAACAGCGGTGCCACCCTGCAGTGGTACTGGATCATCAGTGACAGGCGACCGTAGTCACCGCTGCCCGGCTGCGCGGCCATGCGTTGCACCACCTCTTTTTGCAGCATGAAGTGCATGTCTTCAATATAGTCCGACTGTGTGAGCAGGTGAAACAACAGCGGCGTGGAAATATTGTAGGGCAGGTTGCCTATCACGCGCAGTTTTTCTTGCTCGGCCAATGCCGAAAAATCGAACTGCAGCGCATCCGCCTGGTGAATAATGAGCTTGCCCAGGCCCGCGGCTTTGTTTGCCAGCGGTTCAACCAGATCGCGATCCAGCTCCACGACGTCCAGCTGCCCGCAGGCGCGCAGCAGTGGGAGTGTTATGGCTCCCTGACCGGGGCCGATTTCAACCAGCCGCTGTCCGGGTTGCGGGCTGACGGCCTGGATGATGCGACGGATGACGCCGGGATCGTGGAGAAAGTTCTGGCCGAAGCGTTTGCGTGCGCGGTGGCTCATGAAATCATATCGATCGCGCAACGAATCGCAGCATTGAGGCTGCCGCCGTCGGCCTCGCCGGTGCCGGCCTTGTCCAGCGCGGTACCGTGGTCGACCGAAGTGCGCACAAATGGCAGCCCCAGGGTAATGTTGACAGCGCGTCCGAAGCCCAGGTACTTGAGTACGGGCAGGCCCTGATCGTGGTACATCGCCAGTACGGCATCGGCCTCGGCCAGCAGCGGCGGCGTGAACAGCGTATCGGCGGGCAGGGGCCCGGTCAGCTGCAGGCCTTCGCTCCGAAGCTTTTCGACTACAGGCTGGATGATGTCGCGCTCCTCGGTACCGAGGTGACCACCCTCGCCGGCGTGCGGATTGAGGCCCGCCACGAGGATGCGTGGTCGGGGTATGTCGAATTTGTCCTGCAGGTCGTGGTGGAGGCAGCGTATCACCGCTTCCAGACCCTGCGCAGTGATGGCCGCGGCTACCCGGGCCAGTGGCAGGTGGGTGGTGGCCAGTGCCACCCGCAGGCCGGGCGCGGCGAGCATCATTACGACCTGCGCGGCGTGGCACTTTTCCGCCAGGTATTCTGTGTGACCGGTAAACGGGATGCCCGCGTCGTTGATGACGGCCTTGTGCACCGGGGCGGTGACCAGCGCCTGAAATTCACCGTTCAGACAGCCGTGTATCGCCCGGTCGAGGGTTTGCAGCACGTAGCGGGCATTGGCGGGGTCGGGCTGGCCGCTGACGACTTTCGCGGCCAGCTCGACGCATTCAACACAGACGCGTCCGGCTTGCGGCGGTGTTTCCGGCTGGTAGGCCGGCAAATCGACGCGGTGACCCAACTCAAGGGCGCGGGCTTTCAGCAGTGCCGGGTCGCCGATCAGCACCAGCTCGGCCTGGGCAGCGCAGCCCGCCAGTGCGAGACACAGATCCGGACCGATGCCGGCCGGCTCGCCGGTCGTGATCGCGAGGCGGGGTATCACTGCCGGCATATCAATGCGGCGTGTCGTGCTTACTCGTCATCGAGGTGGTACTCGACGTACGATTCGTCGCGCAGGCGCCGCAGCCAGATTTCCAGTTCCTCGTCGGTTTTGCGCTGGCGAATCGATTCGCGGGCCCGCGTGCGGCGGTATTCGTCGGTGTTGTCCTGTTCCCTCCGGTCCAGTACCTGTATGAGGTGCCAGCCGAAGCGGGTTTTCACCGGTTCGCTGACTTCACCGATTTTCAGGGCGTCCATGGCTTTTTCAAACTCCGGGACCATCTGGCCGGGTGTGACCCAGCCGAGGTCGCCGCCCTTGCTGCCCGAGCCCGGGTCCTGTGAGTTCGCGCGCGCCAGGGTGGCGAAGTCCTCACCCTGCTCGATGCGGTCACGCAGCTGCTGGAGGCGGGTCTTCACCGCTGCTTCCGAGTTCAGCGTGTCCGGCCGCAACAGGATATGTCGCGCCTTGGTCTGTTCGATCACATGCCGCTCGTCACCGCGAATGTCGACGATCTTGATCAGGTGAAAGCCGCTCGGGGTGCGGATCGGATCGCTGACCTGGCCTTTTTGCAGCTGGCCGACGACATCTGAAAAAAACGACGGTAACTGCCCGGTCTTGCGCCAGCCCAGGTCGCCGCCGGAAAGGGCTTGCTGCCCGTCCGATTCGGCGATTGCTACCTGGGAAAAATCAGCGCCGCCCTTGAGGCGTTTGAGGATATCGTCAATCCGCTGCTGCGCGGCCTGGACTTGCTCGGGACTGGCGGCCTCGGGAACCGAGACCAGGATATGCGCCAGGTGGTACTCCTTGTTCTGGTCCTTGAACGAAGCGGCGGTTTCAAGCAGGTGATCGACTTCCTGTTCGGTAACTTCCACGCGGCTGTCCACCATCTGCTGACGGACGCGGTTCATGGTCAACTGGTTGCGGAACTGCTCGCGGAAGGCGACGTAGTCGTAGCCGTCTTTTTCCAGAAACTGGCGAAACTGGTCCAGGGTCATATGATTCTGCTCGGCCAGATTCAGGAGATTCTTATTCAGCGTGTCGTCGTCTATACGGATACCGCTGCGCTCGGCCATCTGTAACTGCAGGTTTTCGATAATCAGCCGGTCGAGCACCTGCTTCTTCAGCGCGGCTTCCGGCGGCAACCGGGTCTGTTGCTGTTCGAGCTGGGACGTGACGACCACCACGCGGTTGTCGAGCTCGCTCTGCATGATGACATCATCGTTGACCGTGGCGACAATGCGGTTCAGCGGCGTGTTCGCCAGCGTGATGACCGGCAATACCAGAAGGATAAAGAGGAATCTATACATCGTTCGCACTCATTGTTCGGGGCGTTCTGAATAGCCTAGGATACCATCTTCCAGTACAGACTCGATTTTGCTGCCGAAAGTTGCCAGTCCCTTTAGGACAATTTGTGCCATGTAGACGCGGTTATTGGTTCTGTTGGTGCTGTCAACATAGTCGCGGGTGACGAAGCGCACGCCCCAGCAGCAGCTGTCGTATTCTACCCCCACGAGTGTTTCCAGCTGCTTCGAATCGCGGAGATCATAATACCAGCGGCCAATGACCTGCCAGGAGGGCGACAGCGGCCAGAGAATGGATGCGTCGATCTGGCTCTGCTCGCCGTTCAGGTAGCGGTAGGAGAGATTGGCGATTTTGCGAAATCCCGGGTGATACTGGATGCGCGCATTGGCGCGCTGGGTGCTGCCGTTTTGCGGATCCCAGATAAGGTCTGCCTTGCCCGACCAGGACCGCGATAGCGCCATTTCCAGTTCGCCGGCGATATTGGAGTTCGAGTCCGTTTCAGGTCCGCTGTTATTCAGGGTAACGTTGCGGTTTTCAAAATAGAACAGTTGCCCAACCGAGGCGTGCAGCCTTTCGGCGCCGGTGTCCGGGTCGATCAGTCGGCTGGTGACGGCAAGCGCGGCCTGGTTTGCGTCACCCATGCGGTCGGCGCCGTTGAAGCGGTTTTCTTCGAACAGTTCGCGGTAGCTGAAGGTCGGCTCGCTGGTATCGAACAGCGGCAGGTTTTGCTGGTTCTCGCCTTTCACATAAAGGTAAAACACGCGCGGTTCCAGGGTCTGTGTGTAGCGGTGGCCGATAAGCGACAGGTCGCGCTCGAGATAGACGGTATTGTCCAGGCTGAAGAACGGCGTGGTGCGGGTCGGATTGCTGGACTGACCAGCGGCCTGGTTATCCAGTTTGTAGCCGGTATAGCGCAGGCCGATTTTGGGGGTGCTGTCCAGGGCGGCGGCGCGGTATGGCCAGCTGATGCTGGGCCACACATCGACCCTGTCGGCGGTGACCCGTTGGCTGGCGTCGAAGCGCACGGCCTCCGAGGTCAGTTGTGACTCGATGCCTCCCGGGGTCAGCGGTGACACAGCTTCGAAAGTCAGGCGTGGCAATCGTTGATAGGGGAGGTTTTGCCGGGTGATGGTTTTGTCGATCGTCTGATAGTCGTCCACCTGCACCCCCGCGTTCCACCAGTTGGTCGTGTAATCAACCTTAGCGGTGCGCCGCAGGTGGGTCACACTGGCCAGACTGAGTGAATCGCCGAGGTCAGTGAGATAGTTCGAGTCGGAAACGCGGTCATAGTCGATATTGGCGGTAAGGTTGGGATTGAAGCGCATTTGATCGCGTACCACGATGCGGCTGCGCTGGTCTTCGGTAATTTTGTCCTTGTGCAGATATTCGAGCCGCATCAAGCCTTCCTGAAAGGATTGCAGAAAGCGAAACTCGGTGTTCATCTGGGTGCCCCGGTCTGCCAGGTAGCGCGGCGTGATCAAGGCATCGTAGTTGGGAGCGATATTCCAGTAAAAGGGTGTTTTTATCTCGACGCCGGAGTTCTCGGACGAGCCGAAACTGGGAATCAGTAAACCCGTCTTGCGCCGGTCATCGATGGGAAATGACAGGTAGGGCGTGTACAGGATCGGCACGTCCTTGATATTCAGGCGGGCGTTGCGGGCGACACCGACGCCCGTGTTCTTGTCCAGCACCACTTTGGTCGCCCGCAGGCTCCAGGTGTTGCTGCCCTGCGGGCAGGTGGTATACATCACCTTCTTGAAACGGGTCACGCCGGGTCTCAGCACGTAGGCCTTCCTGGCGTCGCCGCGGCCGTGGCGATCATAGAACCAGAAATGGGTAGTGAACAACTCGCCGCGGTGCTCGTTCAGCCAGAACTTGCCGTCGCTACCGCTGATGTTGAGCGAAGGCTCGTCATATACGACGTCTTCGTCAGCCACGACGGTTGCATCGACTTCGTCGTAGATAATGTGATTCGCACGCAGTCGCTGGGCGCCGCGCTGCACCTGGGCATTGCCAAAAAGCTTGAGTTTGCGATCGCCGCTTCGCTCTGCGAGCTTGCCTTCGAGGTATATGGGGGCCTGCTCGGGGTCGCCGCTGAATGTCAGGTCATAGTCCCGGTCCGGTGGTGGCGGGCACACCGCCCAGGCGGAGACCGGAGCGAAGGGGTCGGCGAGGGGGGCCGCCGGGGGCACTGGTTGCTCGGCACTGCTTTCCCCTGTCATCACGAGCAAGCTGGCAAGCAGGGCTAAGTGTCTAATATTCACAGAATATTTTGGGTTTAAAATAAAATGCCACCGACCCGGCAGGTGCGGTTCCCGGGTGCTGGCGGCTGGCCCGTAAAATCGCATAGAATAATTTTATATTCAATGGTTTCGTGGGTTCGCGGTGAAACATACCCGATTCCGGCACGGCGCCTGCCGCCGGCGCGCGGGCATTGCCGGTGTTCAGGCGCGGGGATAGCCGCTCCCTCGGTCTCGCACTCGCCGGCACCGCTATAATGCCCGGCATTTCGTCAATAACACGGCAAGGTCAATCAGTTGGGTGAACGCAGGGAAAGGCTCGAGGGCTGGGCCAGACAACAGCTGGGGTGGCACGATGCGGCGCTGACGCCGGCATCGGCGGATGCCAGTTTCCGCCGCTACTTTCGCATACAGCGCGACGGCCAGAGCTATATCCTCATGGATGCGCCACCCGACAGGGAGGATTGCCGGCCGTTTGTGTACATCAGCCACCTGTTGCGCGACCTGGGCCTGCACGTGCCGGAGATTCTCGCCGAAGATACCGCGCAGGGCTTTCTGTTGCTGTCCGACCTGGGCAGCCGGCTTTACCTGGGTGAGCTGAACGAGGCCAATGTAGACCGGCTTTACGGCGACGCCCTGGGTGCGCTGGCGACGCTGCAAGGCTGCGGGCCCACCGAGAGCAATTTGCCGCGCTACGGTCGCAGACTGCTGCTTGCGGAAATGTCGCTGTTCCGGGATTGGCTGCTGGGCACCCACCTGGAGATGACGCTCAACGACAGCGAGCGCCAGCGGCTTGAAGAGAGCTTCGAGTCGCTGGTCGCGAATGCGCTGGAGCAGCCGGTGGTTTGCGTGCATCGCGATTTTCATTCGCGCAACCTGATGGTATCGGATCACCATAATCCGGGCATTCTCGATTACCAGGATGCCGTCATCGGGCCGGTGACCTATGACCTGGTGTCGCTCTTGCGTGATTGCTATATCGACTGGCCCCGCTCGCGGGTCGAAGGCTGGGCACGGGGCTACTACGAGCTGGCACGGCAGACAGGCATTCTCAGGCCTGGCGACGCCGATGAAACCTGTTTTCTGCGCTGGTTTGACTTGATGGGCGTGCAACGCCACCTCAAGGCGGCCGGTATTTTCGCCCGACTGAATCACCGTGACGGCAAGCCGGGCTACCTTGCCGATATCCCGCGTACCCTCGGCTATGTGCAGGCGGTATCTCAACGGTATCCGGAGCTCGCGGATCTGGGCCTGATTACAGAGCGGGCATTGGCGCGTCTATGAAAGCCATGATTCTCGCCGCGGGGCGTGGCGAACGCATGCGTCCATTGACCGACCATACGCCCAAGCCCTTGCTGAAGGTCGGCGGCAGAGCCTTGATCGACTATCACATCGAAGCCCTGTGCACGGCCGGTATCCGCGAGCTGGTCATCAACTATGCCCACCTGGGCGAACAGCTTGTCGAGTATCTCGGCGATGGCAGGCGTTACGGCGCGGAAATCCGTTATTCGCCGGAACCCGCGGGTGCGCTGGAGACCGGCGGAGGCATCAAGCATGCGCTGCCGCTACTCGGTGATGAGCCATTTCTTGTCGTAAACGGTGACATCTGGACGGACTACCGCTACGGGCAGGCGTCGCTTGCAAGCGGCAGGCTCGCACACCTGGTACTGGTCGACAATCCGCCACACCATCGCGCAGGCGACTTTTGCCTGGAGGACGGTGACGTCCAGCCGGCCGGCCGGGTATTGCTTACTTTCAGCGGACTGGGTTTGTACCATCCGACGTTGTTCGCGCGGGCGCCGGGCGAGCGGTTTGCCCTGGCGCCGCTGTTGCGCGAGGCCATGCGCGACGGTTGCGTCAGCGGCGAGTATTATCCAGGGCGATGGATGGATATCGGTACACCACAGCGACTCGCCGAGCTCGATCGGCAACTGCGCAAAGGATGACTCATGGGCGATGAGATCGCACACAGCCATTTCAGTGCGGCGGACTTCATGGCGTTCGAACAGCGCCTGGAGGCCGAAACGCACTTGCTGGGCGACTGGTTTCGGGACAGGGTATTTTCGTCACAGGTGCCGGTGTGTGGCCTGGAACTGGAAGCCTGGCTCATCGACCGGGACGCCATGCCGGCGCCGCGCAACCAGGCGTTCCTGGAGAAAATGAATGATCCGCTGGTGGTACCGGAACTGGCGCGTTTTAACGTTGAACTGAATGTCGATCCGCAACCCTTGCACGCCGGCGCACTGAGCCGCCTGCAAGAGGATTTGCAGCGCACCTGGGGCCGTTGCGGCGCCATTGCTGCGGACCTCGATACACGTCTGGTAATGATCGGTATCCTGCCCAGTGTGGCGCAATCCGATCTGAGCCTGGCGAACATGTCCGAGCTGAAGCGTTACCGCGCACTCAACGAACAGGTGTTGCGCCTGCGTGATGGTGCACCCCTGGCGCTGGAAATTCATGGCCGGGAACACCTGAATATTGAGCACAAGGATGTGATGCTGGAATCCGCAGCCACTTCTTTACAGCTGCACCTCAAGGTGGCCGTCGACAACGCGGTCCGCTACTACAACGCGGCGCAGATAGCCGCCGCCCCAATGGTCGCCGCAGCGGCCAATTCACCGTTCCTGTTCGGCCGCGATCTCTGGGATGAAACCAGAATTCCGTTGTTCGAACAGGCGGTCGAAGTGGGCGGATTCGCCGGCGCCAGTCGCGGTCCCGTACGCCGTGTCAGTTTCGGAACGGGGTATGCAAAGGAGTCGCTGTTCGAGTGTTTCGTCGAAAACCAGCAGCATTTTCCCGTGCTGCTGCCTATTGTTTTTGACGCGGCCGAAAAGGATATGCGCCACGTGCGGCTGCACAACGGCACGATCTGGCGCTGGAACCGCCCCCTGATCGGTTATGATGATAATGGCACGCCGCATCTGCGCATCGAGCATCGCGTACTGCCGGCGGGGCCTACTGTCGTCGACAGTATCGCCAGCGCCGCCTTCTTCTACGGTCTGGTGCACGCGCTGGCCATGCGCGACACCGTTCCTGAGTACGAGCTGCCTTTCGCCACGGCGCGTGATAATTTCTATGCGGCGGCGCGCGATGGACTGGATGCCCAGATCACCTGGCTGGATGGTCGCAGGTTGCCGGTGCAGACGCTGTTGCTCGATCAGCTGATTCCGCTGGCTCGCTACGGTCTGGGCCTGCTGGAAATCGATGCGCAGGATCGCGACCTCTATCTGGGCATTGTGAAGGATCGTATACGCAACGCCTGTACCGGATGCAACTGGCAGCGCGCCTGGGTGGCCCGCCATGGCCGGGACATGCAGGCGCTCACCGAGGCATACTACGAGAGACAGCAACGTGGTGAGCCGGTACACAACTGGGGCAGCTGAAAGCATGGCCAGCCTGTTACGCCAGTACCACGAATTGCCGGCCGGTCTGCTCGATGCGGCCCCCGCGCAGCTTGCCGAGCTTCTGGGTGGGCCATCGCTGATTCATCTGCCGGGCCGGCGCGAACAACCGTTGTTCCTGTCGCTGTTGCTGCATGGCAATGAAACCACCGGCTTCCGCGCGCTGCAGGCTCTGTTGAAGAACTACCGCGACAGGGAGTTGCCGCGCGCACTGAGTTTTTTTATCGGCAACGTCGAGGCCGCGCGCGACGGCCTGCGGCGCCTTGCCGGGCAGCCGGATTACAACCGCGTCTGGCCCGGTAGTGATTATGCCGATAGTCCCGAGAAGCGCATGATGGCGGAGATCGTGGATATCATGCGCGAACGGCGGCCGTTTGCCAGTGTCGACATACACAACAATACCGGCATCAATCCACACTACGCGTGCATCAACCGCATCGACCACCGCTTTATGCACCTCGGTGGTCTGTTCAGCCGGACGCTGGTGTATTTCATACGCCCGGCGGGTGTGCAATCGATGGCTTTCGCCGAACTGTGCCCCGCGATCACGGTTGAATGCGGCAAGGTGGGACAGAGCGCCGGCGACCACCATGCGCTGGAGTTCATCGATGCCTGTCTGCACCTGAGCGAGATACCCGACCACCCGGTAGCCGCGCACGATATCGACCTGTTCCACACTGTGGCTATCGTGCGGGTGCCGCGCGCCTACAGCTTCGGCTTCGGCGACAATCCGGTCGACATCTGTTTTATCGATGACCTCGACCACCTCAATTTCCGTGAGTTGCCGCCGGGCACAACCCTGGCGTACGTCGATGGCATCGACGCGTTGCCGCTCGAGGCGAGCGACGAACAGGGCGTTGAAGTGGGTGGGCGCTATTTTACGCTGGACGACAATACCCTGCGTACCACGCGTAGCTTGATGCCGTCCATGTTCACGCTCGATGAGCGGGTTATCAGGCAGGATTGTCTGGGCTATTTGATGGAGCGCTACCCTTTGCCGGCCTAGTACTCCGTCAATATCATGTTGAAGGAGTACTGGCGCCGCCGGTGCTGTCCGGCGCGGCGTCAGTATCCGCTGGCGTCGAGGTCGATACTGCCCGGTATTGCGGCCAGACGCTCCACGCCGGTCGAAAAGTGCCCGTCGCTGTACAGATCGAACCAGCGATACCCCGGGGCGACACGGTCGATCGCGAAGTCCTCACTGTTTGGCAGAAACTGTATACAGGTTGAAGGTGTTGCCAGCAGGCGGATGGCCTTGTGGCGGCGCTCGAAGCACTGGTGGACGTGCCCCCAGACGATTGCGCGCACCTGCGGGTACCGGTCGATGATTTCGAAGAACGCTCCCGGGTTGTCGACGGCCATGGTGTCGAGCCAGCGACTGCCGATACTCACCGGCTGGTGATGCAGCCATACCATTGCCGGACTGCCGGGGGATCCAGCCAGTGCATTGTGGAGCCTGTCCAGTTCCTGTTCGCCGAGGTGGCCGCCTTCGCTGCCGCTGACCGTGGAATCCATAAACAACATCTGCCAGTCCCCGATCTGCAGGCAGGGTACGCTGTGGCAGGGTTCGTCGTTCATGTTGTTGCGCAGCGCAGTCGCTTCGTCGTGGTTGCCGGGCAGGCAGTAAACCGGTACGCCAAGTTGGCTGAAACACCGGCGCACCATTTGATAGGCAGCCGCTGACGCGTCGTGGGTCAGGTCGCCGGTGGCGACCGCCAGGTGGGGTCGGCGTTGTGCGACCAGCTCGATCACCTGTTGCAGGCAATGGCGGGTATTGAGCCCCAGGAGTTCTCCGTCGGGGTCTGCGTACAGGTGCGTATCCGTGATCTGGGCGATGCGCAGGGCAGGCGTGTCGGTCGCGTATGAGGGCACTAGTCGATCGCCTTGATGAACACCCTGGAGTTGCGCTGGTAGTTATACAGGCTGCGTTTGCGGACCGGCAACGACGACAGGTCGGCGCGTTCGAAACCACGCTCGCGGAACCAGTGCGAGGTCTGGGTGGTGAGCACGAACAGCCGCCGGATGCCGTTGTGGCGGGCGCGCTGTTCGATGGCGCGCAGCAGACTGTCGCCGCGGCCGTGTGACCGATAATCGGGGTGCACTACCAGGCAGGCCAGCTCGGCAACCTCGCGCTCGTAGGTGTACAACGCTGCACAGGCGATAATCATGCCGTCGCGCTTTACCACCAGGAAATAGCCGATTTCCATTTCCAGCAATTCACGCGAGCGTTTCACCAGTACACCCTGTTCTTCCAGCGGTGCAATCAGTTTCAGGATGCCGCCGACGTCGTCGATGCTGGCCGCGCGCAGGCCCTCGTAGAGCTCCGCACTGACGAGGGTGCCAATGCCATCGCGGGTGAACAGCTCCAGCAGCAGCCCGCCGTCGTGACCACGGGCAATGAGGTGGGTGCGCCTGACGCCGCGCCGGCAGCTGTCCACGGCGTTTAGCAGGTGGCGCCGCCATTCCTCGCCAAGTTTGCGCCGCGAGCGCAGCAATTGTTCGGCTTCCAGTAGCGACAACTGGTGAATAAAGTGTCGCCTGCTGTCGCGCAGGCCTTCGCCTTCGACCAGCAGCACCAGCTTGTCGGCGTGCAGGGCGACGGCTGCAGCGGTGGCAATTTCTTCGGCGCTGAGGTTGAAGATTTCACCGGTGGGCGAATAACCGATCGACGACAACAGTACAATACGCCCGGCATCCAGCTGCTGGTGGATGCCGGCAGAGTCTATCCGCCGCACTTCGCCCGTATGGCAATAGTCCACACCATCGCGTACGCCCAGCGGTCTGGCGATGACGAAGTTACCCGTTGCGATACCGATCCGGGCGCCCGCGACCGGTGCGTTGACAATGCCCATGGACAGCTTGGCTTCGATGTCAACGCGCAGGCTGCCAACGGCATCCTTGACGCTGACCAGCGCCTCGTCGTCGGTGACGCGCAGGCCGTTGACGTAACGAATTTCCGCACCACGCTGTTTCAGGCGCTGTTCAATCTGGGGTCTGGCGCCGTGCACCAGCACCAGGCGCAGCCCCAGTGTGTTGAGCAGGGTGATATCGTTGACCAGTTCGTCAAAGCCATCGCCCAGCGCCTCGCCGCCGAAGGTAATGACAATCGTCGTGCCGCGGTGCGCCTTGATGTAGGGCGCCGCCTGGCGAATGTTGGCCACGAAAGTATGCGGGTCTTTGTTCTGCTTATTGGGCATAAGCCCTAGATTACCAATAAAAGTCAAAGCAATACCAGCATTGCGACGTGGCGGCCGGCAACCGGAGCCGCGCGCTGCCGCTATCGGTAACCGTGACCTCCCGGGGCCTGTTCAGTCGCCGTTGGACGGTGGCTGGACGCAGAACCGGTCAATCAGTTTGCGCAGGAGATCAAGTGTCGGGCCGATGCGTGCTTCTTCGAGATATTCGTCGGGCTGATGAGCCTGTTCGATGTCGCCGGGGCCGAGTACCACGGTATCGATACCCATCTGGTTGAAGTAGGGGCCCTCGGTGCCGAACGCCACGGCCATGGCGCTGTAGCCGGTGAGTGATTCGGTAGCGCGGACGATGTCGGACGTCGCCCGCGTCTCCATGGCCGGCGTGCCCTCGAACAGCGGGCGGCAGGTCAGCTGCAGACCCGTCCCCTTGATGGCCTGCTCGATGCGCCGTTGCAGGATGTGGCGCAGCTCGCCGAGGTCCATGCCGGGCAAGGGGCGCAGGTCGATGTGCAATTCGCAATCGGCGCAGATGCGGTTGGGATTGTCTCCCCCGTGGATATGGCCGAGGTTCAGGGTCGGAACGGGTACATGGAACAGCGGATTGACATGTTGCGCCTGGAGTTCGGCACGCCAGCGCACCAGTTCGTCCAGTACCAGGCGCATACCCTCCAGGGCACTGTTGCCGAGCGCCGGATCGCTGGAGTGGCCGGATCGGCCCCGCAGGTGAATGCTTTCCATCATGACGCCTTTGTGCAGGCGCACCGGGCGTAGCCCCGTTGGTTCACCGATCACGGCATAACGCGCCTGCGGACGCCCGACGCTGACCAGGGTCTGCGCACCGGCCATCGAACTTTCCTCATCCGCAGTCGCCACCAGTATCAGCGGCTCCTTGAAGCGGGCCGGTGAAAAGCTGCTGGCCGCCTCGATAGCCAGCGCGAGAAAGGTTTTCATGTCGCAGGTGCCAAGACCGTAAAGGCGGCCGCCCTGTCGCGTCAGTTTGAACGGATCGTGTTGCCAGCGGCCCGGGTCGTAGGGGACGGTATCGGTATGTCCGGCCAGTACCAGGCCCCCGGGGCCGTTGCCGAGTGTTGCGACCAGGTTGGCCTTGTCGCTGCCGTCGCCTATCGGCATGATTTCCACCCGCCAGCCGAGTGCGCTCAACCAGCCTGCCAACAGGTCGATGACGGCACGGTTGCTCTGATCGAAATCGGGGCTGACGCTGCTGACCGACGGGGTCGATATCAGCGCGTCGATCATCTCCAGGAGTGGTGGCGGTTTCTGCATGGCCGGGCGGGCTCGTCTTCTGGTTGGGGCCTTGGCCTGATTATGGACAAGGCCGACCCGAATTGCGATGGGGTGACGCGGCAGCTAACAGAAACAGCTGGTACTCGCCGTGCCGCTGGTGAAAGCCTGGGGCACCTCGCGGGCCGGCGTCTCAGCCCGCCCGGCCGACCGACTGCAGGCCATATGTTTTGAGTTTGCGGTACAGGGTGCGCTCGCTGATCCCCAGGATCTGGGCGACTCTGGAGCGCTTGCCCTGGTGTTCGGCCAGCAATTCGGCGATGTATTGTGACTCCAGACCCCTGATGGACGGTTCCTGGCCGTCCGCGTCCTGCATCGCGATCCCGGCGCTCGACGAGCCGTGGACCGGTTGCCGGTCAATATGTATTTCTGCTGCGGTGACGATGCCGTTGGTGCTAAGCGCGGCGGCGCGCTGCAAAATGTTGCCCAGTTCGCGAACGTTGCCCGGGTAGTCGTAATCGATCAGGGCATCGGTGGCGTCGGCGGTCAGTTGGTAGCTGCGGTTGACGCTTGCGCCGATGCGTCCGAGCAACGCGTTGGCGAGCAACGGGATGTCGCTGCGCCGCGTGCGCAGGGTCGGGACCTCGCAGATGATGCCTGCCACCCGGTAATACAGGTCGGCACGAAACCGGTTCGAGGCAACCAGTTGTCGCAGGTTGCGGCCGGTGGCGCAGACGATTCGCACATCGGCGCTGAGTAACTCGCGCCCGCCCACGCGGCGGAATCTGCCGCTCTCCATGGCGTTCACCAGGCGTCCCTGCAGCGACTGCGGCAGGTCAGCGATTTCGTTCAGAAAGAGTGTCCCACCGTCGGCCTGCTCGAAGAGGCCGTGGCGGCGCCCGATGCAACCGGTAAATGCGCCGCGCTCGTGGCCGAAGAGCTCACTTTCGAAAACCGTTTCAGATACGGCGCTGCAATCCACCATGACGAAACCGCGTTCGTTGCGGTTTGAGCGTCGGTGAATGTACCTGGCTGCCAGGTCCTTGCCGACGCCACTTTCGCCAGTCACCAGGGCGGGGGCATCGACCTCGGCGGCGCGCGTAAGATGTTCGATACACTGCTGGAATGCCTTGGACTGACCGATCATGCGCTGCTGGTCACCGGCGAGGTCTTCGCTGCGGGCCAGCGGAAAAA
>JAJDOI010000182.1 GCA_022340245.1 Thiogranum sp.
CTGCGCCGCTGAGCGCCACCGATGGCGTCGCGGCCGCAGCCCTGACCGCGGGCTGGGCGGCCGGTGCCGCACCAGGCGCAGCGGTGCCCGTCGGTGCCGCCGCGACCGGCGCGGCCTCTTCATCCACCACCTGCTCGGGACTGTCGACCAGGTAAGCCATGGCGCCGCCGACCAGCACGGTGGAATCCACCGGCGCCAACGGTCCCGAGAGATAGCCCTCGCGGAATACCTCGAGATCCATGATCGCCTTGTCGGTTTCCACCGTGGCCACCACGGTGCCGCGCTCGATCCTGTCGCCGGGTTTCTTTTCCCAGCTGACCACGACGCCCTCGGTCATGGTGTCCGACAATTGCTGCATGCTGATGGTGTAACTGGCGCCCTCGGGCACCGCCGCGGCGCCGGCAGCAGCGGCCGGCGCCGCCGGTTCCGCTGCTGCCGGCTCGGCCGCCGGTGCGGCTGGTTCTTCCTCGCCTGCCTGGACCGGCGCGGCACCTTCCCGCTGCACGTCATCGGCGCCGTTCACCAGGTAGGCCATGGCTTCCCCCACCGGCACGGTACTGTCGACCGCGGCCAGCGGACCCGACAGGTAGCCGTCGCGAAACACTTCCACGTCCATAATGGCCTTGTCGGTTTCGACGGTGGCGACGATATCGCCGCGCTCGACCTTCTCGCCGATTGTCTTTTCCCAGCTGACGACCACACCTTCGGTCATGGTGTCCGACAACTGCGGCATTTTGATCACGTAGGGTTCAGCCATGCTTGATCCAGATCCTGATTTCTCTTCCGACAGGCGCCGGGAACGCCAGGTCGGGAAACAACAATATACCCGGCGTTCCCGGCGCCCTGCGGGCCTACTTGCCGAACATTTTCCGCACGGCGGCGACAACATCGCCGGCGTTCGGAATGGCCGCTTTTTCCAGCCCGTGGTTATAGGGCATGGGCACGTTGGCCGCGGACACGCGCACCGGCGCCGCGTCCAGTTCGAGGAAACATTCTTCGTTGATAATTGCCATCACCTCGGCACCGACACCGACGGCCGGTTCAGCCTCCTCGACGATCACCGCGCGGTGGGTCTTGCGCACCGAGGCGGCAATCCCCGCACGATCGAGCGGCGCCAGTGCGTAGAGGTCGACGACCTCGGCGTTGATCCCGTACTGTTTGGCGAGCGTCTGGGCCGCCTGCACGCACCAGTGAACCGACACGTTGTAGCCGAACAGCGTGACATCGCTGCCTTCACGGGCGACCTCGGAGCCTTCAAGCGGGTGAAAATACTCTTCATCCGGTACTTCGCCCTTCATGTTATACATCAGTTCGTGTTCGTTGATGTACACCGGGTCGTCGCAGCGAACGGCGGATTTCAGCAGGCCATAGGCCTGGCGCGGACTCGATGGCGTCACCACCCGCAGTCCGGCGATGCCCATGAAAACTTTCTCCATGCGCGCCGAGTGCTGGGCGCCCAGCTGGTGAGCGGTGCCGCCGGCCGAGCGCACCACCACCGGCGCGGTCAACTGACCGCCGGACATGAAACGCACCTTCGCGGCACTGTTGAACAACTGGTCCATGGCGAGCCAGGCGAAGTTGACCGACATGATCTCGATGATCGGGCGTACGCCGAGAAACGACGCGCCGATGCCTAAACCGGTGTACCCGTTTTCGGAAATCGGCGTGTCTATGACACGCTCGGCCCCATATTTTTCATACAGGCCCTTGGTGGCCTTGTAAGTGCCACCGGCCACACCGATGTCCTCGCCCATGCAGATCACCAGCGGATCGCGCTCCATTTCTTCATCGTGGGCGCGGCGGATCGCTTCCCAGTACATTATCTCTGCCATTAGCGGCCACCTCCGTACACCCACGGATCATTGTCGGCGAACACATATCTCTCCAGTTCATCCACACGCGGTTCCGGCGAAGACTCGGCAAAGGCGATGATGTCGTTTTCGATTTCGTCGAGCAATTCGGTATCCATGGCCTTGTAGTCGTCCTTGCTCATTTCGCCGGCCTTGATCAGGCGGTCGCGCAGCATGATGATGGGATCGCGGTCCGACCACATGCGTTCTTCTTTCTTGGAGCGGTAGGCATTGGAGTCCGACATGGAATGACCGCGGTAGCGGTAGGTCATCAGTTCAAGGAAGTAAGGGCCGTTGCCGGAGCGCACATGGTCCACGGCTTTCTTCGCGGCCTTGAAGACTTTCTCGATGTCCTGGCCGTCTTCCTGGGCCGATGGAATGTTATACCCCGCGACACGCTTGTACTGGTCGATCACCGCGGTTGAACGGTCGATGCGGGTTCCGATGCCATAGAGGTTGTTTTCACAGACATACAACACCGGCAGTTCCCACAGCTTCGCCATGTTGAGCGACTCGTGGAACGTGCCCTGGTTGTTGGCGGCATCGCCGAGGAAGCAGATGGCGATTTCGTCACCGCCCTTCATTTTGACGGCTTTGGCCATGCCGGCGGCCAGCGGGAACGGCCCGCCGACCAGCGCATAGCCGCCCATGAAATGGTGCTTGGTATCGAAAATGTGCATGGAGCCGCCGCGTCCCTTGGAAGAGCCGGTCTCCTTGGCGTAGAGTTCGGCCATGACCTCCTTGGGGTCGGCACCGCACTTGATGGCGTGCACGTGATCGCGGTAACCGGTGATCACATAGTCATGACCCGGGCGCGCCGCCTCAAGCACGCCGTGGCAGCAGGCTTCCTGACCCGGATACAGGTGCAAAAATCCGCCAATTTTCCGTTCGACATACGCTTCGTAGCAGCGCTCCTCAAAGCGCCGCGCAAACAACATTTCGCGCAGCAGCCGTTTTTTGTCGGCGACGTTCATGAGGCTCCTTGCTGTTCCAGGGACCTGAGCCAGATCCCGTAAGTGAATAGGAAACTATTGAAATTTCACAGAATATTAAGCATGCTGCCGACTGTTCGGCGGACCATGCGGGGCCCGGCGGCGGCATTGCCTGAGCGGGCCGCTACCCGGCAAAAATCAAGCGCGCTATGATCTTTGTTTTGCGCCATCAGGTCAAGACGAAAGTTGCCGGTAATTGCGGCAAAAGCGTCGGAAAATCAATGGAAAACAACTGGAATCTGGATCTATGAGACTGACCTTGAGGCGCCCCGACGACTGGCACCTGCACCTGCGCGACGGCGCCGCCATGCAATCGGTTGTCGGCCATAGCGCGGCGCAGTTCGCGCGCGCCATTGTCATGCCGAACCTCAAACCGGCGGTTACCACGACAGCGGCGGCGCTCGCTTACCGCGAGCGCATCCTTGCGGCGTTGCCGCCCGACAACCGCTTCGAACCGCTTATGACGTTGTACCTGACCGACAACACCCCGGCCGAAGAAATCCACAAGGCCAGGGCGAGTGGCCTGATTCACGCGGTAAAGCTGTATCCCGCGGGCGCCACCACCAATGCCGATTCCGGCGTTACCGCCGTCGAAAACACCTACGCGGCGCTGGAGGCCATGCAGGAGACCGGCACGCCGCTGCTGGTGCACGGTGAAGTCACCGACCCGGACGTGGATATCTTCGACCGCGAAGCGGTATTCATCGAACGCGTCCTGGAGCCGCTGGCACGGCGCCTGCCCGGCCTGAAAATCGTTCTCGAGCACATCACCACCGAACAGGGGATCGAGTTTGTCACCCAGGGCTCGGACAGAATCGCCGGCACGCTCACCGCACACCATCTGCTGATGAACCGCAATGCGCTGTTCGCCGGCGGCATCCGTCCGCACAATTACTGCCTGCCGGTGCTGAAACGCGAGCGCCACCGCCAGGCGCTGCTGGCGGCGGCCGTGAGCGGCAATCCGCGCTTGTTCCTCGGCACCGACAGCGCCCCCCACCCGCAGGGAGCCAAGGAGAGTGCCTGCGGCTGCGCCGGGCTGTATACCGCGCACGCGGCCATCGAACTCTATGCCGAAGCTTTCGAGCACGCCGGAGCGCTCGACCGGCTGGAAGGTTTCGCCAGTCTTCACGGGCCTGATTTTTACGGCCTGCCGCGCAACTCTGACAGCATCGCGCTGGAAAAGATCGCGTGGCAGGTTCCCGCCAGTTATCCCCTCGGCGATGACCGGCTGATCCCCATGCGGGCCGGAGACACCATAGGCTGGAAGCTGGAAAAGCCCGCTTGAAGCCGGCGCTGGATTGGCTATCCCCCCTGAGAGAAACTGCAATACAGGGCGTGTCCCTGGGGAGGTTGCGATGAACGAACGGCTGTATTTTCTGTTGCCCGACCGGGAACATACGCTCCGGGTCGTCAACGAGCTGGCGGAAAAGGGTTTCGACCCGCGGCAAATGCACACGCTGGCGGGTAGAGGTCTGTCGACCGAGGGACTGCCCGCGAGCAACACCCGCCAGCGGGAGAATTTCGCGGGCCGCGTCGAATTCTGGACCTGGAGAGCAAACCTGGCGTTATTCTTTTTCGCGGCTGTTGCGCTGGTGATCATGGCGTTCCAGCAAGCCGGGCTGTGGATCCTCCTGCCGCTGGCGGTCATGCTGGCGACGTTAGTCCCGGGCAATCGCTTTGCCCGTGTTCCGAACGTGCATCTCCAGGAATTCCGCGACGCGCTCAGGCACGGCGAGATCCTCCTCATGATTGACGTACCGCAGCAACGGGTCGATGAGGTGGAGTACCGGGTGCATGCGCGCCACCCGGAAGCGGTCGCCGGCGGCTCGAGCTGGAACGCACCCCTGCTGCATACCTAGCGCCCCCGGGCGCTCGTCGCCTCAGTAAACCCGCGTCAGCGTGTAGCCCTGCTGACTCAACAGACGCAGCAGGCCATCCCTGCCAGGCAGGTGCAGGGCACCCACGGCGATGAACTGCCCGCCGCTGCGCAGGCG
>JAJDOI010000186.1 GCA_022340245.1 Thiogranum sp.
CAGCGGCTGTCGCGCCGCGCGCTGATTCTGCTCGGATTGCTGGGGGCCTCGATGCTATACGGCGGGGTGATGATTACACCGGCGATCTCCGTTTTAAGCGCGGTGGAAGGTCTGCAGATGGCGGCACCGCATTTGCACGCCGCAGTATTTTTCACCGGCCGGTCAGAACAGACTCCTCCCTCGCTGCAGCAGCTGGTGGAACGCACACACGTCCTGTACAAGCGCGTAGTCCTGTTGACAGTGGTTATTGAACCAGTGCCCAGAATCAACGCAGACGAGCGCATTGAAATGAAAGGGCTGGGCGAAGGGTTTTATCGTCTGGTGCTGCGCTACGGGTTCATGCAGGGACCCAACATTCCTTCGGAGTTGGACGCCTGCGCCAAGTTAGGGCTAAAATTGGACCTGGATAAAATCCACTACATCGTCGGCCACGTGACCCTGCTCGCCGGACGCAAGCTTCGCGGCATGGCCCTCTGGCGCGATAGGCTCTTTGTTTTGCTGACGCGAAATACGCAGGATGCCACCGCCTTTTATCAACTCCCCGTTGCCCAGACACTGACAGTGGGAATGCAGGTCGGTATTTGAGCGCTTGGTGCCGACCGAATGTGCTGATCCGGCATCGGCGCGAAGTAAACTGTCGGAAGCGCGAAGAGCGATGGCTTCTACGAGTTCCGGAGATGTCTGTACTGAGTTGACAGTGACCGGGAAGCTCCGCTCGCATCAATCAACTCGATCAGAATGGTTTCTTCCCTGGCCCCGCAAAGTACCAGATAATCAGGCCGATCAGTGGCAGGAGAATTACCACCAGAAACCAAATCAATTTTTCAATACTCTTTGCCGAACTCTGCAGAATCATTACAATTGCATAAATATCTGCAATCAGGATTATGAGACCGCCAATTCCAGTGAGATCCATAGCTTTCTCCAATTGTTGATTGTTCGCGGAGTCAGGTGTTAAACCTATTTGGCTTTGCCGCCAGCCGGTTTGTAGAAGACAAGCTCGCCGATGTCAACCGTTCTGATATATTCCCTGGACCAATTGGGCGCTAGTTTCCGGTTGTGGAAATACAATGCACCGCCTGTTCTGTCCTTGAGTTGGCGGTTTAGGGCCTTGCGAGCGATTTCCTTGGCGTGCGAGTAGGACTCTTTCTCCGTTGCGTCATCTGAACGGCCATCACACCACCAGGAGAACTGGCAGGCACCTTGCTGCCCTCGGGCGCGGCCTTCTCCTCCAGCACCTCCGCCTTGCTCTTGGCGGTTTCCGCCTCCTGGGCCTGGTCAGCCGCAGTCGTTTGGCCTACCAGAAGGAATGTCGCTAGCGATGCCGCAGCCCACACCAGGGCCACTACATGCGTCGACCTTGAATGACACTTATGACGATCACCACGATCGCGATGACAACGCAATTTATGGGACCTTCGGCGGTATCATGGCATTGCTGCTGTGGATTTATATTTCCGGATGCATTTTCATCTTCGGTGCCTGCCTGTGCGCCGCTCAGACCGAAGGTCGCTGAACATCAGCAGAAACCACTATACCGCTGAGAGTCATTCGACTGACACTGGGGAGATTTGCCCTCTACGCAGACTCATGAGTAAAGCCGCTTTGCGCCTGCCGTGAGCAACGGGAGAGTCACTCGTTTAATCCGCGGGTTGAGCCCAAGTGGCTTCAGGAACATGCGTGCGGCCATTTCGTACGGGTAGTACTGGCGTGCGAGCGCGACGTAGTGTTTGCGAAATATCCGGTACGCGTCGTCGTAGAAACGCCGCTCAGGGTGACGCTCCAGATACACGTGCTTGAAGGCGTAGTAGGCGTCTTCATTTTCGATTTCCCGAGCCCGATGCCACAGGGTGCGCGCCACTGCGTAATAACCGTGCGACTCACGAACCTGATATTTTAGAAAGAAATGGTAGAAATGGCGGTAGTGCCGGATCTCATCGCTGCGGATATGAGACAGTAGCCCGGTCAGCACCGGTTCCGGGCTGAGTCGCGAAAGCATGGTATATAGGCTTGCTGTACCGGTCTCGACCACGCAGCGGGCGGCGAACTCGAGCGTCTGTGTCGGCCCGAGAAGTTCCGGTCGGCAAAATCGAGCGTAATCGGCGGAAAAACGCAGACAGCTGCGGTCCCAGGCAAAATCAGGCCACACAGTGTTCACGTAACGCCTGAGCGCCGCCCCATGCTGGATTTCCTCGTGCTGCCAGTCTTGCACGAGCCAGTTGGTTACATCGGTATCGCTGTGAAAATACTCCAGCAGGTTGCGTGTATAGAGGTCGGAATTGATCTCGACCAGTGACGCCGCGGCCAGCATATAGAACAGATACGGATCACTCGCTATACGCGTCGGGTCAATCGTGTCGTAGGGAATGTCGGCGAGCGACCAACGCCCACGTTCGGGCTTGTGCTTCTGCAGTTTGACCAGTTCGACCTGCAGGTCGTGCAGTTCCTGTTTGTAAGCCTTTCTTGGTGGGGAAGCCGGATAGTCCGGCCCGTGTTTGTCCTTCGCACTCATGTCGGGTGTGACCTGTCAGTTGCCAGTATGGGTTTGCGTCGCTGCAGGCGGTCCGCCTGTCACCACGTCTCTATGGCGAGTGCTGACGCAGCATCTGTGCCAGCTCGATTGCCGATTGTTTTTTCTTGGAAAATTTCTGAATACCCCCACAGACCGGGAGCGGGTGTGGGCATAGCCCCCAAGGCTATGTGGAATAGTACCCACAGGCCGTCGGTTGTCGCGCTCGATTGGAAGTGGCTGTTCATTTATCCAGGGCAGTATATCGCCAGCGTCAACCGGGTGGTACTGCCGGTCGGTGTGCCGGTGGACTTCAAGATCACCTCGGACACCGTGATGAATGCGTTCTTCATTCCGCGCCTGGGCGGACAAATCTACGCCATGGCCGGCATGGAAACGCAGCTGCACCTGCTGGCCGACAGAGCCGGCACCTATTATGGCGAGAACACCCAGTACAGCGGCCGCGGCTTTCCCTACCAGCATTTCGAGGTCGTGGCGCTGCCGAAGGCAGACTTCGAGGCCTGGGTGAAAACCGTCCAGGACCGGCATCACCCGCTGGATACCAACAGTTATGCGCGGCTGGCCAGGCCGAGCGTCAGGAAGACCGTGGCCGAGTATGCGCCGGTGAAGCCGCGACTGTTCGAACACGTGATGAACAAATAGGTGCACCTCGGTGCTGCGACTATCGGAACGACACCCCGATGAACCGGGATTGAGAGGTCATACGTCATGTTCGATCACTGGCTGGGAAAATTCACAATCCACGCGATCCCCTACGACAACCCCATCATCATGAGCGCCGCGGCATTCATGGCGCTGGTGACACTGCTGGTATTGGGTACGCTCACGTTCTACGGGAAATGGACCTGGCTGTGGAAGGGGTGGCTGACCAGCCTCGATCACAAGAAAATCGGCAGCATGTACGTCATCCTGGCCATGGTCATGCTGCTACGTGGTTTTGAGGACGCAGCGATGATGCGCGCGCAGCAGGCCATGGCAGCGGGCGCCGAACCGGGCTATCTGCCACCGCACCATTTCGACCAGATCTTCAGCGCGCACGGCACCATCATGATCGTGTTCATGGCCATGCCGTTTCTGACCGGACTGATCAATGTCGAGGTGCTGGCCGAACCGCCGGCCGATTTCATGATGCACAACAGCGAATTCCTGGTGGCGCACTTTCACAACATGCTCATTCCGGGTGCGCTGTTCGGTTACCTCGCCGGCTATATGTACTGGTTCCCGAAAGCCTTCGGTTTCAGACTGAATGACCGCTGGGAAAAAATCGCTTTCTGGAACTGGCTCATTGGCTTCCTGCTCGCGTTCATGCCGCTGTATATGCTGGGTTTCATGGGCATGCCGCGGCGCATGGAGCATTACGGCAATCCGGCGTGGCAGCCGTATCTGATCGTGGCGGCCGTCGGTGCGGTGTTTATTGGGTTTGGCATCCTCTCGCTGATCGTGCAGCTGGTCGTGAGCGTCCAGGGCCGCCAGGAGAACCGCGACCTGAGCGGTGATCCCTGGAATGGCCGCCACCGCCCTGGGCACTCTGGCCGCTGTCATCACTCGCACCTGGCAGGATGAGCAGGAGTACACGCTGTCGGCCGCCGAAGTCGAACGGCTGGGAGGCGCGCGTTTTGCCGATCTGGAAAACGCCGTTGCGGCTGCTGTCAGCCACTGAGTATCTACTGGGAGGTACGTGGGAGGTGCTTCGTGTGCCGGTGCAGCTGTTGGCAAAACGCCCATTGTTACTCATTTCCTCGCCCCATACCGCATTAGCGGTCGCGTTTGTTGTCGCCGGTATCCTAATTCATATCCGTAGTTCCGACCAGCGCATGGTTGTGCTTGTCCAGTCGTTCGCATTGGCCGCTTCAGGTGTGACATTGACCGTGCTTGTCGGCTATCTGTTCTCGATTGACGTGTTCTATCGCATCACTCCGGATTCCGGTCATAAAGAAGTTGCTTTAGCGATTAGCGGAGCCTTACGTCATTGAAGGCCAAGACCTCCACCTCACAGGCTCCGTCGGCATCAGTGTCTATCCCGAGCACGGCTCGGAGGCGAATATCCTGATTAGCCATGCCGATGAGGCGTTATACGCTGCCAAGCGGAGAGGGAAGAATCAATTTCGTTTCTTCGGCACCTAGATTGTGAAGTTGTTGGGGACGCGCCACGGTTTTATCCTGCACCTGACCATGTGATATTGGCCTGCTCTGTCGAAAAAGACTTCCCATGGCCGAGCAACTGGTGCCACTTACTGTGCCGGGTGAGGTACGTTATCAGCTCAAGAACCCGTACCGCGACGGCACCACGCATGTGATGTTCGAACCGCTGGACGCCATTGCGAAGCTGACAGCTCTGGTACCCAGACCCCGAGTCAACCTGATCCACTTCTATGGTGTGTTTGCCTCCATCATGCTTTTAATCCGACGCAGGCCATTTCGTTCCGGTGGCTATGGGTCATTCGCCAAATTGCGTTGAACGGCAGGTTTCACTTGTGAAGGACCGGAGGTGGCCGAAAGATGCCGACAATGAACGCTGCATCAGCGGGGTTTCTTTTGTCGTAGGAATGTCATGCTTTGGTGAATAGTCGCCATCCCGGTGTGCGGGCGTGGAATATTCCCACGGTTCATGTTGTGGGGCTGCCAATATTTGCAGGGGTAACAGCTGCTTGCGAATTGGCATGATCCATGCCCCTGTCGTGTTACCCAACAACCCACAGGGAGTAAGACGATGAAAAACACGAAGCACTATGCAGTGACACCGGTGGTGGCCGTTCTGGCCGCCGTTCTGGCGACGGGAACTGTCGTGAACACAGCTTCGGCCGCGTCCACGGGGACCAGCGAAACGATCAGTATCAGTGAGTCCTCCGATTGGGGCGATCCGGGCATGGCAAAGATCGCTGTGGATTCCGGCCGTGCGCTGGTAGAGCATTTGAGCACGGCGCGAGCCCTGCTGGCCACCGGCAAGACCGCGGAGGCGCGCAGCGCTCTGATCGCCAGCCGGGAGTTCGCGGATGCGATCAAAAGGACGATGCCCTATCTGACCGTCGTGGAAGACATGATGGACGCCAGCAATAAAGTGGTCCAGGAAGATGTCACGGCGCTGTCCGCCGATTTTCTGCCGATTTATGCAAGTCTGGACGAGTTGCAGGTATATGCGCCGCGAGTCGCTAACCGGACGCGCGGCATGGTGCAGAAGGCGGAAAAGAATGCCGCGGCTGGAGACCGGAAAGGCGCCACGCAGGTGCTGAAAGAGGCGGCCGACGATATCGCCCAGCATACCGTGTACCTGCCGGTCGATTACGTCGACGGGCAGGTGCGCGGCGCCCTGTATGCGCTCGACCAGGCGAAGCCGGACGTGGCTGCTGCCAAAGCGGCGGTCAATCGGGCGCTGGACAGCGTGACTACGGTAGTCGATGAAGTCGTCAGCATGGCGAACTGACGGCGAGTGGCGTGACAGGAGTTAACGACTATGGCTGATACAAACGCAATTATCGCCACTTACGACACTCACCAGCAGGCCGAGGAAGCGGTCAGGGAACTGGACCGCTCGGGTTTCGCCATGAAACAGTTGTCGATTGTCGGCAAAGGGTACCATTCCGAGGAACACCCGGTGGGCTTCTACACCCTCGGCGACCGCATGAAAAGCTGGGGCGGCCTCGGGCTGTTCTGGGGTGCGTTGTGGGGCATGCTGCTGGGCGCGGCCTTCTTCTGGGTGCCGGGCATCGGCCCGCTGGGCGTAGCGGGTCCCTTCGTGCATATCCTGGTGGGCGGCGCCGAGGGCGCGGCAGTCGTCGGCGGCGTCTCGGTACTCGGTGCAGCGCTGATGAACCTCGGTGTACCGAAGGACAGGGTTATCAAGTACGAAAGTTCGCTGCGCGCAGACAAATACCTGCTTATCGTGCACGGCAGTGCCGAGGAAGTGGAGCAGGCACGGCAAATCATCGAACGAACCAAAGCAATAGAAACGGCGACCTATAAGGCCTAGGAGGCTGGCAGCTGTTCTACGCTGCGGATAAGCGGGTGTTGATTCCCTATGCACCCGTCCGCAATCGTCTGGTGGCGCTCGGTGACCCGGTCGGGCAGCGCGCGCTGTTCCGCGACGCCATCGAGGCCTTCTACAGTCAGGCCGACCGCTATGACCTGGAAGCGGTGTTTTACGAGGTTTCGGAGGCTTATCCGGGACTGTATCAAGATCTCGGTTTCAGAGTTTTCAAGCTTGGTGAACGCGCGCTGGTCCCGACGGCGGCGTTTACGCTAGCGGGCAAGCGCCGCGAAT
>JAJDOI010000196.1 GCA_022340245.1 Thiogranum sp.
CTGTTTCCCTCTCTGTTTGCGCGCGTCGGCGCCCTGGAGGTTGCCGACGTCAATCTGCCGGTGGCGGTGCTGGTGTGGCTGATGATCCTGCCCATGCTGCTGAAAATTGATTTCCAGGCGCTCAGGGACGTGCGCCGGCACTGGCGCGGCGTTGGCGTCACCTTGTTCGTCAACTGGGCAGTGAAACCGTTTTCCATGGCGTTTTTCGGCTGGCTGTTCATCCGCGTGCTGTTTGCCGACTGGCTGCCCGCGGGACAGATAGACAGCTACATCGCCGGTCTCATCCTGCTGGCTGCAGCCCCCTGTACCGCCATGGTGTTCGTGTGGAGCAACCTCAGCGGTGGACACCCGGGGTTCACCCTGTCACAGGTGGCCCTGAACGATTTGATTATGGTGTTCGCCTTCGCGCCGATTGTCGGCCTGTTGCTGGGTATCGCCTCCATCAGCGTGCCCTGGGAGACCCTGGTGCTGTCAGTGGTGCTGTACATCCTGTTGCCGGTGATCGTTGCGGTGTTGTGGCGCAGCATACTGTTGCGCGGTGAGCGGGGGCGGGCACGGCTCGCTGCCCTGCTCAAACATCTGCACCCGTTTTCATTGCTGGCACTGCTTGCGACCCTGGTGTTGTTGTTTGGTTTTCAGGGACAAACGATTGTCGGGCAGCCCGCTATCATTGCGCTGCTGGCGATACCGATACTGGTGCAGGTGTATTTCAATTCAGGCCTGGCCTACTGGTTGAACCGGCGACTGGGGGTCGCACACAGCATTGCCGCGCCGTCAGCACTGATCGGCGCGAGCAATTTCTTCGAACTGGCCGTCGCCACCGCCATCAGTCTGTATGGCCTGAACTCCGGGGCGGCGCTGGCGACCGTGGTGGGCGTGCTGGTGGAAGTGCCGGTGATGCTGTCCGTGGTGCGTATCGTCAACCGCAGCCGGCGCTGGTACGAGAGCGCGCTGCCCGCGTCGCGATCAGAATAGGCTGGCATTCAGCCACATGTGCGCACCGATACTGGCGGCATAACCGAGGCCTACGGCGGGCGCCCATTTGAGATGGCCGAAGAAGGTGTAACGGCCGCGGGCCTGGCCCATGAGGGCGACGCCGGCCGCGGATCCGATCGACAGCAGCGAGCCGCCGACCCCCGCGGTCATGGTGACAAGCAGCCATTGTCCCGTCGACATGTCCGGGTGCATGGTCAACACGGCAAACATCACCGGGATGTTGTCCACGATCGCGGATAACAGACCGATGGTGATGTTGGCGCCAGTGGCGCCGAAGTCGGTGTACATGACCTGCGAGGCGATAGCCAGGTAGCCGAGGAAACCGAGGCCGCCGACACACATCACCACGCCATAGAAGAACAGCAGCGTGTCCCATTCGGCATTGGCGACATTGCGGAACACATCGAACGGAACGATATCGCCCATCTGGCCACTTGCCTTTTTGCGCCGCGGGCGATGGTTGTTCTGCGCCAGCTTGGTCAGGAAAAAGCCAAACAGCTGCAGATAGCCGAGACCGGTCAGCATGCCGATAACCGGAGGCAGGTCGAGAAAGTTGTGGAACGTCACGGCGGTGATGATGGTGGCGAGAAACAGGCCGATAACCGTCAGCGCCCCGGAGCGCATCTGCACCGCTTCGGGGCAGCCGGTGGGTTTCAGTTTGGGAATCGCGAACTGCATCAGCAGTGCCGGCACCAGGAAGTTCACCAGGGAAGGCACGAACAGGTCGAAGAACTGCCAGAACTCGACCACACCTTTCTGCCAGACCATCAGCGTGGTGATGTCGCCGAACGGACTGAAGGCGCCACCGGCGTTGGCGCCGACGACGATATTGATGCACGAGAGCAGGACGAAACGCTGGTTGTCGCCGCCCACCGAAAGCACCACCGCACACATCAGCAGGGCGGTGGTCAGGTTGTCTGCGACCGGCGAAATGAAAAAGGCCAGAAAACCGGTAAGCCAGAACAGGGTGCGGAATCCGAACCCCTTGCGGATCAACCAGGCGCGCAGGGCGTCGAACACGCCGCGTTCTTCCATGGCGTTGATATAGGTCATGGCCACCAGCAGGAACAGCAGCAGTTCAGCGTATTCCAGCAGATCGTGGCGCACCGCGGCTTCGGCCAGCCCGTGCAGGTTGAGGCGTTGATAGGACCAGGCTATCAGGCCCCAGATCACGCCTGCGGCCAGGATGACCGGTTTGGACTTGCGCAGACCGGTGAACTCCTCGGTCATGACCAGCGCGTAGGCGACAATGAAGATGGCCAGGGCGGCATACCCGACCCAGTTTCCGGTCAGGTCCAGGCGCTCGGGAGCACCCGCGTCCGCCAGTGCCGAAAGGGGGAATCCACACAGGGACAGGAGCAAAACAGCAAGGGAAAGTATTCGCACAACTTCAACCCTGGTTACCTGTAGAATTTTCAGCCTGCCATACTAGCCAAAAGCCGTGGCCACTAACAGGCTATCCGCCTTTCGCCCGATGGAGTACCATAGCTGTTGGCAACTTTTTTCGGTTACCGGTCATGAGATTTTCCGCGCTGTTGTTCTTGTTTTCCCTGTCTGTCGCCACCGCTCAGGCGTCGTCGTTGCCGGCAGAGGTGATCGAGAACATGGATCAGTACCGTATCGTGCTGTATCTGAGTGAAGATCAGATCAACGCCATCCCGGAATGGCAGCCCGGCGAGGGCAAACCGCCGATGTCGCTGGAGGAGGCCGTCAGCCGCGCGCTCGCGTGGATCAACAGGGATACTTCACTGGCGGGCGCGCAGATCTACGAAGTGAAATACAAACCCGTGCATAACTACGAGAAGCTCAACCGCTGGTATTACCTGGTCGAGCTGCGCATGGCAGCGGGCAAGAAGCGCTTTGTCGCCGTGCTTCCCGGCGGTCAGGTGGTGTCGGCCATTGAGGAACCCGGCCGCTGAGCGCGATCAGATAACAGCTTGTCCGGCGGCGGACGGCAGCAGTTGACTCAGGGCCGCCATTTGCTGGTACTGCTCAAACACATTCAGACTGATCTTGATGGCGGTAGCGAAAATGACCACTGCCAGCACCCGGCGCAGCACCACGCGCGGCGTGCGCTGGCTGAGCAGGCTGCCGAGCTGCGCGCCGATAATCACACCCGCGACCAGAATCAGGGAATTTTGCCAGGGGATCTGACCGGTGCCGAGGCGGCCCATGAGTACCGCGCCGGAAGATAAAATGCCGATAGCCAGCGCGCTGCCGATACAGATGCGCGTTGGGATGTGTAACAGGTAGAGCATCGCCGGGATATACAGGAAGGCGCCGCCCTGACCGATGATGCCCGCTGCGGTGCCTATGATCACACCGATGACTACCGCCAGCGGTGTATTGACCTCAACGTCGCCGAGCTGCTCCTCGTGGGCGGAGTCTTTCTTCGGCATCAGCATCAACAGTGACGCGGCCAGTGCCATCAAGGCGAAAACCAGCAGCATCAGCTGTTCGGAGACGTGCACGGAGAACCGCGAGCCGGCAAAACTGGCGAGCGTCATCGGCAGGCCGACAGCGGCGACCAGGCGCCAGTGGATGCGTTTGAAGCGCTGGTGCCCGAAAGCACCGGAGAGCGTACCCGCGAAACTCTGTACCGTGGTCATGCCGGCGACGATCTTCATGCCCAATGCGGAAAAGCCCAGGGCAGGGGGCGCGTACAGTAGCAGCGGTACCATTATGATGCCGCCGCCGATACCGAGCAGGCCCGACAGGCCGCCGCCCAGCAGACCGAGGAGGAACAGCAGGAGTTCGAACATCGTCAGCGGAACAGCACGCGGCCTTGCCAGTCTTTTCCGTCTTCGATGACCTCGCCGATAACGGTGGATTCAACACAGCCGTGTTCATGCAGTTGCTGCAGAATGTCGTCGGTTGCGTGCGGTGCGACGCTTATCAGCAGGCCACCGTTGGTCTGTGGGTCGGTAAAAATCAGTTGACGGTCGATGTCCCAGTCCTCGCCGAACGACAGCTTGGTGTCGTAAGCATCCATATTACGGTAGGCGCCCCCGGGGAAGATCCCTTCGCGAGCCAGGACCTCGGCCGCAGGATACAGCGGCACGCGGTCCGAATGGATGACGATGCGCAGGCGTGCGCCCTCGGCCATTTCCACCAGGTGACCCGCCAGGCCGAACCCGGTAATGTCGGTCAGACCGTGCACCTCGGGTATGTCACCCAGCCAGGTGCCAGCGGTATTGATACCGGTGATCGCGTCGACAAAGGTCTGGTATTCGCTCTCCTGCAGCTGATCGATGCGAAAAGCGCTGGCCAGAATGCCGATGCCGAGCGGCTTGGTGATAATGATCTTGTCGCCCGGCCGCGAGGCGGCATTGGTCTTGATCTTTTTCGGGTGGACCATGCCCACCACCGCCAGACCGAAAATCGGCTGCGGATTTTCGATGGTGTGGCCGCCCGCCAGTGGCACCCCGGCGCGGGTGCAGATATCGATGCCCCCGCGCATGATCTCCTGCAGCGCTTCGGTTTTGACGTCGTGGATGGGGAAACCGGCGATGGCGGTCGCCATGATCGGGGTGCCTCCCATGGCGTAGACGTCGCTCAGGGCGTTGGAGGCCGCCGCGCAGCCATAAATATACGGATCGTCCACCAGCGGCGTCTGGAAATCGTTGGTAAACACCAGTGCCTGTTCACTATTTATCTGGTAGATGGCTGCGTCGTCGGCGTTTTCCACGCCAACCAGCAGATTCGGGTGCGCACCCATTCGAGGCACGTTCTCAAGGATACGTTTCAGTTCTGCGGGCTCGACCTTACAGCCGCAGCCGCCGCCGTGGGCGAACGATGTGAGTCGCTTCTTGACTTCTTCTGCCGCGGTTGGGGGGGCGAGGGTGGGTTGAAGGGCTGTCTGAAACGCACCAAGCTGTGAATCCAAAGTACATCCTCCGTGTGTTCGTTGAAGCGACCGTAGTGCTCCTGGCCGCCGCTGCAATCGCTGCTTGAGCGAACGGAAAGTACTTCTATATCACAGTATTAGTTTGTTTATCAAGAAACGCAGTTAATAAAGGTCATTAAATCGCAATAAATGGCCGTTCCGGAGGGTCAGTGAATCGTCAGACCGTTGGAGCGCAACGGCCCGGAGCCAGGACCCAGCGATGCTACCTTCCATTTGGCTTCGTGCAGCCACTCGATAAATTTGTCCGGCGGCAACGGCCGCGATATGTAGTAGCCTTGGGCGATATCGCAGCCCATCAGCAGCAGCTCCTGCAGTGAGGCCTCGGTTTCCACGCCTTCGGCGATGGCGCTGAGGCCGATGCCATGGGCAAGGTCGATAGTGGACTGGACGATGACGTGGTCGTTGGCGTCCTTGTCCATCTCCAGCACGAACGACTTGTCGATCTTCAAACTGCGCACCGGAAACTTCTTCAAGTAGGCCAGCGACGAGAAACCGGTGCCGAAATCGTCGACCGACATCTGGTGGCCGAGTGCCGCGAGCTGGCCCAGGGTGGCAATCGTGCGCTCGGGATCGGACATCATGGAGCTTTCGGTAATCTCGAATTCGATGTGCCGGGGTGTCCGGTACCAGCGGTCGACTTCCTTGCGGATATAGGCGGCGAAGTTCGGATCCTGCAGGTCCCAGAGGCTGAGGTTTACCGAGACCGGCAAGTCAATGTGCAGGCGAGTCGACCAGTGGTGGGACGTCTGCAGGGCCTTGCGCACCACCCAGCGTGTCAACGGTCTGATGAGCCCGGTTTTCTCCGCCAGCGTGATGATCTCCTCGACATTGACACTGCCGAAGGCCGGGTCGTTCCAGCGCAGCAGCGCCTCGACGCCGACCACGCGCTGGCGACGCAGGTCTACCTTGGGCTGGAAATACAGTTCCAGCGCGTCACGGTCGATCGCTTCGCGCAGGCGTGACTCCAGCTCCAGCGAGCGCATGCTGTTGGCGTCTTGTTCGGCCGAGTACACCGAGATGCCGCCGCTCTCTTTTTTAGCCTGGTACATTGCGACGTCGGCGTGCTGTAACAAAGCTTCGGCGGTGCTGCCGTGTTGCGGAAAGAGCGTAATGCCGATACTGCCGTTAATGATCAGGTGGTTTTCGTTGATGTTGAAGTAGCGCTTCATGGCAATGGAAATCTTCTTCGCCACGTGACCCGCCTGGGTCGCATCGATCGACGGCAACAGCAGCGCGAATTCATCGCCACCGAGGCGGCAGACGGTGTCGGCCTCACGCAATACAGCGGTCAGGCGCTTCGCCACCAGCTGAATCAGCTTGTCGCCTGTGCTGTGCCCAAGCGTATCGTTGATCTGCTTGAACCGGTCCAGGTCAATCATCAGCAGGGCGAATTTTTCGTCATGTCGTTGACTGTGGATGATGGTCTGGTTGAGCCGGTCGAAAAGCAATGCCCGGTTGGGCAGGTCGGTCAACGGGTCATGCAACGCCTGGTAGCGAATCTCTTCCTGTTGTTCATGGATGTCGCTCGAGTCGGTGATGGAACCGGCCATGCGTACCATGGTGCCGTTAGGCTCGCGCAGCGCCTTGCCGCGCAGCCGGATCCAGCGTTCGCCGCCCGGCAGCCAGACTCTGAACTCGGTATCCAGGAAACTTTCGGCGCTGTCGCTGCAGAAGGCTGCGAAGGCGTTGTGGAAGGCCATACTGTCCGAGGGCAGAATGACGCTTTCCAGCATTTGACGCAAATCGGTGAAGTGTGACTCGATGCCCAGCAGAGCACGGCTACGTGCCGACAAAAACAGTTCGTTGCGGGCCAGATCCCAGTCCCAGATACCGTCATTGGTGCCCGATACCGCCAGTGTAAAGCGTGCCTGGTGGGCACGACGTTCGTTGTCGAGTCGGCGCGCCTTGATATGCAGCCAGGTCGACAACACGAGCAGCGCAAGGATGACGCCGATGAACACCATGAGATAAAAGAGCTTTTGCTGCTGGCGTGCGAGCTGCTGGTGTGCAGCCTGTACCTGGAGGCCGGTGTCGAGGTGCGCCGCAGCGGTGAAAATCTGTGTCTGGAATTCTTGCTGGCCAAACTTGTCAATGAAGTTCTGGGTATCTGTGGAAATCAGGTATTGAAGAAACCGCTGAGCCAGCTCTGAGTTCGCCCCGGCGACCCTGGCCGGATTCACCACCAGGTAGTGATAGTAGTTCTGCAGCGCCTTGTGGTCGCGATACAGCGGACTGATGTGTCCCGCAAGCTCGCTGCGCAATGAGAAATAGGTGCCCAGATCAGCGAACGCGTAGGCATTGAACTGCGCCGCGGCAAGCACGGTGGTACGCGAACTCGAGTCCATCGACTGGTAGCCGGGCCAGCCGGGCTCCACCTTGGCGACCTTCAGCAGTTCCGCGAGTCGCTGGTAGGTGCCGGAGGCCTTGCCCTGGACAAAGAAGTCGACCGAATTTTTCGCCAGGGCTTGAAAGACCTTGGCCAGCTCGTCTTCGCCGGATAATCCCAAGGGGTCGTCCGTGGGCCCCAGGATCGCGAACTGGTTGTACATGATCAAAGTGCGCGACAGCCCGAAGCCGTCGTCCATAAACAGGCTTTCGCTCGCCGGGTGGTGCGTGAGTACCGCGTCGGCCAGGCCTCGACGAGCCCGGTCAAGGGCGGAAACTGCGCCAACCGAGGTGACTTCGACGTGACTACCGGGGAATTGTTTTTCAAAACGTTCGGCCAACGCGGTGATCAGGCCTTGCTCATTGGAGGTCGAGGCAACGGACAGTCGTAACGTGTTCGTCGTGGCTGCCGCTTCGCTCAGGCATGACAATGTTAGAAGTAGGAAAGCGAAAACTGCGGCGCTTAATCTGGGCATGTGCGTCCCGTGCGGCGTTAAAGGCCTTGGCGATGAAGAATCGCCAAAGGCGTAAAGATCCCTATGAGCTCTGCGCATGTAACGGCCGCCTGGGGAGCTACTTAAGGGTTTACGCGG
>JAJDOI010000216.1 GCA_022340245.1 Thiogranum sp.
TCGAAGCGGGTATCAAGGCGCTGCAGGCCGGTTACACGCACTACACACCCTCGGGCGGCCTGCCGGCTCTGCGGGAAGCTATTGCCAACGACTACCAGGCGCGTTTCGGTGTGGCGATTGCACCCGGACGGATTCTGGTGACGCCGGGCGCTTCGGGTGCCCTGCAGCTGATTATTGCGGCGCTGGTCGATCCCGGCAGCCGCGTGTTGATGACCGACCCCGGTTATCCCTGCAACCGCAATTTCGTGTACCTGTATGATGGGGAGCCGGTCGCTGTTCCCGTGGATGCAAAACACGATTACCAGTTCGACAGGGAAACGCTCGAGGCGCACTGGACCGATAACACGGTTGCCGCGTTGATTGCGAGCCCGTCGAATCCCACCGGCACGGCACTGTCGCGCCCGCGCATGGCGGAATTGCGCCAGGTGGTGCGTCGGCATGGCGGGCACCTGATTGTCGATGAGATATACCAGAACCTTTACTACGGCGACAAACCCTTTACTGCACTGGAGCTGGGTGATGACGTGTTTGTCATCAACAGCTTCTCCAAGTACTTCGGCATGACCGGCTGGCGGCTGGGATGGCTGGTGGCGCCCGAGGCATTCATCGAGCCGCTGAACATACTTGCGCAAAACCTGTTTCTGGCGGCGCCCACGCCTGCCCAGTATGCGGCGCTGGCCGCCTTCGGGCCGGAAACCCGGCGCATACTTGAAGAACGCCGTGAGGCGTTCCGGACACGGCGCGATTATCTGCTGCCGGCGCTACAGTCGCTCGGCTTCGTTATCCACGCCGAGCCCGCGGGCGCTTTTTACCTTTATGCCGATTGCAGCCGTTTCAGCGACGACAGTTTCGGTTTCGCCGACACGCTGTTGGAGACCGCGGGTGTCGCCGTGACGCCTGGCATTGATTTCGGCAGCCACAACGCGAACCGGTACCTGCGCTTTGCCTACACCACCTCGCTGGAACAACTGCAGCTTGGTGTGGCGCGTATCAAAGCGTTTGCCGGTCAATAGAAAACGGGGGTTGCATAATGAAGGATCTGCTCAGCGGCCCCGCTTACCTGCTCGAGGGTGTGCGCCTGCTGCGCAGACCCGGGCTGCGCCGCTTCGTGGTGATGCCGCTGCTGATCAACGTGCTGCTGTTCGGCGGACTGATCGGGCTGGCCTATGGCTGGGTTGACGACTCGTCGCGATACCTGGTCGCGAAACTGCCGGACTGGCTGCACTGGCTGAGCTACCTGGTGATACCGGTGTTCGTGTTGACCAGCCTGGTGGTGATTTTCTACGGCTTCTCGATAGTCGCCAACCTGGTTGCGGCGCCGTTCAACGGCATGCTGGCCGAGGCGGTTGAATGCCACCTGACCGGGCGGAGTCTGGAAGGCGACTGGCGGCAGCTGCTGCGCGACGTCCTGCCGAGTATCCTGTCGGAGCTGCGTAAACTGCTGTATTTTGCGCTGCGCGCGCTGCCGCTGTTGCTGCTACTGCTGGTGCCGCTGGTGAACGTGGCGGCATCGGTGCTCTGGGTTCTGTTCAGCGCCTGGATGATGACTGTGCAGTACGTGGATTTCCCCATGGCTAACCATGGGTTGTTTTTCAAGGATCAGCGGGCACGTTTGCGCAAACGTCCCCTGCTTGCCTGGAGTTTCGGCGGCCTGGTGATGCTGGCGACCCTGGTGCCGGTGGTGAACTTTTTCGTCATGCCGGCCGCCGTCGCCGGGGCGACGGCGCTATGGGTCCGGGAAAACGGCCTGGCCCCTGAGGGCCAGCAGGGCTGAGCCATAGGCGGCTTCCTGGTGAGGGGGCCGGCTCACGGGCACCTGCAGCCGCTGTGCGCGGATGGTTTGCCAGCCGCAGTTGCCGGCGCCGCCGCCGACGGTCAGTACCCGCAACGGGTAGGGTGCGCCTAACTCCGCCAGCAACCGGTAGCCGCGGTGTTCGATGGCCGCCAGTGCTTCGAGTATCGCCTGAAAAAAAACCGCGTCCGAGGTTGGTCGGGGTTGCAGGCGCGGCTCCAGTTCGGGGTCCTGCACGGGGAAGCGTTCGCCCCTGCCAGGCAGCGGATAGTAGTCGAGGCCGGTCGGCACCGCCGGCTTCAGCAAACGGGTGAAGCGTTTGATATCGCAGCTGCTGAACAGCGACTTCAACACGGCGCCACCGGCGTTCGAGGCGCCGCCAGCCAGCCAGTAGTTGCCGAGGCGATGGCTGTAGACGCCATACTCGGCGGCATGGACCGGCTGCTCTGACAGCACCTTCAGCACCAGCGTGCTGCCCAGCGAGCTGACGGCTGTGCCGACGCGGTTGGCGCCCGAGGCGATGAAGCCCGCGGTGCTGTCGGTTGTGCCGGCGACCACCGCCACGCCCGCGGGCAACCCCCAGGCGTGCGCCAGCGCCGACCGCAGCGTGCCGATCGGCGTGCCCGGCGGGACCACCCGCGGCAGTTGCACCGGCGCCAGCGGCAGATTGTCGAGCCAGGCAGGCCAGCAACGTTGCTCGACGTCGTAGCCCAGTTTGAGCGCGTTGTTTTCATCGCAGAACCCGTACTGGCCCGTCAGGGACCCCGCCAGCCAGTCAGCCTGGTGCACCGCCAGGCAGGGCTCGCCGCGACATTCGGTGCGCAGGTGCAGGCATTTCGCCAGGCTCGAGGCGGCGCCGCGCGCCGCGCTCTCGGTCGGCGCCTGTTGGTCGATCAGCGCAGCCGCCGTGACAGCACGCGTGTCGTTGTACATCAGTCCCGGGGTGATCGGTGTGCCGTCCGGCCGGCAGAGCAGCAGCGTCGCCGAGGTGCCGTCTACGGCCAGACGTTCGACCTGTCGCGGATCGATCCGCGTGCAAAGCACCTGCAGGCTCGCGCACAGTGCCTGCCGCCAGAGGGCCGGCGCCTGCTGGACGCCTTCGGCGGTACGCTCGGGTGCCGGCAGATCCATGCGGCACTGGGCGACGATGTCGGCGTTCGCACTGACCGCGCAGGCACGACATGCCGAGGTGCCTACATCGATTCCAATAAAAATTGACATTGTTTCGTGGCTCGAACGCTGACAGGCGTGCTTCCAGCGGTGTTTGCCCGGTGGCAAATGCTTGCCGCCGGGTACGGCAAAGGCGCGCTCGCGCCCTTGGCGGGGGCCGCCGACCAATTCGTGAAAACTTGCTAAAACAGTAGCATAGCGCCGGACCGTGCGCCACGGCGAATGCCGGAACGAAACTTGCTGGGCATCCACCCAACAGTCAAACGCGGGGAGCGGGTATGAAACGGTCTGTGATAGTCAGTTTGGTCGGGGGCGCGATGCTCATTGTCGGTATGCTGGTGTTGTCGCCACACGGCATGGGGGCCTTTTTCAGTATCCCGGGGTTTATCGTCGTCCTCGGTGGAACGCTGGCCGCCACGCTGGTGAGCCGTCCGGTCAATGAGGTTCGCAGCCTGATGCACAGCGTGCCGCAGTTGTTCCGCGAAGAGGAACGCCGCATCGACGCCGATATCGCGCAGTTGCTGCGTTTCGCGCAACGCCACCGTTTCAGCAGCCCGCGTGCGGCCGAAGGCGCGCTCGCCGATATCAGCAATCCCTTTGTCGCTGCCGGTCTGCGCCAGGTGGTCGAGGGCTGCAGCCTCGACGATCTGGCCAAGTCGCTGCAGTGGCGTATTGCCGGTGTACGTTCCCAGGAGAGTGGGCAAACGCAGATACTGTACTCAATGGCCGCGTTCGCGCCGGCCTTCGGTATGCTTGGTACGCTGTTCGGCCTGGTACACATGCTGTCGGGCATCGGCGAGGCCGGGCTGAACCAGATCGGCAGTTCCATGGCGTTCGCGATGGTCACTACCGTATACGGCATTATCGCTTCCAATCTGGTGTTCAAACCGCTGGCGATAAAGATGGAACGCCGCACCGGACAGCGTCTGCTGCAGATGACATCGCTGATGGAGGGCATCTTGCAGATCCACCAGAAACGCCATCCCATGCTCATCAAGGAAGCGCTGGAATCCTATTCTGCACACTACCAGGAACCGGCGAGCCCGCAGGTGCCGCTGACCCTGGTCCGGGCATGACGCTCACGGGGCTGTTGACGCAATGAACTACGCGGCTGCCACACATCTCGCACCGGCGCCCGGTTCAGCGGCTGGTGGCGACGCCGGTATGCTGATGCCCTGGGAGTTGGACACCGACCTGTCGGCGGCACGCCAGGACACCTGGCTGCTCAGCTTTATCGATATCCTCGCCTTGCTGTTGACGCTGTTCGTGCTGTTGCTGGCCCACGAGCACAGCCGCCCGGTGCACGACGCCCAGCCCGTGCATGCGCCGGGTGCGCCGATTGACTTTTCGCGCCTGTTGCAGCGTCCCGCGGCGGCCACAGCATTGCTGACCGGCGAACAGGCCGGCGGGTTCGCCATGCCCGGGGACGGGCTCCTGCCGCTGACCGTTGACGGCGGGGCCGCGGACGCACCGGCGCCAGCGGCCAGCGAGCCGCCAGCTGCAGGGAGTACTCACACGTTGCCGCCAGCCAGGCCGGTCGACGCAAACGGCTCCGCCCGATCGGGTGATACACCTGCACCGCCCGCGGCGCAGCGCCCGACAGCGGAGACGACGGCTGACACAGCGGCTGACACAACGGCTGACACAACGGCTGACACAACGGCTGACACAACGGCTGACACAACGGCTGACACAACGGCTGACACAGCGGCTGACACAGCGGCTGACACAGCGGCTGACACCGCGTCGGTGCAGCGCGAAGCTGCGCCAGCCGCTCGCCCGCGCAGCGATGCGCTGCTGGAAACCTTCAAACGCAGTCAGCTGGGCGGACGGGTCGAGGTGAGCGTGCGTCCCGGCGCGGTGAGCCTTGAGATCAGCGACAGTATCCTGTTCACGCCCGCGAGCGCGGCGCTCTCGGGCGACGGCACGGCGTTGCTGGATCAACTCGCAGAGATCCTGCGCACGCTGCCCTATAACCTTTCGGTGGAAGGGCACACCGACAATGTGCCCATCCACACCTCGCGTTACCCGTCAAACTGGGAATTGTCTGCGGCGCGCGCGGCGATGGTGACACGCAAACTGATCGAACAGGGAGTCGCCGCGGACCGCGTGCGGGCTATCGGCTACGGCGACACCCGCCCGCGCAGCGACAACCTTAGCGCCGAAGGCCGGGCCAGAAACCGCCGCGTGACCTTCGTGTTGCAGGTGCCGGAAGAGGATTGACGCCCTCCGATGATTGTCGCGGTGCCGCTGACCGCACGCTCACCATGCGCCGGCCGGTTTCCCTCAGGGCAGATCCACCTTGATGGCGGGTTGCCAGCCGTCGGCTCGATGTTCCGCCACCACCGTGGTGTCGATTCCGCCCCGCACGTTGAATTCAGCCGTCAGGCGCATGAACCGCGGTGCGCAGGCTTCCACCAACCGCGCCAGAATGCGGTTGGTCACATCTTCGTGAAACGCGCCTTCGTCACGGAACGACCAGACATACATCTTCAGCGACTTGAGTTCGACGCAGCGTTGCTCGGGCACGTACTCCAGGTGCAGTACCGCGAAATCCGGCTGCCCGGTCTTCGGGCACAGGCAGGTGAATTCCGGTATGCGGATACGAATGGTGTAGTCGCGTCCGGGGTGCGGATTGGCGAAGGTTTCGAGCTCTTTGCTGGGCTGTGTCGGCATGCGCGCACGATACAGGAGCGTCCTCAAACAATACAAGTTTCAGGGTAACAAGCGCTTGCCGGGTTTAGCTAGCATCCTTTGCAGCGTAAGGCGCAGCGCGTTCCTTCCGGCACTGCAGGCGCGGCGCGCGCCGGCGGTCGTTCGGCCGCGTTTTTACCGCGGCTCGCCGCCGCCGACGGGTGTCGCACACTGGTGAAGAAATAGCCAGATCGCCGTTTGCGGCAGCCCGAGCTTGTCAGCGCTGTTAGGTAACGGTATCTTTCCGCCATGCGGCTCATCAAGCTTAAACTTTCCGGCTTCAAATCATTCGTCGATCCCACCACCGTTCACTTCCCCTCCGAACTCACGGGGGTGGTGGGGCCGAACGGTTGCGGCAAGTCGAACGTCATCGACGCGGTGCGCTGGGTCATGGGCGAAACCTCGGCCAAGCACCTGCGTGGCGACTCCATGGCCGACGTCATTTTCAACGGCTCGACGGCCCGCAAGCCGGTCGCGCAGGCTTCCGTGGAGCTGGTATTCGACAACAGCAGCGGTGCCATCGGCGGCCAATATGCAGGCTACGGCGAAATCGCCCTGCGTCGCCAGGTGTCGCGTGACGGCCAGTCGGCTTACTTCCTCAACGGCACGCGTTGCCGTCGGCGTGACATCACCGATATCTTCCTGGGTACAGGCCTGGGGCCGCGCAGCTATGCAATCATCGAGCAGGGCATGATCTCGCGCCTCATCGAGGCCCGTCCCGAAGACCTGCGGACGTTCTTCGAAGAGGCTGCGGGGATTTCGAAGTACAAGGAGCGCCGTCGGGAAACCGAAAATCGTATCCGGCATACGCATGAAAACTTATCTCGACTCAATGATTTGCGAGAGGAAATTGATAAACAGCTTGATAAGCTGAAGCGCCAGGCGCGCAGCGCCGAGCGCTTCAAGGAGCTGCGCGAGCAGGAGCGCCGGGTCAGGGCCGAGCTGCTGACCCTGCGTTACCAGGTGCTGCACCAGGAAAGCGCCGGCAAGCGGCGGCGTATACAGGAAGAGGAAACGGCGCTGGAAGCCGGGATGGCGGAGTTGCGTGCCGTGGAAGCTGCGCTCGAAAAAGGGCGCGCCGAGCACACCCGGGTGTCCGACCGCTTTCACGAGGTGCAGGGACGGTTCTATGGTCTCGGCGCCGATGTCGCCCGCATCGAGCAGGCTATCCAGCATGGCAAGGAGATCCGCCAGGGGCAGCGCGAGGAGCTCGAAAAGACCGAGCAGGGCTGGAACGAAGTCCAGGCCCATATCAAGGTCGACAGCCAGCGCCTGGAACAGCTGGCGGTGGACCTGGCCGGGGACGAGCCGGTTCGTGCGACCGCGAAGGAGCAGGCGCAAACCTCGCGGCAGGCGCTGGAAGAGGCCGAGCAGGCAATGCAGGCCTGGCAGGCCGAGTGGGATGTGTTCAACAGCCGCACCAACGAAGCCTCGCAGACGGCGCAGGTCGAACGCACCCGCATCGACCACCTCGAACGGCAGCTGAGCCAGCTTGGTCAGCGATTGCAGCGCAATCAGCAGGAACAGTCCCAGCTCGACAGCGCTGCGCTGGAAAGCCAGATTGCAGACCTCGAAAAGCAGGCCGAAGAACGCCAGCAGCACAGTCAGCAGTTGCAGGCGCAGCTCGATCAGTTGCGCACCCGCATCGACGAGCTGCGCGAGACCACCCGCAGCCAGCAGCGCGAGCTTCACGAAGCGCAGAATCAGCAGCAGGGCCTGAGCGGTCGTCTCGCGTCGCTGCAGGCGCTGCAGCAGGCGGCGCTGGGTGAGGGCAACGGCGCCGTTGTCGAGTGGCTGGATACGCAGGGTTTGTCCGATGCCCCGCGGCTGGCCAAACAGCTCGACGTGGACAGCGGCTGGGAGCGCGCTGTGGAGACGGCGCTGGGATTCAATCTCGAAGCGGTTTGCGTCGATGGAATCGACAACTATGCCGATGCCCTGGAAGGCTTCGCCCAGGGCGCCCTTGTTGTGGTCGATACCAGTGTGTCGCCGGCTGCCGAAAGCGGCGCGACCACAGTCCGGTTGACCGATAAGGTGCGCGCACCCTGGTCGCTCACGGGGTTGCTCGCCGGTGTATATGCGGCCCAGTCACTGCACGAGGCCTTGCAGCTGCGGGGTCGGCTGGCGCCTCACGAATCGGTCATTACGCCCGACGGTATCTGGATCGGCAACGGTTGGCTGCGCGTATCGCGCGATCAGGACGCCCGCAGTGGCGTTCTCGAAAGAGAGAAAGAAATCAATGAGATATATGAACAACTTAATCTAAACAAGAAGTTTGTTTCGGACCTCGAAGCGGTGCTGGAGGGCGGCCGTGCCGAACTGCAGGAGGCGGAAACCCGACGCGAGGAACTGCAGGCCGAGGCCAACCAGGCGCACCGTCATTTCAGCGATGCGCGCGCCCAGTTCGATGCCCGGCGTACCCGCCTGGAACAGATACACAGGCGTGGTGAAGCCCTGCACAGGGAGGCGGCCGAAATCGGCGCCCAGCAGGACGAGGACAGCCAGGCGGTGGATGCTGCACGCAGCAGACTGCATGAGGCGCTGGGGCTGCTCGAGACCCTGGCTGACGAACGCGAACAGCGTGCGTCGCAGCGCGAGCGCCTGCGCGCAACGCTGGATGCTGCGCGAAACCAGGCGCAGAGCGACCGTGACCGGACCCACCAGCTCGAACTACTGTACCAGTCGCGCTATACCGAGCAGGAAACCACGACTCAGAATCTGGAACGCATGCGCGTCCAGCAGCAACGTCTGCAACAGCGCCGCGACGAACTACGCCAGGCACTCGCCGACGGTGAGGCGCCGTTGCAGGCGCAGGAAGCGGAACTTGCTACGCATCTGCAGAAACGCCTCGAAGTGGAGGGTGAACTCAGCGAGGAACGCCGCAACGTTGAGGCGGTGGAGCACAAGCTGCGCGAAGACGAACAGCTGCGCCACGGTAAGGAGCAGGCGACCCAGCAGTTGCGCGACACCCTGGCAGACGAAAAGCTTGCCTGGCAGGAAATCAAGGTGCGCGGCGAAACCCTGCTGGAGCAGATCGCCCAGAGCGGTTTCGAACTGGCGGCGCTGGTCGAGGAACTGGACGAGAACGCCAGTGTGCAGGCCTGGCAGGACGAGGCCGACAGTCTCAATGCCCGGATCCAGCGTCTCGGCCCTATCAACCTCGCAGCTATCGAAGAGTACGAGGAACAGTCCGAGCGCAAGCAGTATCTGGATGCCCAGTATGAAGACGTGAACTCCGCGCTGGAAACCCTCGAAGACGCCATTCGCAAGATCGACCGCGAGACGCGGACCCGCTTTCAGGAAACCTTCGACAAGGTCAACAGCGGACTGCAGGCCATGTTCCCGCGGCTGTTCGGCGGCGGGCATGCCTACCTGGAGATGACCGGCGAGGATCTGCTGGATACCGGCGTGACGATCATGGCGCGTCCGCCCGGCAAGCGCAACAGCACCATTCACCTGCTATCGGGCGGCGAGAAGGCGCTCACGGCCGTCGCGCTGGTATTCTCGATTTTCGAGCTCAACCCCTCACCATTCTGTATGCTCGACGAAGTCGACGCGCCTCTGGACGACGCCAACGTAGGGCGGTTCTGCGACATGGTCCGGGAAATGTCTGAACGTGTGCAGTTCATTTTCATCACCCACAATAAGATCACCATGGACCTTGCCAACCAGCTCACCGGTGTGACTATGCACGAGCCCGGTGTGTCGCGACTGGTAGCGGTGGACGTCGATGAAGCGGTACAGCTGGCAGCGGTGTAGTGTTCACTGACGGCGGCATGGCGCCCGGCATGTGCGTTACCGGACTCGCGTTGAAAACACCCCGCTGCGCTCATCTGCTGCAGCCTGTCCCCGCTCCCATGCGCAGGGTTTACTCACTGCCGACGCCTGAAGCGCAGTCCGATCGGCCCGACAGCCGGGGCGTCTGACAATGGACGAGCTTCGCGTGATCCTGCTGCTCATTGGTGCCGCGGTCATTGGCGGTGTCTACGCGTGGACCCGCTTTCAAGTACGGCCGCGGAAAGCCAAAGCCAGGCCGGTCGCGACCAACAGGGAGCAGCTTGACGCACCGGACGATGAAGCGATCCGTGAGGAGCTGCAACGCATGCAGCAGGTAATGATCGGACAGCAGGAAGAAAGCCCGGCGCCTACCGACGAGTCGCAATTGCTGGTGATTTCCGTGGTGGCGGCGGCCGACCAGCCCTTCAGCGGCGATGCGCTCGGCAAGGCATTCGCCAACAATGACCTCTGTTTTGGCGACAAATCCATTTTTCACCGTCTGGTGCGCCGCAACGGTGAGGACGTTTCCGTGTTCGGCGTCGCCAACATGTTCAAGCCGGGGGATTTCGGTTCCGGCGACCTCGCCGGATTCGAGACGCTTGGTATCACCCTGTTTCTTGAACTTCCCGCACCCATAGACGGTCTGGAAGCGTTTGATGACTTCATGCAGACCGCCGAGCGGCTAGCGGTGGAACTCGGCGGGCAGCTGCAGGATCAGAAACGCTGCGTCGTCACTCACCAGGCGCTGATGCAAAAGCGTGAGGCGCTGCTCAAGTCTCCCATGCGCGCGCCGCGTGCCTCCTAACGCGGGCACCCGATGATGGAACCGGGGCAGCGGGCGGAGAAGCTTCGCGAACAGATCGATTACCACAACTACCGCTACTATGTGCTCGACGATCCGCAGATACCGGACGCGGAGTACGACCGACTGCTGCGCGAGTTGCAGGCGCTGGAAGCGAAACACCCCGAGCTGATTACCCCGGACTCTCCGACGCAGCGGGTCGGCGCGCAACCACTGGCCGCGTTCGGCGAAGTCCGTCATGAAGTGCCCATGCTGTCGCTGGACAATGCGTTCGACGATGACGAGCTGACTGACTTCGACCGGCGCGCGCGCGAGCGTCTCAAGGTCGAGCGCATTGACTACACCGCTGAGCCCAAGCTCGACGGCCTGGCCGTCAGCCTGTTGTATGAAAACGGCGTGCTGCTGCGCGGCGCCACGCGCGGTGACGGAACCACCGGTGAGGACATCACACAGAACGTGCGTACCATCGGTTCGATTCCGCTGCGCCTGATCGGCGCGGGTTTCCCGCGGCGCCTGGAAGTCCGCGGTGAAGTCTTCATGTCCCGTGCGGGCTTTCAGCAGCTGAACGAGCGCCAGCAGCAGCAGGGCACAAAGCTGTTTGCCAATCCGCGTAACGCGGCGGCAGGCAGCCTGCGGCAGCTCGATCCGCGGATTACCGCGCAGCGCCCGCTGGAAATCTTTTGTTACGGTATCGGTCTGGTGGAGGGCGGCACGTTGCCGGATCGTCACAGCGAGGTCCTCGAGGGCTTGCGTGACTGGGGGTTGCGGGTCTACCCGGGGATTAAGCGGGTTGCGGGCCTGAAGGGCTGTAGCCGCTATTATCGCGATCTCGAAGCAAGGCGCGACAGCCTGGCCTTCGATATCGACGGCGTGGTTTTCAAGGTCGACCGGCTGGACTACCAGCGTGAGCTCGGTTTCGTGGCGCGTGCGCCGCGCTGGGCAATCGCCCGCAAGTTCCCCGCTCAGGAGGAAATGACGCGGGTCGTGGCTATCGATGTGCAGGTGGGACGCACCGGCGCGGTTACCCCGGTGGCGCGGCTGGAGCCGGTAGCCGTGGGTGGTGTCACCGTGACCAACGCGACCCTGCACAATGCCGACGAAGTCCACCGCAAGGACGTGCGTGTCGGCGATACGGTGATTGTCCGCCGTGCCGGTGACGTCATTCCCGAAGTGGTATCGGTGATAAAGGATCGCCGGCCAAAGTCGGCCCGGCGCTTCGCAATGCCGACACAGTGTCCGGTGTGCGGCAGCGACATCGAGCGTATCGATGGCGAGGCGGTGGCGCGCTGCACCGGTGGACTGTATTGCGAGGCGCAGCGTAAGGAGGCCATCAAGCATTTCGCCTCACGGCGCGCCATGGACATCGAGGGGCTGGGTGACAAGCTCGCCGAGCAGCTGGTCGATCAGCGATTGATCGACGACGTCGCTGGCCTTTATGAACTGAGTGCCGAAGAGCTCGCCGGCCTTGAGCGCATGGGCGATAAATCCGCGAACAACCTGGTCGAGGCGCTGAACAAAAGCAAGCGTACCAGCTTCGACCGCTTCCTCTACGCCCTGGGTGTCCGCGAGGTCGGCGACGCTACGGCCCGCGCGCTGGCGCAGGCGTTCGGCGATCTTGAAACGCTGATGCGGGCCGACACGGAACAACTCGAGGCGGTGAGGGATATCGGACCGGTGGTGGCGCGCCACATTGTGCATTTTTTCCAGCAGCCGCATAACCAGAAGGTGATCGACAAACTGCTTGCGGCCGGCATCCACTGGCCAGCGGTGAAAAAGGAGCAGCACCAGCCGCTGGCCGGCCGGACCTACGTGCTTACAGGAACCCTGGCGGGGATGACGCGCGAGGAAGCCAG
>JAJDOI010000227.1 GCA_022340245.1 Thiogranum sp.
GCCGGTTCGGGAGTGTCCTTGCGCAGCGAATTCACACTCAACACCGCCACCAGGGCCACCGAAGCCGCCACGGCCAAACCCGCGGCCGGCTTGATCCAGGCCACCCGGCCGGTCGTGCCATTCAGCGGAACGCTGAGCGGCGCATCCGCGGCCAGCGCCGTCTGCACCCGGTCGGCAATGCCCAGCGAGGCCGCTTCGCCGGTGCCGCGCATCACTTCGCCGATCAACTGGCAACGCCCGAGAAAGGCGCGCAACTCGTGATCGCGTTGCAGGCGTCCCAGCAGCAGTGGTCGCTCGACGTCACTCAATTCATCGTCTGCGAGGGCAGAAATTTGTTCACGGATTTCATCATTCATGGTCATACACCCGCATCCGATTCGTCTATCAAGGGACGGATTCGTTTCTCAATGGCATCCCTGGCCCTGAATATCCTGGAACGCACTGTGCCGATCGGACAATCCATGGCAGCGGCAATTTCCTCGTAACTCAGACCCTCGAGTTCGCGCAACACAATGGCCACACGCAGCTCCTCGGGCAAATCGTCGATCGCATCCTGGATCGTTGTCGCCAGTTCGCTCTTGAGCGCCAGGCGCTCCGGCGTAGCGTATTCCTTAAGACCTGACCCGGCCTCGAATTGTTCCGCTTCCTCGGCATCAATATCATCCTTGGGCGGACGCCGTCCGGCCGCGACCAGGTAATTCTTGGCCGTGTTGATGGCGATGCGGTACAGCCAGGTGTAAAAGGCGCTGTCGCCGCGGAAATTCGGCAGTGCCCGGTAAGCCCTGATAAAGGACTCCTGGGAGACATCCAGCACCTCTGAGGAATCCTGGATGTAGCGGCTGATGACATTGGCCAGCTTGTGTTCGTACTTTCTCACCAGGATGTCAAAAGCGGCCTTTTCCCCGCTCTGAACCCGCTCGACCAGTTCCTGGTCAAGATTGCGTTCGCCCATCCGGGCTATCCCCTCTGCTTCCCGGACAGCTTGCATGCCTGCCATAGACCGGCAAAACCCGGGAGAGTTCGCCAGTTTGCACGGTTTGGGGTAAAGTTTAGCAACAAAGCGCAGTAATCTGAGTACGTTAAACGGAGCAACCATACCCGATTCCGGGAGTCGGCCACAAGCGATGCACACCCAACACCAGTACGACGTGCTGATTATCGGCAGCGGTGCGGCCGGCCTGACCCTGGCGTTGCGCCTGTCGCAGCGCGCCCGGGTCGCCGTGCTCTCCAAGGGGCCCATCCGGGAAGGCAACACCTGGTACGCCCAGGGCGGGATCTCGGCGGTGCTCGACCACAAGGATTCCATAGAATCCCATATCGCCGACACCATGGATGCCGGCGCCGGGCTGTGCGACCCCGAAACTGTGCGCTTCACCGTCGAGCACGGCCCCGAGGCCGTACAATGGCTGATCGACCTCGGCGTACCGTTCACCCGCCGCGACGAGGAGCAGCACGGAGAGGAGTTCCACCTGACGCGCGAGGGCGGCCACCAGCACCGGCGCATCATTCACGCCGCCGACAACACCGGCCAGGCGGTGGAAACCAGCCTGGAGGGCGCGGTACGCGCCTGCGACAACATCGACCTGTTCGAACAGCACCTGGCCATCGATCTGATCACCGCCGAGCGCATCGGCCGCAAGCACAACCACTGCCTGGGCGCCTACGTGCTGGACCGCGACAAGCAACACGTCGAGGTATTCCGCGCCAAGTTCACTGTGCTGGCCACCGGCGGCGCCAGCAAAGTGTACCTGTATACCAGCAACCCGGACACCTCCACAGGCGACGGCATCGCCATGGCCTGGCGTGCCGGCTGCTGCGTGGCCAATATGGAGTTCAACCAGTTCCATCCGACCTGCCTGTACCACCCCCAGGCGAAGTCCTTTCTCATCACCGAAGCGGTACGCGGCGAGGGCGGCAAGCTGTTGCTGCCTGACGGCAAACCCTTCATGCAGCGCTTCGACCCGCGCGGCGACCTGGCGCCGCGCGACATCGTCGCGCGCGCCATCGACCACGAAATGAAGCGCTATGGCTACGACCATGTGCTGCTGGACATTTCGCACAAGCCGGAAGACTTCATAAAGAAACACTTCCCCACCGTGTACCACCGCTGCCTGGACCTCGGTATCGATATGGCCAGGGACCCCATCCCCGTGGTCCCCGCGGCGCACTACACCTGTGGCGGCGTGCGCACCGACCTGAAAGGCCACAGCGACCTTGAAAATCTGTACGTGGTGGGCGAATCTGCCTGCACGGGCCTGCACGGCGCCAACCGCATGGCCAGCAACTCGCTGCTGGAGTGCCTGGTGTTCGCCGCGGCCGCCGCCCGCGATATCGGCAAACGCCTGGACGCCACCAGCCTGCCGCCGGAATTGCCGGAATGGGATGAGTCCCAGGTCACCGACTCCGACGAGGAAGTCGTGGTCACTCATAACTGGGGCGAACTGCGCCGCTTCATGTGGGACTATGTCGGCATCGTGCGCACCGACAAGCGCCTGCAACGCGCACGCCGGCGCGTGGAGCTGCTGCAGCAGGAAATCCAGGAGTACTACGGCAACTTCCGGGTCACCAACGACCTTCTGGAACTGCGCAACCTGGTGCAGGTTGCCGAACTTATTATCCGCTCGGCGCAGATGCGCAAGGAGAGCCGCGGCCTGCACTACACCCTGGACTATCCGGAACCCGACAATAGTCACCCGCCCGCAGACACGATTCTCACCCCGAAAAGACCGGGGCAAGCCGCCGTGCTCGGCGTAACCGCGGCAACCGCAGGCCATCCGGGCATCGCCGGAAACTGAACCGGGCGCCAGCGCCCGGCCCGGAACGATTCTATTCGTGGCGCGATACATAAGGCGCGCGACAAGACCCTGGCACTTCCCGGGTCGACTGAAAAAACGACTTCTGCTTACAACTACCGAACCGGACCCGGTACCATACCCATGGAAAGCTTTACTAAATCTTTTCTGCTGCTATTCGTCCTCCTCAATCCATTCATCATGAGCATCTACCTGGTCGAGCTGATCAAGGGCATGTCGATCCGGGATTTTGCCACGCAACTGCTGCGAGCCGGCCTTCTCAGCCTGGCGGTTTTCCTGGCCTTTGCCTGGACAGGCGAAGTCATCTTCGAAGATGTCATGCAGGTGCGCTTTCTCTCCTTCATGATCTTCGGCGGTATCACCTTTTTGATCATCGGGGTACGCCTGATACTCTACGCCACACCCCCGGTTCAAAGTCTTCGCCCCGAGTCGAAAGAAGTTTCAGGCGCGATCGCGATGCCGTTCATTATCGGTCCCGGCACCATCAGTGCGAGCGTCCTGGCGGGCAGCCGACTGGATTTTGTACTGGGCTCGCTGGCCATCAGCCTGGCGCTGGCTGCAGCGATCGGTTCGATTATTCTGTTGAAAAAACTTCACGACATGGTGCAAACACGCAGCGAGCGTTACGTTGAACGTTACGTGGAGGTTGCCGGCCGGGTGACCGGGCTGTTCACCGGCTCCTTCGCCGTCGAAATGATTCTCAAAGGCATCGAGCGGTGGTTACACGTCCTGCACCCATAACCATGCTGTCCGGCGCAGACCCCGGCAGCAGACTTCCCGAACGGCGCCCGGGGAACCCGGCGCATTGACGTCACTATCGGCGCGCCCGGTGTGCGGGCAATGACCGTCAGCGGGCGTACACGGTGCTCAACGGTATAGCGAGCGCCTGTAGCACCGCGCCGCTGTCACGGCTTTGCACAAACACGGCAAGACCGGCATTTTCCCGATCAACGCCGGGCGGCACCTGCAGGGTCAGGCTGCGGCGGCTGTCGGCCGAGTCGACAGGCAGACCGAGCGGCCCGATCAATGTCCGCACCACGTGATCGTGGCGCAGTGTTCGGCCGCGATTTTCACCTGCGGTCACCGCACTGCCCAGCCCGTTTTCGAACAGGGCGAGGTAGAGCGCCGAATGTCCGTGCTGCGCCCTGTCGCTCACCCGCACATCGACATCGAGGTTGATTTTGTCGCCATCCACCGGGCCGCCGCTGACCGAGATATGCGCGTCGGGCGGGCCCGCGTTGAGCGTCTGCAGGCGCTCAACGAAGCCGCCGATGCCACGCAGGCCGTGTCCGTCGAGCAGCAACTGGGGGGTGTACACGCGGTCGCTGCCGCCGTGCGCGGCCATGGCCGACTGGCGGTCGTCGAAGACCGAACGGGCGTAGGGGTCGCGCCAGCCGATGTAATCCCAGTAAGTGACATGGAAAGCGAGCGGGATAACGTTGCCGGGATAGTAATCCGAGCGTACCAGGGTGCTGAGGAACTCGTCGGCCGGCGGACAACTGCTGCAGCCTTCCGAGGTATAGAGCTCGAGCACGGCAACTTTTTCCTCACCGCTTTCGACGGCAAAAGCAGTCGCGTCGGCAAGCGCCTCGTCTGCGGGTGAGCACAGCAGGCACAGCGTCAGCAATGCCGGGGTAGAACGAAAAGACATGTGACACGCCTCGAATCAGCCAGTCGTTTGAGGTTGGATCGGCGCACCCCCGACAAGTTCCGGGTCCGGTGCCCTCAGCCCCGCCCGGGCCGCGGTCAGCATCAGGCCGTGGTGAAGCGCCCGGGTGGCGGAATATCCACGCTTTGACAGTCTACCGCGGTCACCCGCGCTGCCGGTGGCCCGACCCACAACCACTCTTTCAACTGCGCGACGGCCGCCTCGCTGCCACAGGCCAGCACCTCGACCGAACCATCGGGCAGATTCTTCGCGTAGCCGCTGACACCCAGCCGGCGCGCCTCACGCTGCGTCGAGGCGCGGAAAAACACCCCTTGTACCCGACCGCTTACCCGGCATCGCACACAGACCGCCATTACCCCGCTCCCGAAAACTCAGCCCTCGCCGCCCGTGTCGCCCGGCAACAGGCGCGCGAGGTCTGCTACGAGGCTGGCGTCGCTATCGGTCGAGGTCGCCAGCAGGCGTGCCTGCCCGTGCGCGTCGAAAATGAACACTGCGCTGCTGTGCGAGACCTCGTACTGTCCGTCCGCGCCGGGCTTGCCCAGACCGTAGCTGACCCGGTAGCGCTTGGCCAGTTTGCCGAGTTGCGCCTGGCTGCCGCTCAGGCCGACCACCTGTGGCCCGAAGGCGTGTGCGTAGGCCCGTAACACCGCGGGCGTGTCGCGGGCGGGGTCGACCGAGACGAACAGGATGCGCACCTGCCCGGCACCCTCCTTGAGCTGGCGCACCACGCCCGAGAGTCGCGCCAGGGTGGTCGGGCAGATATCCGGACAATGCGTATAACCGAAATACAACAGTGTGACATCGCCGGCGAAGTCCGCCTCGCTGCGCGGCTGCCCGCTGCCATCGTGCAGTTCGAATGCCAGCGGCGGCAGCAGGCCGCTGATGTCACGCAACGCCCAGGGATGCGGGTTATCGCTGCACCCGCCGAGCAGCGCGAGGCCGAGCAGCAGCCAGACGAAGCAACGCACCCTCACCTCGCAGTCGCTTCGCGCAGCGCGAAGCGCACGGTCAGCCGCTCGCCATCGGCAAATTCCAGCGTGACGGGCACTTCGTCACCCGCCTGCAACACCCGCGTGCGATCGAACAACATCAGGTGATAACCGCCCGGTCCGAAGACCAGCCGCCCACCCGGCGCGATAGCGACCCGCTCCACCATCATCATGCGCGCGACACCGCTCTGATCGACGCTCCGGTGCATCTCGATTTGACTGAAAGCCGGGCTATGGGCGCCCACCAGCGTCAGCGTCCGCTCACCGGGGTTGGTCAGCACCAAGTACCCTGCCAGCGGAAGATCGCCGGGCAGCACCCGGATCCACGCCTGCGAGGTGGTCGGCTCAACCGCCAGGCATTGCACCTGCCAGAGCAGCATCCCCAAGGCCGCCAGACCGTACAGCAACCGTCTCACGACAGCGCCCCGCGATTGACCGGCAGCGGATCCCGGGTGCGCTCGTGCATCCAGCGGCGCAGCACGATCAGCATGGCGATAACACTCATCATGCTGGTCGGGATCCAGGTCACCAGTCCGGCGATCTGCTGGTCTACCAGCGGACTGATCGGCCAGGCCCGGCCACAGACGTTGTACACCGGGTAGAGAGATTCCCTGGCCAGCGCGATGTGGGCGCCGATAATGATCTGGGGTGGCACAATCAGCGACAGAATAACGATACGCCCGCCAAAACCCAGCCGGCCCACCGCGTGATCGGGACGCGGGTCGAGAATCAGCCACCAGAACAGCAAGCCGTCGAGCAACATGCTCCAGTTCATGAGCTGGTAGCGCGTCGCGCTCAGCATCGCACCGAAATGGATATCCGGAATCAGCCAGAAGTAAATCAGGCCGACAAACAACAGCGGTGCGACCACCGGGTTCTGCAGACCACGGTACAGGCCCCGCAACAGCGGATTACGCCACAGCCGCGGCAGCAGTGAGTTCCTTACACCTGCCGGCAGACCGGCGGGCAACATCTGCCACGGCGCCCCCAGTAACATAAGGAATGGAGCCAGATGGTGCAGCACCAGGTGCTGGACGCGGTGAATCCAGAGCATATGTTGCGAAAGATAGTCCACGTAGGTGTGCATCACGACGTAGACCAGAAGCAGGCCGACAAGAAAAGCTGTCAGCGGCGCATAACCGGGGCGCTCGGCGGTCTGGCGCAGGCGCAGCCAGCCGCGCACATAGACGCCGGCCAGGAGCACGCAAAACAACACCACCGCCGGGTAGAAATCCCAGGGCAGCAGGTAGATCAATGCGGAGTTGCCTGGCTGCATGGGTGACGGCTCGCCGACGGCGCTCAGCGCGCGGTGAAAGAGGGCTCCGCGGCGCTGTCGAGCGAATGGCGCAGCGCCGCCAGGAAGGCGGCGTTCTCCTGCGGTGTGCCGACGGTCACCCGCAGACAGTCCTGCAGTCGACCGCCGGCGGGGCTGAGGTTCTTGATCAGCACACCCTGCACCCTGAGCGCATCGAACACCGCATCCGCCCGACCGGCGGGCGTCCTGAACAGGATGAAATTCGCCTCGCTCGGATAGGGCTGGACACCCGCCAGGTCATCGAGTGCGGCGAACAGTTGCGCGCGGTCGCGCCGAATCCATCCGGTCTGCTCGTCAAGCGTGGCCTGGTGCTGGAGTGCGAACAGCGCGCTCGCCTGGGTCAGCACATTGATGTTGTAGGGCAGGCGCACCTTGTCGATTTCACCGAGCCACGCCGCGGGGCCCGCCAGCAGGCCCAGGCGCAGGCCCGCGAGCCCCATCTTCGACACCGTGCGCAACACCAGCAGGTTCGGGAACTCCCCCAGTCGCGACATGAACGTGGCGTCGGTAAAGGGCGCATAGGCTTCATCCACCACCACCAGTCCCGGTGCAGCCCGGATCACCGCTTCAACGCCCTCGGCACTGAACAGCGTACCGGTGGGGTTGTTGGGATAGGCGAGAAAAACAATGGCGGGCCGGTGCCGGTCGATCGCCGCCAGGGTGGTATCGACATCCAGGGAAAAATCATCGGCGAGCGGCACGCTGCGATACTGCATGCCGGCAAAGGCGGCAATCATGCGGTACATGACGAAGGTCGGATCGGGCGACAGAACAACCCGGTCCTTTTCGGCCACGGCCAGCGCCAGCATCTGGATCAGTTCGTCCGAGCCGTTGCCAAGGACCACCTGCATACCCTCGGGCACCTGCATGCTGCGTTTGAGCTGGGCAGTCAGCGGGCCCGCGGCCGGATCGGGGTAGCGGTTGAGTTCCACCGCCCGCAACGTGCCCAGCCATTCATCCACCAGTGTATCGGGCCAGCGATAGGGGTTTTCCATGGCGTCCAGTTTGATCAGCTTGCCCGGATCGGGGACGTGATAGGCGCTGAGCGCCCGGATCTCCGGGCGTATCCAGCCCTCGGGCGATTGGGGACCGCGGTTCATTCCCGGCCGATCCGGAACTCGGCCGAACGGGCGTGCGCAGTCAGTCCTTCGCCACGCGCCAGTGTTGATGCCGTCGCGCCGAGTTCGGCGGCACCGGTCGACGAGCAATAGATCAGGCTGGAGCGTTTCTGGAAGTCGTACACGCCGAGCGGCGAGGAGAAGCGCGCCGTGCGCGACGTCGGCAGT
>JAJDOI010000059.1 GCA_022340245.1 Thiogranum sp.
CGGAAGCCAGCGATGTCAATAACGTGGCCCAGCCGTTCCAGGATGGCGATCTCTATTACCAGCTGGCGCTTGAGCCCGACTGGAATTACGAGGGTTTCGCACCGAGCGCATCGATCGGCTATTACTCCTTCGATCAGGACGGTGATGGTGGTCAGGACCTGGACTACACGACCTGGACGGTAGGCGTTGCCAAGGATGCCGGTGATTTCGGTTCATTCAGCGTCAACTACGTACAGAACGACTTCTCAGGTAATGCCGACCAATTCTGGGGCAGCTCCAGTCCGAAATTCTGGCTTGGCTGGGCAAAAGACTTCTAAGGAGTTCCATAAGCAGTCAATCGTTAGCCACAGGCCCGCCCGTACGGGCGGGCCCAACCCAGGAGAGACCATCTGATGAAGCTTGTATCTGCAATCATCAAGCCCTTCAAGCTCGACGACGTGCGTGAAGCGTTGTCCGAGATTGGTGTGCAGGGCATCACGGTCACTGAAGTGAAAGGATTCGGACGCCAGAAAGGGCACACGGAACTGTACCGCGGCGCGGAATACGTGGTGGATTTTCTGCCCAAGGTCAAAATGGAAGTCGCCGTGGCGGCGGATCTGACCGAGCAGGTGATCGAAGCGATTTCCAAGGCCGCCAACACTGGCAAGATCGGTGACGGCAAGATCTTTGTTTATCCCTTAGAGCAGGCGGTTCGTATCCGCACCGGCGAGTCCGGTCCGGACGCTCTTTAATAAATGTAACCACGAGCGGAGATCCGACAAATGGTGACTCGAAAACTACCAGGGCTGACATACGCATTACCGGCGGCGTTGTTTGCCTTGTTTCCCTTCCCGGTCTTCGCCGAAGACACCTTGAGTGCCGGTGACACAGCCTGGATGCTGACTGCCACTGCACTGGTGCTGTTCATGACCATACCTGGCCTGGCGCTGTTCTACGCGGGCATGGTGCGGGCCAAGAACGTTTTGTCAGTCATGATGCAGTGTTTTGCTATCACTGCCCTGGTAACTGTGCTGTGGACAGTCATCGGCTACAGCCTGGCGTTCACCGACGGTGGCGGCATGAACGACTACCTCGGGGGTTTCAGCAAGATGTTTCTCGCGGGCGTCACTGGCGATTCGTTGAGCGGCACTATTCCCGAAACCGTGTTCATGACGTTTCAGATGACGTTTGCGATCATTACTCCGGCGCTCATTGTCGGTGCTTTTGCAGAGCGCATGAAGTTTTCGGCCGTGTTGTGGTTCATGAGCCTGTGGCTGGTGCTGGTCTACGCGCCGATCTGCCACTGGGTGTGGGGCGGAGGCTGGCTGGGCAACATGGGTGTTCTGGATTTCGCCGGCGGTACCGTGGTGCATATCAACGCCGGTATCGCAGGTCTGATGGCGGCGCTGGTGCTGGGCAAGCGCAAGGGCTATCCGGGTACACCGATGACGCCGCATAACCTCGGCTATACCGTGGTCGGTGCCTCTATGTTGTGGGTCGGCTGGTTCGGTTTCAATGCCGGCTCGGAGTTGGCAGCCGATGGCACTGCGGGTATGGCCATGGCAGTCACCCAGATCGCGACCGCCATGGCCGCGCTGGCCTGGATGTTTGCCGAATGGATCTCCCACGGCAAGCCGAGCGTGCTGGGTATCGCCTCCGGTGCTGTAGCGGGTCTGGTGGCTATCACTCCGGCGTCCGGCACGGCGGGTCCCATGGGCGCGCTGCTGATAGGCGCTGCAGCCGGTGTCGGTTGCTTCCTCGGTGCGACCAAGCTCAAGCGGGCGCTGGGCTACGATGACTCGCTGGACGCGTTCGGCGTGCATGCCATAGGCGGCATTATCGGCGCTATCCTGACCGGCGTGTGCGCCGATGCGAGTCTCGGCGGCGTGGGTCTGGCCGAGGGTTTGACGATGGGTGCCCAGGTCGGAAAGCAGTTTGTAGGTGTGGGGGCAACCCTGGCTTACACCGCGGTGGTCAGCTTCGTGCTGCTCAAGGTGATCGACGCGATCATCGGACTGCGGGTTACAGAAGAGGAAGAAACAGAAGGTCTGGATATCGCGCTGCATGATGAGCGTGGCTATAGCCTTTAGTTGACGGCCTTGCGCAGACCAGGCGCTCATTGTGACTCGCAACCTTAAGTGACAATCAACGAGCGCCTGTGTTTGCGGATCGGTCGGGCAAGCGCCCCAGAGGGGCCCTGCCGACAAACAATACTGAAACTACCTGAAACACGACCCGTTCTGAACGGCGGGTTCAAACTAGGAGAGACCATCTGATGAAGCTTGTATCTGCAATCATCAAGCCCTTCAAGCTCGACGACGTGCGTGAAGCGTTGTCCGAGATTGGTGTACAGGGCATCACGGTCACTGAAGTGAAAGGATTTGGACGCCAGAAAGGTCATACGGAACTGTACCGCGGCGCGGAATACGTGGTGGATTTTCTGCCCAAGGTCAAAATCGAGGTCGCTGTGTCGGCCGATCTGACCGAGCAGGTGATCGAAGCGATTTCCAAAGCCGCCAACACTGGCAAGATCGGTGACGGCAAGATCTTTGTATATCCCCTGGAGCAGGCGGTTCGTATCCGCACCGGCGAATCCGGACCCGACGCTCTCTAAGTTTATCGAATCTAAATTATCCAACAGGCAGCTTTGTCGCTGTTGCGGAGGACAAAATAGTGGAAGCAATTCTCGAAACTAAATACGCGCTGGATACGTTTTATTTTCTCGTAACCGGCGCGCTTGTCATGTGGATGGCGGCCGGGTTCGCCATGCTCGAATCGGGGCTGGTGCGCTCCAAGAACACGGCGGAAATCCTCACCAAGAACATCGCGCTGTACGCAATCGCCTGTATTATGTACATGCTGATGGGTTACGGCATCATGTATCCGGGCGATGCGGCGGTGAATTCATGGTGGCCGGGGATCCACGGCATTCTGGGCAAGGCCGACAACGAAGTTGCAGCGGTTATCGCCGGGGGCGATGACGCGCCTTATTACTCCAACCTGTCGGATTTCTTCTTCCAGGTGGTGTTTGTCGCGACTGCAATGTCGATCGTTTCCGGCGCCGTTGCCGAGCGCATGAAGCTGTGGGCGTTCTTCGTCTTTGCGATCGTCATGACCGGCTTTATCTACCCGATGCAGGGTTACTGGAAGTGGGGCGGCGGGTTCCTGGACGGCCTCGGTTTCAACGACTTCGCGGGCTCGGGTATCGTGCATCTGTGCGGGGCCACGGCGGCGCTGGCCGGTGTGTTGCTGCTCGGTGCGCGTAAGGGCAAGTACGGGCCGAACGGTGAAATTCACCCGATTCCGGGCGCGAACCTGCCGCTGGCCACACTGGGTACCTTTATCCTGTGGCTGGGCTGGTTCGGCTTCAACGGTGGTTCGGAGCTGAAAGTGTCTGATGTCGGTGAGGCCAACGCTGTTGCGCTGGTGTTCGTCAATACCAACATGGCGGCAGCAGGCGGCCTGGTCGGCGCGATGGCGCTTGCCCGCCTGATGTTTGGCAAGACTGATCTCACCATGGTGCTCAACGGTGCCCTGGCCGGTCTTGTGGCGATTACGGCGGAACCGCTTGCGGGCTCGCCGCTGATGTCGACCTTCATCGGTGCGGTCGGCGGCGTGCTGGTGGTGCTCGCCATTCTGGCGATCGACAAGATGAAGATCGACGACCCGGTGGGTGCCATCTCCGTGCACGGCGTTGTCGGCATGTGGGGTCTTATCGCGGTTGCGATCACCAATCCCGAAGCCAGCTTGAAGGCGCAGTTGATCGGCCTGGTTACGATCTTTGTCTGGACCTTTATTACCAGTTTCATTACCTGGCTGGTGATCAAGGCCGTCATGGGGATCCGCGTCAGCGAGGAAGAAGAGTTCGAAGGTGTCGACCTCGGTGAATGCGGTCTTGAGGCTTACCCCGAGTTTACAGGGACTCGCGGTTCCGGCCTCTAATACCCGGCTTACTCAGCAGGGTAGTCGTTACGACGGGCGCTTCGGCGCCCGTTTTTTTTGCTACAGGTTCTTGTGGCTGCCGTCGCAAAAGGGCCGGTCACCGGTATGCTTGCAGCCGCAAAGCCATACCCTGGTCTTTTCGCTGATCTCCAGTTTCACCGGAGCGAAGTCACTGCCCTTGTGCGAGCCATCGCAAAACGGCTGACTGGCGGACTTACCACAGGCGCACCACCAGTAAGTACCGGGTTCCAGTTCCATGGCGTAGGGGGTTCGCTGGGCGACAGTGGGTTCGGACATGCGGGCCTCACTCGTTCAGGTAGGTTACGGGGCAGTCGGGCAGACATTACCCGTGGCGGTCTTTCAGGTAAAGTGCCGGTGGGCTCTACCAATAACAAGTCGGGAATATTCGATGTTCGATGTCAGTGATCTCACCCGTCCTGGACAGCCAGCGGTATCGTTCAGACTCAGCGAGGGCGAACTGGCCTGCCTTTCCGGTCCCAGTGGTTCCGGAAAGACCCAGCTGCTGCGTGCGCTGGTCGACCTGGACCCCAGCGAGGGCAGCGTGAAATTGCTCGGGGTCCGACGCGAGTCACTGCCGCCGCAACAGTGGCGCCGGCGCGTCGCCTTTTTGCCGGCCGAAAGCCGCTGGTGGGCAGCGACAGTGGCCGAGCATTTCGCCGTTGTGCACGCCGAACAGCTGCGCCGGCTGGGTTTTGACGAGGACGTTGGGGGCTGGCGTGTGGAGCGCTTGTCCAGCGGCGAGAAACAGCGCCTGGCATTGTTGCGCCTGTTGGCCAACCGGCCCGAGGTGCTGTTGCTCGACGAGCCGACAGCCAATCTGGATGCCGAGAATATCGAACGGGTGGAGGAACTCGTTACCGACTACGTTTCGACGCAGCGTGCGAGCTGTCTGTGGGTGAGTCATGACAAACGGCAGATCACGAGGCTGTGTGAGCGCTGCCTGGAAATGGCCGACGCGGGCCTGCGCGAGACGGCATGATCAGACTCAGCGAACTCGACCTGGCTATTGCTGCGTCGCTGGTCGTCGCGCTGGCACTGTTTTCCCGGCGCGTTTACCCGGATCTGGCCCGACAACTGGTGGTGGCCGGTCTGCGCACTGCCATCCAGCTGACCCTGATCGGGTTAGTGCTGAAAACGCTGTTCGAGAATGCCAGCCTGCTGTGGGTGGCCTTGCTGTCTCTGGTGATGCTGGCGGTCGCCGGTCGCGAGGTGGTGGCACGTCAGCACCGACGTTTCGCCGGCGTGTCGGGTTATGCCATCGGCGTGCTGTCGATGTTCATTTCCTCGTTCAGTATTGCACTGTTCGCGCTGGTGGTGGTGGTAGGTAACCGGCCCTGGTACCAGCCACAATATGCGATCCCGCTGCTGGGAATGCTGCTGGGCAATACCATGAACGGTATCGCGCTGGCGCTTGACCGCCTGACCCAGAGCGCCTGGGAGCAGCGTGAAGTCATCGAAGCGCGCCTGGTACTGGGCCACAGCGCCAGCGAGGCGTTGTCGGGCATCCGCCAGCAGGTATACCGTACCGGTCTGATCCCGATTATCAACGCCATGGCCGCCGCCGGGGTTGTCAGCCTGCCGGGCATGATGACCGGCCAGATTCTTGCCGGTGCGGAACCGGTGGAGGCTGTCAAGTATCAGATTATGATCATGTTTCTGATCACCGGCGGCGCGGGTTTCGGCACTCTCGCCGCGGTCCACCTGGGCGTCAAGCGGCTGTTTGACGAGCGTCAGCGCTTAAGGCTGGATCGTCTCAAACGATAACCACCACATGCACCGACATCCCCTCAAAAACTCCCTGTTGTTCCCGCTGCTGCTCATGGCCGGCGCAGCCTCGGCAGAGGTATATCGCCGGGTGGACGAACAGGGTCAGGTGCACTTTGAAGATCGCAGCCAGTCGCAGGGCGCCACCGGCGCGCGCAGTTATGCGCCACCGGCGGCGGTCGCGGACAACCCGCAACAACGCATGGAGAAGACGCGCAAGCTGCTCAACGCCTATCAGGCGGAGCGCCAGCAGGCCCGGGAGCAGAAGCAACAGCGGCAACAGGAACAGGCCAAGCGTACGCGCCAGTGCGCGATTGCCATGGACAGGCTGCGTCAGTACCAGCAATACGGCGCGGTTTACCGCCTCGATGAGGCCGGTAAACGCGTCTACCTGTCTGAGCAGGAGCGTGCCGCGTTAATCCAGCGATCCCGCGATGATATCTCCAGGTGGTGCAGCTAGTCGGTACGGCCGTGGAGGAAAAACTCCGGTTGTGCCAGTGCCCCGTTGTGAATGGCGGCATTGTAATAGCGCGTTGCAAAGGCCTTGGCGCGCGCGTCTTCCTGCCGGAATTCGACCACCGCCTGCTTGCCTGCAAGGGTCGCCGTCCACCAGCCTGAAGGATACACCGGTTGCGGGAACTGCAGGGACACGCTGTCGGCGAAGCCCGCTGCGCGCATCGATCTGTGCATGGGCCGGATGATGCTCTCGTAGTGCAATAGCGGCGATTCGCTCTGCTGGACAATCAGGCCCGCCTCGCCCAGCGCGCGGTGGCAATCCCGGTAAAAGGCTTCGCTGAACAGGCCTTCAGCGGGTCCGATGGGATCGGTGCTGTCGACAATTACAAGGTCGATGCTGCCGGGCGCAGCATCTTTGACCCACTGAATGCCATCGCCGAAATACAGCTCCGCGCGCGGATCGTGGTTGGATGCGCACAATTCCGGGAAATACTCTTCTGCCAGGCGCGTTACCCGCTCGTCGATATCGACCTGCAGCACGTGTTGCACCCCGGGGTGCTTGAGCACCTCGCGCAGCGTGCCGCAGTCGCCGCCGCCGATGATCACCACGCGTTTGGGAGCCGGGTGCGTGAACAGTGCCGGGTGCGACATCATTTCGTGGTAGAGGTAGTTATCACGGCTGCTCAGCATGACGAATCCGTCTATAACCATTAAGTTGCCGAAGTCGGTGGTTTCCCAGATTTCGATGTGCTGAAAGGGGCTGTGCTCGTCGTGCAGCTTTTTGCGAACCCGAAGCGAAAACGCTGAGCCGCCTTTTTCGCAGACTTCGGTAAACCAGTCCGCGCCGTCGTTGATAGTCGGTGCTGTCATGCTGTGAAATAGATTGGGGTTAGTGACAAATTTTTCTACAATGAGACTGCGAACGCGTGTTCGCCAGTATATAGAAAATTCACGCCAGCCCCAATTGGATTCTGACGCCTATGCCCTGGAACATTGAACAGTCCCGCCAGCTCTACAATCTTTCCGGCTGGAGCGACGGCTATATCGGCGTCAACCCGCAGGGCCACCTGGTGGTGCGCCCGGGAGGCGCGGACCGACCGGCGGAGGTCGATCTGTGCGAGCTGGCTGGCGAGATACGCCAGTCCGGGTTGAGCTGGCCGGTGCTGGTGCGTTGCGGCGGTATCATCCGCGACCGGCTGGACCGTCTCTGCGCGGCGTTCGCGAAGGTTCGCGAGCGGCGCGCTTATAAGGGTACCTACACCGCGGTCTATCCGATCAAGGTCAACCAGCAGTTCAGTGTGGTTAAGGAAATCTTCGAGCACGGCGGTGAGCGTGTCGGTCTGGAAGCCGGCAGCAAGCCGGAACTGATGGCGGTGCTCGGCCTGTCCTCACCCGGTGGGGTGATTATCTGCAACGGCTACAAGGATCGTGAATATATCCGCCTGGCGCTGATCGCCCGACGCCTCGGGCTGCGCATTTACCTGGTTGTGGAGAAGCTTTCGGAGCTTAAAGAGATACTGCTTCAGTCGCGCGAGCTGGATGTGAAACCGCTGCTCGGCGTGCGTGCGCGTCTGGCTTCCATCGGTGCCGGCAACTGGCAGAACACCGGTGGTGATAAGTCCAAGTTCGGGCTGCACGCCGCGCAGATCCTGCAAATGGTCGAGCGCCTGAGAGACAACGGCCTGCTCGAACAGCTGCAGCTGCTGCATTTTCATCTCGGCTCGCAGCTGGCCAATCTCAAAGACATCGACAAAGGCGTCCAGGAAGCCGGGCGCTTTTTTGCCGACCTGCACGCGCTCGGGGTGCCCATCCAGGTGGTGGATGTCGGCGGCGGGCTGGGCGTCGACTACGAGGGCACAGCGTCGCGCAGCTTTTGCTCCATGAACTACACGCTGGAGCAGTATGCCGATGCCGTGGTTGGCGGTATCGCGCGCATCTGCGACGCACACCGTTTGGAACACCCGCACCTGATCACTGAGTCGGGGCGTGCCATGACGGCGCACCATGCCTTCCTGATCACCAATATTATCGATACCGAGCGGGCGCCCGGCGGTGACGACTTCGGGGCGCCGGATGCCGATGCCCCCGATGCAGTGCAGCGACTACACACCATTTATCAGCACGTCGATGACGCCCCGCCGCTGGAAAGCCACCTCGAAGCGAACCAGGCGCTTGCCGAGTTGCACCAGATGCACAGCCAGGGGCTTGTTACCCTGGCGCAGCGGGCGCTCGGCGAGAAAGTCTACTATGCAATCCTGCAGCGGCTGCAGCCGCTTCTGAAACCAGCCAATCGCGAGCACCGCGCCATCATCGACGACCTGAACGTGAAACTGGCCGACAAGGTTTTTTGCAACCTGTCGATTTTTCAGTCGCTGCCCGATGTCTGGGCGATTGAGCAGATCTTTCCAATTGTGCCCCTGCAGCGTCTCGAGCAGGAGCCCGGCCGGCGTGCCCGCCTCGAAGACCTGACCTGCGACTCCGATGGGCGCATCGATGCCTATGTCAGCGGCGAGGGCATCGAGAACAGCTTGCCCTTGCACAGTACCGAGCCCGATGAGGTCTACCTGCTGGGATTTTTCATGGTCGGCGCCTACCAGGAAATACTCGGTGACATGCACAATCTGTTCGGGGATACGGATACTGTCAACCTGGAGATAGACGCTGACGGGTCGCACCGCCTGTGTCAGCCCGAACACGGTGACCGTGCCGACGAGCTGTTGCGCTATGTGCATTTCGAGCCGAAGCGTTTGCGCGCCGTGTATCGCCAGCGCGTCAACGCGGCGGATTTGAGCCCGCTGCAGGCGCGCCAGTTCCTGGTGGAGCTGGAGGCCGGGCTGAGCGGCTACACCTATCATGAAGACTGACGAAATGCTGAGGGCGGGATTCGTCGGGCTCGGCGCCATGGGTGCGCCGATGGCCCGAAGACTGGATGCTGCGGGCCGACTGGCCGCAGTATGGAATCGCACTCCCGGTCGCCTCGATGCCTTTGTCCGCGAACACGCCGTGCTCAAGTGTGACAGCCCCGCGGCGGTGGCGCGTGCGGCACCGGTTGTGATTACCTGCGTGTCGGCCGACGGTGATCTGGTCGAGGTGGTGGATCAACTGCTGCCGGCACTGGGAAAGGACGGCGTGGTGATCGACTGCTCGACGGTCAGCCTGGACACCGCCCGCGCGGCGGCGGCCCGCGTCCAGGCCGCCGGCGCCGGGTTTCTCGATGCGCCAGTCTCGGGCGGTGTCGAAGGCGCGCGGCGCGGGACGCTGGCCATGATGGTCGGCGGAGACCAAATGCTCCTGGAAAGGGTTCGGCCGCTGCTGTCGTGCATGGCGGCGCGCATCGAACACATGGGGCCGGTGGGGAGCGGCCAGGCGACCAAGGCCGTGAATCAGATCATGGCGGCCGGCATCAACCAGGCGGTCACCGAGGCGCTGGCGTTTGCCGAAGCGCACGTGTTGCCCCTGGATAAAGTCATCGATGTCGTCAGCGGCGGCGCGGCGGGCAACTGGTTCCTTGCTCATCGCGGTCGCACCATGATCGACGGCGAATTCGCCGCGGGTTTCAAAGTGGCACTGCACCACAAGGATCTGGAGATTTGCCGGCGTATGGCGGCATCGCTCGGCGTCGCCCTGCCGGTAGTTGAAATGACCCTGGTCCACTACCGGCGCCTCATGCAGGCGGGCTATGGCGATGAGGATATATCGGCACTGTTTCGGGAGAAGCACGCGCTGTTTGAACGTGGCGCGCGGGAGCAGGCGGACAAGACTCGTTCGCGGTGAGGGGGCTGTGTTTGCCATGCGGCGACACAGCCGATGAAAATGATCCGACAGGCTCCTAGCCTTTGAGTCGAATAAGAATCGCGTCGACGCCGTTTTTCTTCAACAGGGTGCGCGCGTCGTTGAGTTCCCGCAGATTGCTGAAAGGCCCGACGCGAACCCGGTGCCAGGTTTGCGAGCTGTCGACGCTTACTGTCTGAATGCTGGTTTCCAGCCCGAGCAGCGCAAGCCTGGCGCGCAACTGATCGGCCTGTTTGCGGCTGCGGAAAGACCCGGCCTGCAGTAAATAGGTGCCGGGTTGCTCGACCTGTTTAACGCCTTCCTGCGTGGATTGTCCCTGGATGTCCTCGTCAGACACGATGACTTCCATCTCGGGCAACAGGTTGTAGAAATCGAAACGCGGCTTTGGCGGCGGCGGGATGGGCCTGTTCTTTGGCTTGTGCACCTCGGGTGTGGCGTGCTCGGCCGGTACCTCCAGTGTCAGTGGGGTCTCCGGCGCCTGTTTGGGCCGCATCTGCAGAAACACCAGGAACGCGACCAGCAGTCCCACCACCAGGCCGCCAACCGACCACACCCAGGGTGGTGGCGGCCCGTTACGTGTGGCGCGTCGGCGTCGGCGGGCAGCTGCCATGGCGCTGTCTTGTGCCTACATGCTGTCCGGCGCAGAGACGCCGAGCAGCCGCAGCCCATTGCCAATCACCTGGCGGGCAGCCTGGATAAGGTTCAGACGCGCATCGCGCAGACCCTTGTCGTCGACCAGAAACTGGTGGGCGTTGTAATAGGTATGGAACTCATTCGCCAGATCGCGGAGAAAATGCGCCAACTGGTGTGGCTCATGCCCCACAGCCGCGGTTTCGACAACTTCAGGATAACGCGACAGACTGACGAGCAGGGCATCTTCATGCGCCTCGGTCAGCCGGTGCAGATTGGCGGCGCCGTTTGCGCGCTCCCAGGTCAGGCCTTTTTCCGCGAGCTGACGCAATACGCTGGCGACGCGGGCGTGGGCGTACTGGATGTAGTACACGGGGTTGTCGCTCGACTGTGACTTCGCCAGGTCCAGGTCGAAATCCATGTGCTGCTCGCATTTGCGCATCACGTAGAAAAAACGCGCGGCATCGTTGCCGACTTCGTGGCGCAGCTCGCGCAGTGTGACGAATTCGCCGGAGCGGGTCGACATCTGCACTTTTTCGCCACCCCGGTAGAGTATGGCGAACTGTACCAGCAGGACGTCGAGTTTGTCGGCGTCGTCGCCCAGCGCCTCCAGCGCAGCCTTTACGCGCGGCACATAGCCGTGGTGGTCGGCGCCCCAGATGTCGATCACCCGGTCGTAACCGCGCTCCAGCTTGTTCATGTGATAGGCGATGTCGGAGGCGAAATAGGTGCTCTGGCCATTTTCGCGGACCAGCACGCGATCCTTTTCGTCGCCGTAGTCCGTGGAGCGGAACCACAGTGCACCCTTGTCTTTGTAGGTGTGCCCGGAATCCCTCAGGCGCTGGATGGCGCGCTGCACCGAGTCGTTGCTGGTCAAGGAGCGTTCGGAAAACCACTCGTCATAATGGACGCCGAACTCTTCCAGGTCGCGGCGGATGTTCTCCAGGATGGAATCAAGCCCCAGGTCGAAGACTTCGCGGTAACGGGTTTCGCCCAGCAGTTTTTTGGCTCGATTCGTGAGGCCATCGATATGCGCTTCCTTGTCGCCACCCGCGGGTTCGTCTGCGGGCACACCCTCGAAGACCGTTGCCGCGGGATGGCGCAGTGCATCGGCGTGCTTGCGGTGCAGGCTCGCTGCGATGTCCCAGACATAGTCGCCCTTGTAGCCGTTGGCAGGAAAACTCAGCTGCTCGCCGCACAGGTCGAGGTAACGCAGGTAGACGCTGGTGGCCAGAATATCCATCTGCCGGCCGGCATCGTTCACATAGTATTCGCGGTGCACCTTGTAGCCGACCGCCTCCAGCAGATCAGCGACGGTCGCGCCGTAGGCCGCGCCCCGGCCATGGCCGACGTGCAGCGGACCGGTCGGATTCGCGGAGACAAACTCCACCTGGACCGATTTGCCCTGACCGAGGTCGCTGCGCCCGTAGGCCGCCTGTTGTTCCAGGATGTGGTCGACGGTGGCGTGATAGGCCGTCGGGCTGAGGAAAAAATTGATAAAGCCGGGGCCGGCAATCTCCACCCGGCTGACCTGCTCCGAGGCCGGCAGCGCCGCGACCAGCTTTTCGGCGAGCTCGCGTGGTTTGGTGCGCGCGGCCTTGCAAAGCACCATGGCCAGATTGCTGGCAAAGTCGCCGTGGCTGCGATCGCGGGTGCGTTCCAGGTTGACGCCGATATCGGCGTCGGCCGGAAGATCCCCCCGTGCCTGCAGGGATTGAACGGCGGCGCATAGTAGCTGGGAAAGGAGCGGTTTCATCGACTTCAGGTTTCTGGCAAAGGCGTCTATTATCCTCGCTGGTGTCCCGTATTCAACATCTTCCACCGGTGG
>JAJDOI010000099.1 GCA_022340245.1 Thiogranum sp.
ATACGCCGCTCGGCATTGGTAAAGGTGCCGTCCCGCTCAAGAAACGACGAGCCCGGCAGGAAGACGTGGGCGTATTTCGCCGTTTCATTCAGGAACAGGTCCTGGACCACGATGCATTCCATGGCGGACAGGGCCGCGGCGACATGCTGTGTATTGGGGTCGGACTGGACGATATCTTCACCCTGGCAGTACAGGCCCATGAAACTGCCGTCCAGTGCCGCCTCGAACATGTTGGGTATGCGCAGGCCGGGTTCCGGTTCGATGGGGACGTTCCAGGCCGCCTCGAACATGGCGCGCGTGGTGCTATCGGAGATATGGCGGTATCCGGGCAGCTCGTGGGGGAAAGAGCCCATGTCGCAGGAGCCCTGGACGTTGTTCTGCCCGCGCAGTGGATTCACACCGACCCCCTCGCGCCCGATGTTGCCCGTCGCCATCGCCAGGTTGGCGATGCCCATAACCATGGTCGAGCCCTGTGCATGCTCGGTGACGCCCAGGCCGTAATAGATGGCGCCGTTCTCGGCAGCGGCATACAGGCGGGTGGCCGCGCGCAGCGTGCCGCCGGGAATACCGGTGACCGCTTGCAGTGCCTCGGGTGAATTCTCGAGGCGCGCGGCGAAGTCTCTCCAGTCGTGGAAAGACTGCGTGTCGCAGCGCGCCGTGACGAACGCCTCGTTCACCAGGTTTTCGGTCACAATGACATGTGCCATGGCACTGATAACGGCGACGTTCGTGCCGGGTTTCAACTTCAGGTGGTAATCGGCCCGAACGTGGGGCGAGCGGACCAGGTCGATGGTGCGCGGGTCGACCACGATCAGTCTGGCGCCTTCGCGCAGACGGCGCTTCATGCGCGAAGCGAAAACCGGGTGACCGTCGGTCGGGTTGGCGCCGATCACCATGATGACGTCGGCCTTTTCCACCGATTTGAATGTCTGGGTGCCGGCGGATTCGCCCAGTGTCTGCTTCAGCCCGTAGCCGGTCGGCGAGTGACAGACGCGCGCGCAGGTATCGACATTGTTGTTGCCGAATGCCGCGCGCACCAGTTTCTGCACCAGGTAGTCTTCTTCATTGGTGCAGCGCGACGAGACAATACCGCCTATGGCGTGCTTGCCGTACTTTACCTGGATGCGCCTGAACTCGTCGGCGGCATAGCCAATGGCTTCATCCCAGGAAACTTCCTGCCACGGATCGCTGATAGACTTGCGGATCATGGGGCTGAGGATGCGGTCCTTGTGGTTGGCATAGTTCCAGGCAAAGCGCCCCTTGACGCACGCATGCCCCTCGTTGGCCTTGCCCTCTTTATAGGGGATCATGCGCACCACTTCGTTGCCTTTCATTTCGGCCTTGAAGGCGCAGCCAACACCGCAATAGGCGCAGGTGGTCACCACGCTGTGGTCCGGCTGGCCCTGTTGTATCACGGATTTTTCCGTCAGTGTCGCCGTGGGGCATGCCTGCACACAGGCGCCGCAGGATACGCATTCCGATGCCATGAATTCATCGTTCTGGCTCGCGGACACGCGCGAGGCGAAACCGCGGCCGTCGATGGTCAGGGCGAAGGTGCCCTGAGTTTCCTCGCAGGCCCGGACGCAACGGTTACAGACGATGCATTTCGATGGATCATAGGTGAAGTAGGGGTTTGACTCGTCTTTCGCGTCCTTCAGGTGGTTGCTACCGGCATAACCGTAGCGCACGTCTCGCAGGCCTACGGTACCTGCCATGGTCTGCAGTTCACAGTTGCCGTTGGTCGGGCAGGTGAGGCAATCCAGCGGGTGGTCGGAAATATACAGCTCCATCACACCGCGGCGGATCCGGGCCAGCTGGGGTGTTTCGGTGCGGATTTTCATGCCGGCTTCCACCGGTGTCGTACAGGATGCCGGGTAGCCGCGCCGGCCCTCGATTTCAACCAGGCACAGACGACACGAGCCGAACGGTTCGAGCGTGTCGGTGGCGCACAGTTTGGGTACGTTGATACCCGCGACCGCCGCGGCACGCATCACCGAGGTACCTGCAGGGACCCGGATTTCGACGCCGTCGATTTCCACGGCTACCTGCGTTTCCGAGGTTCTGGCCGGGGTGCCAAAATCGTTCTCGCCAAGCTGATACATACAGATATCTCCAGGTCCGGGTGTCGTCAGCCCGTCTTGCGGGCGGGCTCGGGTGCAAAGTCTTCGGAGAAGTGATCAAGAGCAGAGAGCACAGGGTAGGGCGTCATGCCACCCATAGCGCACAGGGATCCATCCAGCATGGTGCTACACAGGTCGCGCAGCAAGGTCACCTGTTGTTCGGCCCGGTCGCCAGCGATGATAGTGTCCATGACCTCGACGCCACGGGTTGCGCCGATGCGGCATGGCGTGCACTTGCCGCAGGATTCAAGGGCGCAGAATTCCATGGCGAAGCGCGCCTGATGCGCCATATCTACCGTGTCGTCGAAGACTACGATACCGCCGTGACCGAGAACGCCGCCGAGCGACGCCAAGGCTTCGTAGTCGACTTCCGTATCCAGGCGCGACGCCGGCAGGTAGGCGCCGAGCGGACCGCCGACCTGCACCGCGCGAACCGGTCGGCCGCTTTCGGTGCCGCCGCCGAAGTCATCGATAAGCTGCCGCAAAGTGACACCGAAGGCTTTTTCGACCAGTCCGCCGCGGCGGATATTGCCGGCCAGTTGCAGTGGTAATGTGCCGCGTGAGCGTCCCATGCCGTACTGGCTGTAGAACGCCGCGCCGCGCGCGAGGATCACTGGTACCGAGGCCAGTGATATTACATTGTTGATGATCGTAGGCTGCCCGAACAGACCGTGTATCGCAGGTAGCGGTGGTTTGGCGCGTACCATGCCGCGTTTGCCTTCCAGACTTTCCAGCATGGCGGTTTCTTCTCCGCACACGTAGGAGCCGGCGGCCTTGCGTACGTGCAGGTGAAAGGTATTTCCCGAGCCCAGGATGTCATCACCCAGGTAACCTTGCTGTATGGCCGTGTGGATGGCCTTTTGCAGTGTACGGAAGGCATGCGGGTATTCCGAACGCACGTAGATATAGCCTTCGGTGGCGCCTGCCGCAAGCGCCGCGATGGTCATGCCCTCGATCAGCATGAAGGGGTCGCCTTCCATCACCATGCGGTCCGAGTAGGTGCCGGAATCGCCTTCGTCAGCGTTGCATACCACGTATTTCTGCGGGGCGTCTGTAGCCAGCACCGTCCTCCATTTGATGCCGGTGGGAAATGCCGCGCCGCCGCGGCCGCGCAGACCGGCATCGGTGACTTCGCGCACTATCTGATCACTGCTCATGGCGAGTGCGCGTTTCAGTCCGGCATAGCCCTGGTACTGCAGGTAGTCATCGAGCGATAACGGGTCCGTTATCCCGGCGCGTGCGAAGGTCAGACGTTCCTGATTTGCCAGATAAGGTAGTTCGTCGACAATGCCCTGCCGCAGCGGGTGAGCGCCAGCCTGCAGGAATCCCGCGTCAAACAAGGTTGTCACGTCATCGCAGGCTACCGGGCCATAGCCGACACGGCCCGCATCTGTTTCTACTTCGATCAGTGGCTCCAGCCAGAACATACCCCGCGAGCTGTTGCGGACCAGCCGTATATCGATGTTTCTCTGCCGTGCCTCGGCGCAGATTTTCAGGGCGACTTCATCGGCGCCTAGTGACAAGGCCGCAGAATCACGCGGCACGTACAGGGTAGGGGTCATGCGTTGCGCTCCAGCAGCCTGTCGAAGCGTTCGGGCGTGACACGGCTGTGCAGCTTGCCGTCGATAGTGACGGCCGGGCCGGTGGCGCACAGGCCGAGGCAATAAACCGGTTCGAGCGTGACGCCGCCGTCTGCGCTGGTTTCGTGGAGGTTGCATCCAAGCCGCTTGCGTGCGTGTGTTTCCAGCTGCCTCGCGCCGCGTGCCTGGCAGGCTTCCGCCCGGCAGATCTCCACGAGGTGCCGACCGCAGGGGCGGTCGCGGAAGTGGTGATAAAAGGTGACGACGCCATGGACTTCCGCGCGCGACAGGTTGAGTGCTTCGGCCACCTGTTTCACTGCTGCGGCGGGAATGTAACCGAGGCTGTCCTGAATCCCGTGCAGGACGGGGAGCAGGGCGCCGGGCAGGGTTGCGCATGCGTCGATTGCGGTTTGTACGGCAGTATTGACCTCGGACGACGGATGGGCAGTCATCATCACCTCCTGATTGGTTACCGTACGGCTCATCCCCGTGGCCGTTACAGTCTGTCCGAGTACGGATGGGGCAGTGCGGGCAAACTCGCCCGGTCCGTCAACGGGTCGGCGTCGGTCAGGGCATAGACAGGCGCACGTATTACAACAGGCCCGTAAATGGCCTTTTTAATGCATATATTCCAATTGTGTTTTCTGTCACTCACGTGGGCCGGATCCTAGTAGTGTTTGCAAATCATGGCAATATGAATTTAATGGACGCATAAAACAGCTTGCGGGGTAGAGTTTAATAAGCACTGGAATGCCACTATGAGAATTTTTATGCGTCCGGTAATCGGCCATATCGATGCGGCGGGACAACGAAAAACCCTGGATAAGGCTCTGATATTGCTGTCAGAAGTCGAGGTTTCAGGCAACCTGCGTGCGGCCAGTGCAACACTGGGTATTTCCTACCGTCATGCCTGGAACCTGTTGTCGGAGCTGGACACACTGCTGGGCGGCAGCACGGTCGAAATGACCCGCGGTCGAGGATCGAGCCTGACCGAGCTTGGGCACAAACTGGTCTGGGCACACCGGCAGGTCGAGGCACGACTGGGGCCGCTGCTGGACAGCATGGCTTCCGAAATCGAGGCGGAACTGCACGCGGTCGTGCCCCACGGAAAGGGCGCATTGCGTTTGTTCGCCAGCCACGGCTTCGCTGTCGACGCCCTGCGCAAGCGGCTGATCAGCAAGAACGGAGAGCTCGAAATCAATTACCGCGGCAGCCTGGATGCGGTCGATGCGCTGAATCGCGGCACCTGTGATATCGCCGGTTTTCATATTCCGCAGGGAAGCCTGACGAGTGCGATACTCGCGAGATACGCAAAGCTGTTCAAACCGTCATTCCGGCTTATCTGCCTGGCGACACGCGGTCAGGGCATAATGGTTGCAAAAGGCAACCCCGTGCAGATATGGAATATCGCTGACTTCGGAAAACCCGGCGTGCGTCTGGTGAACCGTCAGGAGAACTCCGGTACCCGCATGTTGCTCGAACTACTGCTGGAGCAGGCCGGTATCGACAAGCGGGACATACAGGGTTTCGAGAGTGTCGAGTTCACACATGCCGCGGTCGCCGCCTATATTGCCAGCCACAAGGCGGATGTCGGAATTGGCGTGGAAGCCGCAGCCCGCCTGTTCAGTCTGGATTTCGTGCCGTTGCTGACGGAACGATATTTTCTTATGTTCGATCAACGACTGCTGCAGGACAACCGCTTTCCTCTGATTCTGGAGACGATGGAGAGCAGCGAGTTCAAGGCGGAAGTCAGCCTGTTGCCGGGCTATGCGCCCAGCCTGGCGCTGGAGCTGCTTACGCCGGACGAGGCGTTCACGAATCTGAAATAATACTTGCCGCAGATCATCTGCGTGCAGCCGCTCAGCGGCTCTCCTGGCTGCACGGCCTCGATCGCTACAGTTGATAACCCTGGAACATTTTGAGATAGGACTTCAGCTGGTCGCTGAGTACACTT
>JAJDOI010000152.1 GCA_022340245.1 Thiogranum sp.
TTGTAGTGTAATCCCGTCTCCTGATCATAATACTGCCCCGGAAACCGCACATTAAACGTGACACTGTTCCCATCCCCATCCGGATCTTCATCGACAACCGCTTTCCCAAACGGATCATACCGCGCCCGCCAGACCACCATACCCGCCTCGTCCGTAAGCACCTGCGGCGTCCCCAGCGGATCGTTGTGCACATAGTACAACACCCCTTGATTCGCCTGCACGGCCTGGGCGGCGGGGACCAGCGACTGCAGCCAGTCGGCAGTCATTGCCGCCATGTCGGTCGGTCGGCTAGCCTGTTTGTACTTCAGATCTAGATCCGCACCAGCCACCGCGGTCGTGCCCTTGATCCCCAGCCAGGCCTGCAGCAGCTGTTTTTGCAGCAACAGGATATCCGCGGCATTCAGCCGTCCGTCGCGGTTCATGTCCGCGTGCGTGAACTGCGCGGGGGTCGGGGTACGCGTGCCCATCACCATCTGGTAGAGCAGCACCAGGTCGCCGAGGTTGATTTGCCCGTTTTCGTTGATGTCGCCGTCACCCGGGAAGGCGCCGGCATCGACGGGGCTGGTGCCCGCAGCAATTTCCGCGCCGTCGAGCACGCCGTCGCCATCACTGTCGGGGTTGGTGCTGTCGGTGCCGTGCTGGAACCATTCGGCGAGGTTGGTCAGCCCGTCGCCGTCGCTGTCAGGGTTGACCGGCAGGCTGCCTTGCTTCGCTTCCTGTTGATTGGGGATGCCGTCCTGGTCGTCGTCTGGCGAATACGCTGCCAGCAGCTGGCCGTTGAGGTAAAGGTATTCAAGCAGGATGTTGCCGTCCTGGTCGGTCTCCACCAGCAGTTCGCCGTTGGGGCCGTAAAGGAAGTAGTTGCCGCTCGCGGTGGTTTCATCGGTCCTGGCGATGCGCTGGCCAAGGCCGTTGTAGGCAAAGCTGGCCTTGAGGGTGGCGCTCTCGCTCGCGGTGCTCAGACGGTGGTGCGGCGTGTAGCTGTAGCTCCAGGCGCCGTTGTTGAGGGTGTTGCCGGTGGCGTCGAGCAGCACGCCGCTGGCGCCCAGGGTGTCAAGGCGGTTGCTGTTGGGCTCGTAGGTTAGTGCGGTGGTGGCGCTGTCGGCGACCAGCTGTGTGCGGTTGCCGTTTTTGTCGTAGTCGTAGTCCCGGGTGCCGAACGGGCCGTTTGCTATGTCCAGCCGGTTCAGGGGGTCGTAGGTGAAGCTGCTTGGGCTCGCCAGGGCATCTGTCTGACCCAGGCGGTTGCCGTTGGCGTCGTAGCCGGGATAGCTGCGTTCGACGACGCCGGGGACAGTCTGGGCGGTCAGCCGGTAGGCAGTGTCGAGGTTCTGGCTGAGTACCAGGCCATTGCCGTAGGTGAGGCCGGTTATCGGGCCGAACGGCGCGTAGGCAATCGCGCCGGCCAACGCCTGAGTGACGCCGTTGACCGTAATATCGACCTGGCTGACCTGTCCCGCGGCGTCATAGTGATAGGCCATGCGGCTGCCGGACGGGTAGTGAACGGTCTGCAGGCGGCCGGCGGCGTCATAGGCATAGCGCAGACCCTGGTGAGCGGTGACCTCACCAAAGCCGTTGTAGCGGTAGTGCAGCTGATTGCCGGCCGGCAGCGCGCCGCCACCATAGGTGACGCTGCACAGCCGCCCTACGCCATCGGAACAGGTGTCGTAACCATAGGCGATGTCATCGCTGCTGCCGGGGGCATCGATCAGGGTCAGGCGGTTGAGGGCGTCGTAGCTATAGGTGAACGACTGGCCCTTGGCGTCCGTCTTATGAACGAGGTTACCGGCCGCGTCGTACTGATAATCTGTGGTGCCGGTATCGGGGCTGGTCTGGGTGAGCAGGTTGCCCAGATCGTCATAGGCATAGGCGGTGGCGCCATTGACGGGGTCGGTGACCGAGGTCAGGCGATCAGCAACATCGTAGCCGTAGGCGGTCGCAGTATCGGCCGTCGCCGGGTCGGTGCCGCCCAGGTTCTGCACCGCCTGCGTCAGGCGCTTCAGGCTGTCGTAGCTGTAATCGGTCACGCTGCCGCGGCCGTCGGTCTGCACATCCAGAGTGCCATCGGGGGCGAAGTTGTAATCCAGAGATTCGTTGGCCTGGGCGCTGGCGTCCAGGCGACTGTAGAGGTCGAAGGTCTGGCCGAGCTGTTTGCGCAGCGCGCCGCCGCCGTCGTAGGTCTTCTCGAAGGTACGGTTGCCTTCGGTGTCCAGGGTATAGGCGATGTAGTTGCCCAGCCCGTCCGTGATGCGGGTGAGCCGCCGGGCATCGTCGTAGCCGAAGGTGAGCGTGGTGGCGTCGGCGGTGCCGTCAGCGGTGGTGATCGCCTCCACTTCGCCGGTGGCGAGGTAGGTCCAGCGGGTTGTGCGGCTCGCGGTGCCGGTGGTCTCGATCAGGGTATGCAGCCGGCCATTCCCGGCGTAATAGGTGTAGGTCAGCATCAGACCGTTGGACCGCTGCTCGGATATCACCTTGCCGGTAGCGCTATAGCGAATATCAGCGCGGATCAGGACACCGTTGGCGTCCTCGATCTCCTTGAGACGTGCGCGGGTGCCGACGGGCTGACTGTTATCGTTGGGGTAGTAGCGGTAGGTCGCGAAGTCACTGACATCGCTGCGCGGTCCGTCGACGAAGGAAAGCTGGTGCAGCGGCCCGTTGTACTGCCGGCTGGTGGTGCGGGAGACCGGCGTAAAACCGCCCTGCCCGTCCGGCGCAAAACCGCTGACCGTCTCGCTGGTGCGGTTGCCGTAGTCATCGTACGTGTAGCTGGTGACCTTGATGCCCGCCGGATTCACCGAGGGTTCGGCAATCGAGGTGATTTTATCGTAGAACCGCGCGTCGTAGGTATAGTCGCTGCGGCGTTCCTCGGGTGTGCCCACGGCTTCGATTTTGTAGCCGTACTGGCCTTTTTTGTCGTAACCGCCGTATTCGGTAGTCACACCGTTTTCGGTTTTGCTTAGCAGGTTGTTGTTGGCAGGGTCATAACCATAGCCGGTATTGTTGCCCCCGCAGCTGGAACAGCCGGGGCCAGATACATCAGTCACCAGGGCTACACCCAGCTGTACACCCGTCGAATAGCTGCTCGGCTGACCGAGGCTGTTGGTCACCGTGCGGGTATTGTCCGCATTGAAGACGATATCCACGCGTTGTACGTTACCCGCATGGGTGCTCAGGATAGCGCGACCCTCGGCATCATAGTTGAAGGTCGCATAACGGACACCACGCTCGTCGGTGATGCCCGTCAGGGCATGTGGGAAGTTCGCGTCTTCATAGTGGTATTGTGTCGTGGTGCCGTCGGGGTGGTCGACGTACTGCAGATTGCCACTGACGTCATAGCTGTAACCCCACGAGCGCCCAGCGTGGTCGGTGACGCTGGCAATACGGTTAGCGGCATCGTAACCGAGGACCAGATATTCGCCGATATTGGTATCGATGCCCTCCAAGCGACCCTGAGCGTTGTAGCTGAGCGTCTGGGTGTTACCCTGGAGATCGGTGATTGATTGGAGGGTGCCGGCAGCGTCGTACGTTTCAACGGTATTTTCTTCAGTTCTGAGTGTCCAGCCTACAGGGTTTCGATTTGAATCGGTCGTCCAATCCAATGAGGACACCAGATCGCTGTCTCCGACCCAGACATCGTTCGTTAGTACGAAAAAAACCACCTTGCCGCTCGGTCTCTCGATCGTTGCGGTTGCGATTTTTCGGTTTGCATCTAATCGGATTCGCGCCATGAAGGCATGACGCCAACCATAACCGATTGGCGGTATATAGAGGAGGGTATTATCGTATTGGTATCTGGAATTGTAGTAACGTGAGAATCCAAGATCGCTCGCCCCAAACCGACTGATATCGATCTCGGTTTGGAACTTGTTCCCTGTGTTTACATGAATAGGGTTGCCAATACAGCATGATGACCCGGTGCATTTTCCAAGATTCTTTAGCGGCTCAAGTCCAGTCCTCTCGCACCATGCGGCGTCACCCTTGAAATGTGGCTTAGGCCCACAACCGTTAACATATGTGTAGTTCGCGGGGTAATAGCCTTCAGGGCAGTAAAAACCATTGAACGGCCAACCGTTCAAATCCACTATTCCGGTGCTCGGATAATACACACAGGCCCCGTCTGCAGAGGGCTGTGTTGCATAACTAGTGTCAAAAACAAAGGTCGGTCCGGACGAATTTGCAAACGAGGATCTTGCAGAACACACTTCTGAACCAGAGCTGTACTCACCCGGTACGTTACAGGTATCTGACCAGGATGGAATTGGGGCGCGCACATTCGCGCTGATGTTCGCGCTAAGGAATGCAAATACAAGTAACGCCATCAACGGTGCAGAACACCTTAGTGCCTCAGACCAAATAGAACCGGCAGACCGCGCACGAAAAAGACCGCCAAACCACGGCCTACGCAGCTCCTCCCTGAGACTGTTCTCTTGCCTGGTTCCGGATGCCCACGGAACGGCGGGGCCGCACACATAGGCAGTGCATGAAATCAGTTGGGGGGCAAGGCCAACCGGGGCAGGCCCAGCTGAATTTGTTTGAGTTTGCACACCAGACAAGAAAAGCTCGGCAATCCCCACAAGGAATATCCTCGATTTGTTATCAGCCATTGCGCCGCCCGGTCAGTCTGTGGCTTGACGCTCCCTGGCCCGTTTGTGTTCCGAGCTCCCTGCTCGGTGGACCATGCCGGACAGCAGTTTATCGCAGACCATCGTCTGGATGAACCTTTCGCGTGTGAGGAGATGTTGTTGCGGGTGCCAGATCTTATATTGATTCGTCAGCGATAGCCGTGGAACCGGCATCAGGCGCATTACTGTGTGACAAAACGCACATAACTGATGCGCAGCAGGTCCCGCCTGACACCACCGGCGTGCGCCGTTTTCCGTAGGCGAGCCTTACTTACCCCGCACTCCCCCGATGTATCCAGTCCGCCCCCAGCGTCCCCTGCAAACGCTCCAGGTAAGCCTTGCCCGACACCACCTGGCGCATGCGTTCGGCTTCCTGTATGCGTTCGACCAGCCTGGCGCTGTGGCTCGCGTCGCTGTCGCCAACCTCGGCGAGCTGCTTTTCCAGGTACTGCTGGTGCTTGCGCCACAGGCGTTCGTCGCGCGTCTGTTTTATCACCAGCCGCTCCTGGTACCAGTCGCTTTGCAGCAGGTAGTCGCGGCTGAACATTTCGCGAACGCCCGGATCTTCGAGGTCTTTGCCCTGGTAGCTGCCGTGCGCCATGATGTGCAACAGGGCGCGCAACGGCGGGCAGGCGTCATCGACGGAACCGTCGTCGAAATAGCCACGCGCCACCCGCTGCTGGGCCTCGCAGATGTTTTCGATGCCGTCGACAAAGGCCTGCAGGTCCTGCGTTTCGGGGCACAGCATTGCCTCGTCAAACACCGCCGAGGGCCGGTCGAACACTTTGCCGAAATTGTCATGCACAAAATGTTCGGTAATGCGGTATCCCAGGCGGCTGGCGCGCACCGTGCGGCCCTGGTAGTCGAAGTCCTCCATTTTCTGCAGCCAGCTCTGGGCGATCATGTAGGCGGGATCGCGGTGTTCCACCGCCATGCGGCACCAGATTTCCGGGATCAGCAGGCTGATATCGTGGTCGACGCGCCGGCGTGCGCCGATGTAACCCGCGGCGGTGGAAAAGCCGTCATAGCCGCACAGGATGAAGGATACCAGCGCGGTGTTGAGATCCGCGGTGGCCGAGATGCTATTAAACGGCGCCTTGGTAAGGGCACCTTCCGAGCCCGCGCCGGTGGTCGACGGCGACTTGCCGGTGAGGCTGCAGATGAAGTCCATGAACAGCTCGGGCAGTTCCTGGTAGTGGATGGGGTTGTACACTGCCAGCGGGCGAATGCCCGCGGCTTTATCGGGCGGATTGTTACGCCGCCCCGGAATGACGGCGTTGACGGGATGATAAACCGGCTGTTCGGGTTGCAGCCCGCGCGCCAGCCGCGTACCGATGTCGGCGAGGTAGCGCATCCGCGGGTCGGCGAGATCCGGGCGCTGCTGCAGGTAGCGCACGTTGAGACTGGGTTTGCCGTCGACCAGGCGGGGATGCGCCGAGGACACGAAATAGCTGCCCTCCGGTGCCTGCGCAGCCTTGCGGATCAGCCGCTTCATGGGCCGGCTGTAGGCCTCGAAATGCACCACGTCCTCGACCAGTTCGCGCGCCTCGGCCGCAGACAGGGGCTGGAAGTTGGAAATGAAGTTGTCCCCGCCGGACAAATCGGCCTCGGTCTGCAAATCCAGCCCGCGGTTGACCGCCTCGTCGGGCCGCTGGAACAGCCTGGCTTCGCAGTTTTCCACCAGCTTGATGCACGGATTGCTGTAGGCCGGGTTGAGGCCTTCCAGGTAGTGAGTCGGCACCACCGTCGAGGCGGTGATGTCGTCCTCCATCTGGACCTTTTCCGCGGCGACGAAATCCTGGCGCAACTTGTAGACGCGCCAGTTACCGTCGCTGCGCAACCCGACACGCAGGTTGCTGGCGATCAGCTTGCGTCCGTCCAGTTTGAGTTCGTGCCCGGGGTAACCGTTGATGTTGTCCACCGAGAAGTGGCGGCGCCAGGTGCGCCCCCATTCGGGCTTGTAAAAGCGCTTGATCATGAACACCAGCGCCAGAATGTGCTGCGGAACGCTTTCCAGCCAGTGATTGTATTCATCGGCATATTCGCTGATCGACGGCGTCAGCAGTTTGATCACCGAGCCCAGGGTGCGATCCCTGCTGAGCAGGCTGCGTTGATCGCTGTCGTGGTCCTGCGGATAGCGGAAACGTTTGGAATAGTCGCGCATGAAGATAGTTGCAACCTGGTCGAGATCGCGGTCGATATCGTCGATGTACGTGGCGCTGGAGATAATGGTGCCGGCGATCGATTTGGAGATCTCCGATTTGCCGCCCCCGGAGACGGTACTCGGCTTGTGGCAGAAAGTGCCCTCGCCGAGCGTGCCGATGAGGCGCCAGCTGGGCGCGTGCGGGTGGCGTTCCATGTGCACCTTGAACCCGCTCGGATACACGTAGGTATGCTCGGCGAGCAGCTTGATGCCGTACGACTGTCCGTCGATTTGCCAGCTCACGCGCAGATCGCGGATGTCTATGCAGGCGTCTTCGGGTACATAGAGGATATCGGCGTAGCGCTTGTCGATCGCGTAACCGTCGGCCTGCAGCATGATCCACGGTGCCAGTTGCTCGCACAGGGTGGCAAAGTTGCGCTCGCTGAGCGGCGCTTCGCCCTGGTGCTGGTAGCGTTCGCCCAGATTGAAGCGCGGAAAAGCCAGCGCGCCGCCCGAGTGCTCCTCCTCGCAGCCGCCGAACAGGTTCGCCGAGTAGCTTATCTGCGATTTGATTTCTTTCTTGCTGTAGCCGAAGTAGTTGTCGGCAATCACGGTGACGATCACGCCGCGCAGGTCGCGGCAGACGATCTTGAACGGCGCGCCGTCGTTGTACAGCTCGTCCTCCTGCTGCCAGCACATGCCCTCGCGGCGTTGCCGCTCGTCGGCGTCGGCATAGTGCGGCAGCCCCAGCACCTGCTTGCGCAAGCCCACCAGGTGTGGCGCCAGAATGATGCAGCCGGTATGGCCGGTCCAGTGGTCGATATCCAGTGCCGCATCGTTGTCGGTCAGGAACGGGTCGCCGCCGTTACCGAAAATCGACTCGAGGAAATCGAGGTTCGACACCAGTCCTCCCGGTGCGAAGACGCGCGTTTCCATACTCTTGGCGGGCAACACACCCTCGACCGCGGGACGCACCAGGGGCCGCACCAGCAGCGATACCCACAGCCCGATGGCTTCGGGCTGCTCGCTGGTCAGTGGCAGCCGCAACAAGTCATCCGGGGGCGTCAGGGCCGCGCCCAGCAGCGCGGCGAAAGCCGCCACCGGGACCTTGCGTTTGTCAGCCGGTACCGGCAAGCCGCCCTCGACGATGTGAAACACGCCGCTGGTGGTGCGCCGGTCGTTCCTGGGATTGTGCAGCACGCCCTGCAGCACGCGGTACGACTCCACCAGCGGTGAACAGAAACGGTTGCCGTACAATGGTAGCGACAGTTCGCGCGCCAGTCCCTGCTTGTCCAGTATGAAGGTCGCGCCCGGCAATTGAACGGGGATCTCCACGCCGTTCTCGCGCAGATAATCGTTGAGAAAATCCTGGATACGCTGGTCGGCGGGGCACCGGTAGTCCGACAGCAGGCGTTGCTGGCGCGAATAGTGCTTCAACAGGCTGTCAGCGACTGTCAAATAGGAATGGTCGTTGCCCGCCTGAAACGGCCGCTGCCCGAGCGCGGCAAGCTTCAGGTTGATGTAGCGCAGCGCTGCAAGGCGCTCATCGACGCTGTCGCTTGTGCCCGGAAATGATTCAGGTGTACCCATACTGACAGATTCCATTGCTTGACCTAAATAATTGCGTAACTGCGGGTTGGGCCAGGTATGGATCCCAAAGATGATTGTTGGGCTTCGCTGCGCTTAGCCCAACCTACGCCTTGCCCGACCTGCACTCAGCACCAACCTACACTCTGCATCAACCCGCGGCCGATGCGCAAACTTCACGTGGCTCGACGTCCGTTCACAGCCTGACAACATCGACAGCCACTTCCAGTGCGTGGCTTTCGCCGCCGCCGAACAGCACCCCTTTCAGCGGCGCGGCGTCGGCATAGTCCCTGCCCCAGGCGGCGGTGATATGCCGGTCGGCCGGTATCTGGTCGTTGGTCGGGTCGAAATCCACCCAGCCCTGGTAGGGAACGAACACACTGAACCACGCGTGCGAGGCGTCACTGCCCACCAGCCGCTGTCTGCCGGGCGGCGGGATGGTTTCCAGGTAGCCGCTGACATAACGTGCCGCCAGGCCGTTCGACCTGAGACAGGCGATCGCCAGATGGGCAAAATCCTGGCAGACGCCCTTGCGGTGCTCCAGCACATCCTCCAGCGGCGTGGCGATATCGCTGAAGCCCGGATCGTAAGCAAAGTCACGGTGAATACGCCGCATCAGGTCCTCTACCGCCTCCAGCAACGGTCGCCCCGCGCCGAAAGACGCGGCACTGTATTCACTGGCCTGCGGACTGAATACCACAAAGTCGGATTCCAGCACAAACTGGCGCGCTTCCAGCGCCTGCACATCGTCACTCGCCGTGCGCAGGTAGTCGCGCACCTCCTCCCACGCCGTGGGAAACGCGCGGTCCAGCAAGGTGCCCGGCGAAACCACGTTGACCTCGCTGCGCGCAGTCACGGTCAATTCGCTATGCGGCTGCTGGATGGAAAAGAAATCCAACTGGTTGCCGAAAAGATCCTGCCATTGATGGCTGACCGCCGGCGCCGGGTCGATGATCAGCTGACTGCGGGTACAGTCCTGCTGCGGCGTCTTGCGCAGCCGCAGGCGCCCGACGTTATGGCAGGTCGATACCGGCGCGCTGTAGCGGTACCGCGTGGTATGGGTCACAGAGTATTTCATTGTCGCGCTCTCGGGCGTTGCCGCAGCAACTGGTGCGGTGTCTCGGCGGCGCGGAAGTAGGCAGCCGTCAGGGCGTCGGACAAGGCCGGCAGGCGCGTCGCGAGAACCACCAGGAACTGGTCGAGTATCTCGCGCCGCCCGCTTTCGGTTGCGATTTCAGCGAGGCGCCGCACATCGGCCAGGCGCACCAGTGTGGCCGACTCCAGGGTCAGGCGGCCCAACTCGCTGCGCACACCCTTGTCCTGTTCGCGCGGCAGTCCGCCGACGTGCTCCTCCATGCGCGACAACTGGTAGGCCAGCGAACGCGGGTTGCGTTCATCGTAGACAATCAGCTCCAGCAGGCTGTCCACCTGCAGCCCCTGCCGGTAGCGGCGACGATAACTCATGAGGCTGTCCACCACCGAGAGCAGTGCCTCCAGGACCATGCTTTCCTGGGCCGGTTCGGCCGCCGGCACCAGCAACGAACGCAGCAGGCCCGCGGTCAGCGCGGCGCGTTCGATACGCCGGCCCATGTCCAGGAACAGCCAGCCGCGGCCGCGGGTCATGTTTTCCTGTGTCAGCCCGGAAAACGCCGTGAATGCCTGGACCAGGTTATCCATTTCGTCGAGTGCATCGATCAGCTGCGCGACGCTGAGTCGCTGCAGCGAGCGCAGCTCTTCGTCGATATCATTGATCACGCGCCAGGTGTCGTTAGACAGCCGGTCGCGCACCGAACGACCTACCAAAAGCAGCGCACTCAGGGTCTGCGACAGACTGCCGGGCCGCGCTTCATCGCGGATCAGCGACAGCAACTCCGTTTCGCGCGCACCCGGCCCAACATCCGCGGCGACCGCGGCAGCCACCCGCGGGCGCGGCGCCTGGCGGTTCAGGGCCTCCAGCAGAGACGCCAGACAGTCGGAGTCCTCGCTTTCGCCGGTGATCAGAAACTGCAGGGTCAGACGCAACAGGCGGCTGGTGAACTCGGCGCGTTCGGCGTAGCGCCCCAGCCAGTAGAGGTTGTCCGCCACGCGCCCCGGCAGCTCACCGCTGGTGGTGAATACGTGCCGCGCCTGGCGGCTTTCCAGCCACAGGCTGGTGTGGCGTTCCGGTTCCGTGGCCAGCACCCAGGTATCCTTGCTGGCGCCGCCGGCCTGGTTGGACACCACCAGCCTGTCGGCATCGGCGGACACGCGCGCCAGCCCACCGGGCATGGCGTGATACTCGTGTTCGTCGGCGACCAGGAAACTGCGCAACACGGTACGCCGCGGTTCGACCCCGCTCTCGACCAGCACTGGCGCGGTCGACATCGCCAGCGGCTCCTGCCCGACAAAAAGATGCGGCCGGGCGCGTATGCGCGCCGACAGGTCGGCGCGTTCGGATTTGCTGAGATCGCTGCCGAAGATGAAACGAAAACCGATGCCCGGGTGCACCGGTTTGATCACCAGGCGCTCGAGATTACTCAGCACATAGTCGCACTCGCGCGCGTAACCGCACCACCAGCTGGGCACCGACGGCAGACGCAGGTCCTCGCCCAGAAAGTGTCGCGACAGCGCCGGCAGGAACGGCAGCAATGCCGGCGTATCCAGCAGACCGCTGCCCAGCGGGTTGGCGATACTGACACGACCGGTACGGGCAACGTTGACCAGCCCGGGCACGCCGAGGTAGGAATCCTCGCGCAGCTCAACCGGGTCGCAGTAGTTGTCGTCCATGCGCCGCAGGATGACGTCCACCGGACGCAGCCCGTCGAGGGTCATCAGCCACACGCGCCCGTCCTTGACCTGCAGGTCGCTGCCCTGGACGAGGGTGTAACCCAGGTAGCTGGCGAGGTAGGCGTGCTCGAAATACACCTCATTGGCCGGACCCGGGGTGAGCAGGACGATATTCGGCTCGTCCTGGTCAAAGGGCGACAGACGATTCAGCGTGTGACGCACGGTGCGGAAGTAATTCGCGAGGCGATGGACGTGCGAATCGCGAAACAGGCTGGGCAGTACGCGCGAGACCACCATGCGGTTTTCCAGTGCATAGCCGGCGCCCGAGGGCGCCTGGGCGCGGTCACCGATCACCAGCAGCTGCCCGTCTGCAGAGCGCGCCAGGTCGGCGGCATAAAACACCAGGCTGCGCGTACCCGGCAGCGGCGCGCCGACGCAGGGGCGCAGAAATCCGGGGTGCGCGTACACCAGCTCCGGCGGCAACAGGCCCTTGCTCACCAGGGTGCCCGGACCATAGATGTCATGCAGGATGAGGTTGAGCAGCTCGGCGCGCTGCATGAGCCCGGTTTCGGTGACCCGCCACTCCTCGCTGCCGATCAGCAGCGGGATGAGATCCAGGTCCCAGGGTCGCCCCATGCCCTGCGGATCGCCGTAGATGTTGAAGGTGACGTCGTTGTCGCGGATCTGGCGCCAGGCTTCCTCGCGCCGACGCTGCAGTTCAGCGCCGCCGAGATCGTTGAGCGCGCTGGCCAGGTATGACCAGTGCTCACGCACCTCGCCGGGCGCGGCGCACATTTCGTCGAAGGCGCTGACAGGAAAACCGTAGCCACCGAACAACCCGGGAGCGGCAGACAGACTTGGACCGGTTGTCACTTCAGGCATACCAGCACCCTTGCGTTATCCCGTGGCACGTCGGCCAACTGTAAGGTGTAGCGCCACGCTACTCAAGCCGCGCCGGTTTCAGTCCGCGCGCCAGCGCAGGTCGAGGGTGTAAGGATGATCCGGGCTGACGGTATCGTGCGGCACCGGCATCGATCCCGGGGTGTGCCCGTGATCCCAGAACCGCACAATACGCCGCGACTCGGCTTCGTTGGCATTGACCGGAAAAACTTCTTCGTGGCGCCCGCCCGGATGCACGACGTGATAGGTGCAGCCGCCGATCGAATGCTCGTTCCAGGTGTCGAGTATATCGAACACCAGTGGCGCCTGTGATCCGATGGTCGGGTGCAGACCCGAGGGCGGCTGCCAGGCCTTGTAGCGCACGCCGGCAACGAACTCGCCACGCCGCCCGGTCGGACGCAACGGCACGCGGCGGCCGTTGCAGGTTACGATATGCCGGCCGTCAGTCATGCCGTTGACTCGCACCTGCAGGCGCTCCACCGAGGAGTCCACGTAGCGCGCCGTACCCTGGGAGGTGACTTCTTCGCCCAGCACGTGCCACGGCTCGATCGCCACACGCAGTTCCAGTTCGATGTCGCGTCGTACCACGCGGCCACAGTGGGGAAAACGGAACTCCAGAAACGGCGCCAGCCATTCGGGTTTGAGTGGGAAGCCGGCCTGCTGCAGGTCGGCGATCACGTCCTCGCAGTCACGCGACACGAAGTGCGGAAGCATGAAGCGGTCGTGCAGCTCGGTACCCCAGCGAACCAGTCCGCGCCGGTAGGGTTGACGCCAGAACCAGGCAATCAGCGAACGCAGCAACAGCATCTGCATCAGGCTCATTTGCGCGTGCGGCGGCATTTCGAAGGCGCGGAACTCGACCAGGCCGAGGCGGCCGCTGACCGAGTCCGGCGAGTAAAGTTTGTCAATGCAGAACTCCGCGCGGTGGGTGTTGCCGGTCACGTCGATCAACAGATTGCGCAGCAGGCGGTCGACCAGCCAGGGCGCCGGCACGTCGCCGGCGGGCATCTGCTGAAAAGCGATCTCGAGTTCGTACAGGCTGTCGTCGCGCGCCTCGTCGACGCGCGGCGCCTGGCTGGTCGGCCCCACGAACAGCCCGGAAAACAGGTAGGACAGGCCGGGGTGGTTCTGCCAGTAGGTGACCAGGCTGCGCAGCAGATCGGGGCGACGCAACACCGGGCTGTCGGCTGGTGTCGGCCCGCCGATGGTGACGTGGTTGCCGCCACCGGTGCCGGTGTGCCGGCCGTCGAGCATGAATTTCTCCGTGCCCAGGCGTGCAAGCCGCGCTTCTTCATACAACGCCACGGTGGTGTCGTGCAGCTGATCCCAACTGGCCGACGGGTGGATATTCACTTCGATTACGCCTGGGTCGGGCGTCACCGCAAGGCGCAGCAGACGATGATCACGCGGCGGCTCATAGCCCTCCATCATCACCGGCATCTGCAGCTCGGCCGCGGCCGCCTCGATGGAGCTGACCAGATCGAGGTAGTGTTCGAGGTGCGTCAGCGGCGGCATAAAGACGTGCAGCCGGCCGTCCCGCGGCTCGACGCACAACGCCGAGTAGACGCGATCCCCCGACCCGGCGTCGCTGCCGGCGGGGCCGTCGACGGACTGTTCGTGGTAGCCCGGCGGCGTTGACGAACCCGGGACAAATTCGCGGTAGCGGCGCGCGACTTCGCCGAACACGTCGCCGAGCTCGGTACGCGGTTCGAAAGTACAGCGCTCGGGCTCAGGCTCGCGCAGTTTCCGCTCCACCCAGGTCAGCGACTCCAGCGGCAGGCGGTAACCCATGGGCGAGTCACCGGGCAGCAGGAACATGTGCCCGTCACGAAAAGTCCACGCAGCGCTCCGCCAGCGCCCCCTGCCGTGGTCCTGGTGCCACTTCAGCGGCAGCACATAGCCGGTCACCTGGTCGAGTCCGGTTTCGAACAGCCGGCGCAGGCGCGCGCGTTCCAGCGGATCCTTGAGCTTGTTGTCCAGCACATCGACATTCTCGGGCAACCTGCCTTCCTTCCACAGGTAGTACAAGCTGTCTTCGTAGCCGGCCTGTATGGTGTCGGCGTCCACGCCCAGACAGCGTCTCAACACCTGCATCAACCGCAGCGCGTCGGCCGCAGTGTAGCTGTAGTGCGCGGTGTCCCCTGCGCTCCAGCGCGGGTCGTGCCACACGGGTACGCCGTCGGCTCGCCAGAAGCAACACAACGCCCAGCGCGGCAGCATTTCACCCGGGTACCACTTGCCCTGTCCGTAGTGCAGCGCACCGCCACTGGCAAAGCGCCGCTGCAGACGCACCAGCAAGTCGCCGGCCAGCTCGCGCTTCTTGTCTCCCAGCGCCGCGGTGTTCCACTGCGCACCGTCCATGTCGTCGATGGATACGAAGGTCGGCTCGCCGCCCATTGTCAGGCGCATATCACCCTCGCGCATCCGCCGGTCAACCTCGTGGCCGAGCGCGGTAATCTCGGCCCATTGGGTATCGTCGTAGGGTTTGGTGACGCGGGGATCCTCGTGGATACGCTGCACTTCGTTGTGGAAGTAGAATTCAACGTCCGCCTTGTCACTGGCGCCAGCCACCGGCGCTGCGCTTATCGGGTCGGGCGTGCAGGCCAGAGGAATGTGTCCTTCGCTGGCAAACAGGCCCGAGGTGGGATCGAGCCCCAGCCAGCCGGCGCCGGGCACATACACCTCCGCCCAGGCGTGCAGGTCGGTGAAATCGTGTTCCGGCCCGGACGGGCCGTCCAGCGATTTCTGATCGGCTGTCAGCTGCACCAGGTAACCGGAGACAAAGCGTGCCGCCAGTCCCAGGTGGCGCAGGATCTGCACCAGCAGCCAGCCGGTATCCCGGCACGAGCCGCTGCCCCTGGCGAGCGTCTCCTCGCAGGTCTGGACACCCGCCTCCATGCGCACGTTGTAGGCGATGTCCTGCTGCAGGCGCTGATTCAGGTCGACGAGAAAATCGTTGGTCGGGCGCCGTGAGCGGTCAACGCCGTCCAGCCACTGTTGCAGGCCCGGGCCGTCTTCACGGATCTCGCGAAACGGCACCAGCTCGCGCGCCAGTTGCTGCTCGTAGGTGAAGGGGAAATGGCTGGCCGACTCTTCGAGGAAATAATCAAACGGATTGATCACCACCATTTCGGCGATCAGGTCCACCTCGATACTCAGGCGGTCGGTCTTTTCCGGAAAGACCACCCTCGCCTGGTAGTTGCCGAACGGGTCCTGCTGCCAGTTGATGAAGTGCTTTTCGGGAAGCACCTTGAGCGAATAGCTGTGAACCGGCGTGCGGCTGTGCACCGCCGGGCGCAGGCGGATAATATGCGGCGAAAGCTGCACCAGCCGGCTGTAGCGGTACTCCGTCTTGTGGTTGAGAGAAACACGTATTGCCATAGTAAACCTCTACCCTGAACAGCGGTATCCACCGACATTGGTGCACAAACCATTCCATTGGCGGACAACCCGCAACGAAAAGCGAGTTTTGGGCGATATACCCCATTTTCCTTATAGTACCCGCGCGTGAGAGCAGTCGGGCGGGCAACCTGAACGCCCAACCCTCGTGCGCGCTGCCCCGACAGCGCGCACCGCAGCAGGACACCACCATAATACAGCGAAAGCCGACAGCATACCCGGCTATCCAACCGCGGGGCTTGACCGGTAAATAGCCCCACGGCCGGGTGCGCAGGAAAACCCCCGAAAGCGGCGTAAAGCGGTTACCTGCAAGTGGAAATCCTGCTAGAGTGGGCCGATGGAGGGTGCGCTTGCCCTGCCGGTTCAGCCTACCCCTGGAGAGGACTTCGCATGATCCGTTCCGCAACCGTGCGGGACATTGACGCCCTGGTGGACATCGAAAACGCCTGTTTCGATTCCGACCGCTTGTCGCGGCGCAGCTTCCGTTACCTGCTCACCAAGGGCAATGCCGTCATCCTGATTGCCGAGCACCAGGGACAGGTCTGTGGCGACGCGGTGATCCTGTTTAACGCCAGCACCTCGCTGGCCCGCCTGTATTCCATCGCCATCCATCCCGACTTCCGCAAACTGGGTATCGGTGGGCAGCTCGTGCAGGCCGCCGAAGCCAGCGCCCTCGACGGCGAGTGCGCCTACCTGCGGCTGGAGATTCGCAAAGACAATCCCGCCTCCATCGCCCTGTTCCGGAAAATGGGTTACCGCGAGATCGGTGTCCATCCGGATTACTATGAAGACCACGTGGATGCGCTGCGTTACGAGAAACTGCTGACGCCGCATTTACGCCCGGATCTGGTGCGCGTGCCCTATTACCGGCAGACCCTGGATTTCACCTGCGGACCGGCGACCCTGATGATGGCGATGCGCACCCTCGATGACAGCATCGAGATGGACCGGCGTCTGGAGTTGCGGCTTTGGCGCGAGTCCACGACCATTTTCATGACGTCCGGGCACGGCGGCTGTGGCCCCTACGGCCTGGCGCTCTCGGCGCACATGCGGGGGTTCAAACCAGAGATCTACGTCAAGAATGAAGCGGCGCTGTTTGTCGATTCAGTCCGCAACGTGGAAAAAAAGGAAGTCATTCGCCTGGTGCAGGAAGATTTCCGCGAAGAACTCGAAAAGCGCCGCATCCCCATTCACTACTCCGCGCTGAATGTCGCGGATCTCAAAACACAATTCAAATCCGGCGGCATTCCCATAGTCCTGATCAGCTCGTACCGCATCTACGGCGAGAAGGCGCCACACTGGGTGGTGGTAACCGGATTCGACAATCATTTTATTTACGTTCACGACCCCTATGTCGATGAGGAAAAAAACATGTCCCTGACCGACTGCATCAACATTCCCATTCCGCTGAAGGAATTCGAGCGCATGACCCGTTATGGACGTGCCGGTCAGCGTGCCGCCCTGATCGTTCGCAAATCCGCCAGGCGACGCGCGAAAAAACCTGCCGGAGCAACCAGGACGCACTGATGGCCAAACAGCTTTTTGTCGTGGAGAACCTGGACGACTGGCGTGCGGATTTTCCGGAATCCAGCGTTGTGCATGTCGACGCCTACCTGACGCAGGATGAATACCTGAACATGCGCGACGTACAGGTTATCAACCTGTGCCGCGGTTACCGTTACCTGAGTGTCGGCTACTACTGTTCCCTGCTCGCCGAGGCGCGCCGCCACCGTGTCTTGCCGACTGTGAAGACCATTCTCGATCTGAGCAGCAAGGCCATGTACGGGCTCGACGCGGAGACGCTGGACGCGCTGGTCGAGCGCCGTATGCTGCGCGCGGGACACGATGCCGAACAAACCACGTTCTTCATGGACATTTTCTTCGGTCACTGCCAGCAGGAGGAATTGCAGGACGTCGCCCGGCAGATTTTCGAAACTTTCGCCTGCCCGCTGCTGCAGGTGGAGTTCCAGTTGCAGGGCCGCTGGCGTATCAACACCATCAAGGCCCTGACCCTGAACAAGCTGAACCCGCCGCAGCTCGCGTGGTTTTCAGAGGCGCTCGGCCGCTATCAGAGAACCCGCTGGCGCAGCCCCAAGCCACGAACGCCGGCCCGCTATGACCTGGCGATTCTCTACGACCCGGCCGACCCCCTGCCGCCGTCCGATGCCCGTGCGCTGAACAACTTCGTCAAGGCAGGGAAAAAGCTCGGCGTATCGGTCGATCTGATCCAGCGCAAGGACTATTCGCGGCTGGCGGAGTACGACGCGCTCCTGATCCGCGACACCACGCGCATCAACCACTATACCTATCGCTTCGCCAAGAAGGCCGAAAGCGAGGACATGGTGGTTATGGATGACCCCACCTCGATCCTGCGCTGCACCAACAAGGTATACCTGGCGGAGCTGCTGCGCACCAACAAAATCCCGACGCCGAAAACCATGATTCTCAACAAGCAGAAAATACAGGACGTCGCCCGGCTCATCGACTACCCGATCGTGCTCAAGATACCCGACGGCTCGTTTTCGCGCGGCGTGTCCAAGGCGGAAAATCGGGAGCAGCTCAACGAGATCGCACTTAACCTGTTCAAGGACTCGGAACTGATCCTGGCGCAGGAATTTCTGTATACGGCCTATGACTGGCGTATCGGCATTCTCAACCGCGAACCGCTGTTCGCCTGCCAGTACTTCATGTCCAAGTCCCACTGGCAGATCGTCAACCACGGCCCGTCCGGGCGTTTCACCGAAGGCGGTTTCAAGACCCTGCCGGTCAGCGAGGCGCCTGCCGAGGTGGTGAGTGTCGCCGTCAAGGCGGCCAACCTGATCGGCGACGGCTTTTACGGTGTCGATGTCAAACAGAACGACAGCGGTGTATTCGTCATCGAAGTGAACGACAATCCCAACGTGGAAGCCGGGGTCGAAGACGCCTGCCTGAAATCGGAACTGTATGAACGCTTGCTGGGTGAGTTCGTCCGGCGGCTCGATCAGAGGCGCGGCGTATAGATGTGCCGGGGCGGCGCCACATCGCGGCCCGGCCTGCGCGCCTGAGGGCCCCGCGGCCGTACCGTGTCGCCTGCCGAGGAAGGGGCAAGCCCGTTTCTACTGGGAAACGACTCACTTGTCCGATAGACTCGCCGGATAGCACAGGGTATTTTTTCCAGACTACGGGGCTCATGGGAAAAACTTCATATTCATCCGGTCATGCGATCGACAGCTTCGACATAAAGCCGGGGCGCATTCTGGCGCGCAAGTACGAGGTGATAGAACTGATCGGCGGCGGCTGGGAGGGCGAGGTCTATCTTGTCAAGGAACATCCCACGGATATCGAACGAGCGGTCAAGCTGTTTTATCCCAAACGCAACCCCAGGGATACCACCGCGAATTTCAACGCACGCAAGCTCCACAAGCTGCGCCACTGCCCTATCGCCATCCAGTACCACACCAGGGAGACCATCACCTATCGCGGCATGCCAATCACGCTGCTGGTCTCCGAGTTCGTCGAAGGCGAGCTGCTCTCCAGTTTCCTGAAACGCCAGCCCGGCAGGCGCCTGACGCCGTTCCAGGGACTGCATCTGCTGCACGCGCTGACCCTCGGCATCGAGTGCATACACCAGATGAAGGAATACCACGGCGACCTGCATACCGAGAACGTCATGATCCGCCGCTATGGCCTGGGTTTCGACCTGAAACTGCTCGACTTCTATCACTGGGGAGCACCCCGCCCGGAAAACATCCACGAAGACGTCATCGACCTGGTGCGTATTCTGTATGAGGCGGTCGGCGGACAGAAGCACTACAAACACCAGCCACCGGAAATCAAGGCCATCTGTCGCGGACTGAAACGTTCGCTGATCCTCAAGCAGTTCCGAACCGCCGGTCAACTGCGGCAATACCTGGAAACGCTGACGTGGCAATAACACCGGGCGGCCCGAAACTCTACCTGGGCGCGGACTGCGAGGGCATAGAGACGTTCGCTATCGCCGGCGGGACGGCGTGTGTCTACACTCACCGCGCGCCCGGCAAGGAAACGGATAACGAGGACTCGCTGGGCCTGGTAGCCTGTAACGCAACCGCAGGTGTACTGGTGGTTGCCGACGGGCTGGGCGGCCTGCCCTCCGGCGAGCAGGCGTCGTCGACGGCGGTGCGCCAGGTCAGCAACACGGTGAAAATGCACTGCGGCGAGCAACCTATGCTCCGTGATGCGATTCTGGATGCCATCGAGCAGGCCAACCACATGGTCATGGCTCAGGGCGTCGGCGCCGGCACGACCTTCGCGGCAGTGGAAATCGACAACCGCGGGGTGCGGCCCTACCACGTCGGCGATTCGGAAATCCTGGTGACCGGCCAGCGCGGCAGGATAAAGTACCAGACCATTTCGCACTCGCCGGTGGGTTACGCCGTGGAAGCCGGACTGCTGGAAGCCGACGACGCCATCTACCACGAGGAACGCCACCTGGTTTCCAATATTATCGGCGCGGCGGATATGCGCGTGGAAATCGGACCAAAGATTGTGCTCGCCCCGCGCGATACCCTGGTCATCGCCAGTGACGGCCTGTTCGATAACATGCCGATTGACGAGATCGTCAACATCATCCGTACCGGGCCCCTGGCCCGCGCGGCGCAGAACCTCCTGGAAATCTGCCAGGCCCGCATGCTGCAGTCTTCCGATGTCCGGCCGCACAAGCCGGACGACCTGACGTTTATTCTGTTCCGCCCGGGCCAGAAGCCGGCTTAGCGGATGGAAGCCACCAGGTAGCCGAGCACTTCGGACGAGGGCCTGATGTTGCCCAGGCATTCCGGCATATACACCGGCTTTTCCAGGATACCGCGGGCCATCAGCTCGTTGATCAGCGTCAGGTTGGCGAAACCGGTCTTGCCGATGAACAGACCCGTTATGTCCTCCTCCTGGTAGATGCCCAGCGCGTTGTGCAGGCCCCTCAGGTACAGGTAGTCCTTGGTAAAGCCGCCGCCACGATGCACGCGCGTGGCCAGCCGGAACGCGCTGTTGCGGTCCATGCGGTATTGTTCGGTGAGCATGTAGAAGGTCTGGCGGAAATCACCGTCGCGGATCATCTGGTCCACTGCAATGACCCGCAGCGCCAGTTCTTTCAGGCGCCCCAGGGTCATGTTTCCCGAGAGATACTCGCACAGAATCGCCAGCCCTTCCTGGGCAACAGTATTGCTTGGCAGCCCCAGCGAGAACACCTTCAACGGCTGCCTGAGGGCGTTCAGGGTGGTGACCATGTGCACGCCGAGCTCGTGATGCGCCAGTGCCTGCAGCTCGGTCCGGCTGACCCTCGCATCACGGCGGATGAGCAGCGTGCGCCGGGCATTGTTGACCATGGCCGCCGCCACCAGCCGGCTGGATGTCTCGATCTTGCAGTCCAGGTTCCACTGGCGGGCGATGTCCTGAAAATAGGCCACCATCTCGTCGGGCCGGATGTCCTGGGCTTCGTCCTCCTCGACAAGGGGAGATGCATACAGCAGGAAGCGCGCATTCGCCAGATCCTTTTCGCTGGGTTCGCCGTAGTAACGCAGCGAGTTATATATAAACTGCTCGCTGCCGATGCTGACCAGCATATCGATCTTGTCGGCAAAGGTGTTAACCACCTGGCGGTACATCTGCTGGATACCGACATCGCGTATATCGTCGACCGGCAGGCGGTAGAGTTTCTCCCTGAACTGATAGGGGTCGATATTCAACTGGCGGTAGGTGAACGCCGGCCGGTAGTTGCCGTTTTGGGCGAAGAAGTGCTTTTTCTCGTGCGGAATGTTGATCGGATTGATGTACTGCAGCGTCTCTACACCCCTGGCCAGCCTGTAGAGCTGGCTGTCCACCTCGACAATCGCCGGGTCCAGTGTTGTGGAAAGCATGTCCTGGTGGCGCGCGCGTGTCTTGCGCGTATGCCGACGCGCAAAGAACGCCGCGGTCTCGGCGATGGCGCGCTTGGTGCCGTCCTTCATTTCATCCAGCACCAGCGGGAACAGCTCCCCGCTCAACTCATCCATAAAGACTTTCTTGACCTCGGTCGGCAACACCAGGGTACTCTCGAACTCCCCGTTGATATGTCCGATCAGGTAACCGCGCCCGTAGAAAACTTCGTTGAGCGCGGCGACGACCTGGATATTGGGCAGTTGCATCTGGCCGAGCAGCCTCTGGAAACGCTTGACCACGCTGCCCCAGCGCTCCATGTCGATCTGTTCGGTGCCCAGGTTGAAAGTCGGGCCGCCGCTGGCGAGACGCTGGTAATTGTAGGAGTGGACATCGAACACGATGCAGCCCCTGAACTTCTGCTGCAGCTTGCCGATCAGCACATCCAGAATCCGGTAAAAACACCGGTGCTTGTCGTGGGAGCGGGCAACCTGCGCGTCGCTCAGACGTTTTTTCCACACCTTTTTGCCCCAGGCTTTCTGGTAGATACACTGCGACAACGGGCGGTTGAGATCGTACTCGTAGCGCGAGTCCTCGGCGACCAGCGTGACCGGCATGGAGCTGATCAGGTCGGCGGTATAGGGGTCCTCCTCAAAGCGCCGTTCCTTCGCCGACAGCTGGCAGACGGATACGAGCTCGGTACGCAAACGGTGTCCCTGGTGAATAGCGGTACACAGGAACGGGACATACTCCTCGATTTTCAGGGTCAGCGAACCGTCATCGAGCCGGCACTCGAAAGTCTCCTCCTGCTCGATCAGGGCGATAACACCGGCTTCAGACAGCGTCAGCATCTTCTATGACCTTGCGGAACTGATTTTTCCGCTGAATCACCAGTTCCTTGGCGTGCACCACATTTTCAACAAAATCGATGACTTTTTTCTGTAGCTTGACGCGGTTCAGGCGGTTGATACGCGCAATGCCGCCGGGGCTCAACACATTGACCTCGATCAGCTTGTTGTTGATAACATCCAGACCCGCAAAGTACAGGCCGTCGCGAACCAGCTTCGGGCCAATATGCCGGCACAGCTCTTTCTCCTCGCGGCTGAGCGCGTGTCTTACGGCACTGCCACCGGCGTGCACATTGGAGCGAACGTCGCCCTTGGAGGGCACCCGACGCATCGCCCCGATGGGCTCGCCGTTGAGCATCAGGATACGCACATCCCCGTCTTCGGCTCCCTCGACGTACTCCTGCAGGATCACGTAGTTGCTGGTGTTCTCATCGCCGATATAGAAATCGAGCAACGAGCGGAAACTCTGCCGGGCGGTTTTTTCGATCAGTATCACCCCCTGCCCCCCGTAGGCGTTGAGCGGCTTGAGAATCATTTTGTCGGATTCGGTTTCTTCCAGAACCTTGGCGAGGTATTCCTTGTTCTTGGAGACGTGGGTGACGGGGATATAGTCGGCGGCCGGTCCGCTGAAACAGGCGGTGTAGAGTTTGTTGTTGGCGACACGCAGGCCGTCCAGGTCGTTCATAATGAAGGTGTCGAGACGCACCGAATCGAGAAAATTGAGCGCGATATTGTCCACCGGCGGGTTGGCCCGCATGATGATGGAGTCGAACCCGCCCAGCGGCAGTTTGCTGCGCTTGAACGCGGCGTGGCGGTAAAACGCGGGCACGTTGTCGCTCATCTTCGCCGCTTTGGTGAGCACGTTGCAGAACGCGCTGGCCACCCCCCCGCGGATAGTCAGGTTGTTCGGGGTGGTAACGGCAACCGTGTGACCCCGCGCGGCCGCCTCATGAATCAGCCTGAGCGTGGAGTCGGTGTCCGGGCTGACGCGCTCCCACGGATACATCAAAAAACAAATTTTCATCGCTAATCTCCAGGTTGCGTGAAGCCGGGGCGTCCGGATCGACCGCGCCGGTCGGGAAGCAGGTTATCCAGGCATCCCGGGGCCGGCCGGCGGCGATTGTCTGGGCAACGCAGGTCTGTCGCAACATTTTTCCAACCTGCTGCGCCTTCGAGTCGCTCAGGCAGCCCAACGGATGCGTGGCAGGAACGCCCCAGGCCGGGCAAGACCCGGCCGCGGCCGAGTGCTTCTCCGGTCGCCACATCCCCCACGTGCAATAATACTAATCGATCCGATTAGTATTTTTCGCTTTAGTTTGAGTGCCAGAGTACCTATATGCTGATAGGGACTGCGTGTTACAGCGTGAGTGGCAGATGGTATGGCGAAAAAACCGATACAGAGTACGAGCAAATCCCCGCGACAGAAAGCGACCGAGACCGATGCCGACGACGAGTGGGAAACGGCCACCGTGGATAGCGTGGAGTTCGATGAGAGCTGGCTGGCGGTCGCAGCCAAGGAAAACGAGCGTTCACGCATCCAGCGCCAGATGAAAGCCCGCCGGGAACTGGAGCGCCGCAACGACGAAAAACGCTTGCGCCAACTGGTCGAAGACTGGCCGTTTGACGAATGATCCGCGGGTGGCCCGCGGCCGTCCCTCCACGCCGCCTTGCGGGGGGTCCGGCGAGACTCCCGGTCAGTCCATAGCGGGCGACACGACCGCTCACCGCGCCGCGGATCCGGTCGGGGGAAAATAAGACAACGTTTTTTCTATGCTATCGCGGTGACCGCCATTCAAGGGATAAACGGCATAGGCGATACGCTCGATGACCGGCGCGCCTTCGACCCGGAACAACTGCTCCCCGTCCAACTGTTTCATCACCATCGCCTCGGCAAGATAAGCCGCACCGCCGCGCGCCAGCAGCAACGCTTTGGCCATCCGGCCGAGCCCCACGCGCGCGCGCGGCGTCGTCATATCGGGAAAGTGTCTGGCATGGGCGATAGCGAACGCCGTGCCCCAGTCAACCATGACATAGTTCCCCCGAACTGCCTGTGCGGCCGTCTGACCCGGTTCCGAGGAGACCATGATCAGCGACACCGGTATGGTCTCGGCCACCATCAGTTCAGGCGTCTGCGGTGCATCGAACAGAAAGCCCAGGTCGATGCTCCCCTGAAGAAGTTTACGCACCAGCATCTCCGCCCCATGCGCCTCGGCAATAAGGCCGACCTCGGGGCATTCTCCGTACACCCAGTGTACCCAGTCCTGCAGTGCGATATCCCACAGGCTGGGCACCGCGCCTACGGAAAGCAGTTCGGGGCCGTTTTCGCCCATCGCCAGTTCCTGGCGGGCCTGGGTCCAGGCGGTGGTGATACTTTCGGCGTGGCGCAGCAGCTTCTGCCCCGCCGCGGTCAACTGGATGTTGTTGCGGTCGCGGGTGAACAGGCTCACTCCCAGGTCTTCCTCCAGCAGGCGGATGCGCGCGCTCACGGCCGATTGACTCAGGTGCAGATTGCCGGCCGCCTGGCCGAAGTGCCGGGTGCGATAGACTTCCAGAAAGGTCTTCAAAAGCTGCGTGTCCAACGGGGCTGCTCCGCGCAAATCGATCAAATTCGGTGATCATAACGATCACATTTTTTTACTTTACCCCAAGTGCCCTTCGCCCAAAATAGAGAATTTGGGATGCCGGGCCAGGCGACACCCGCCTGCCCACCCCGGCCCGACGCATGCTGGAGTACACAGTGCGAATGAAAACCTTGGCGTGCGCCGCCTGTCTGGCGATGCTGAGTTCTGCGGCGGTTGCCGAGGCGGACCGAGAATCGGCCCAGCGCAATTGCCACGACGAAGCCCTGTCCACCGGCCTGCAGGAGGAAAGCGACATCGCCGCCTACATCGAGCTGTGCATGCAGGCGTGGCAAACGCCGGCCGACTATGGTGAGGCTGTCCCTTCTGCCGAAGCCAGCCCCGAGCTGCAACAGGGCGACGCGGCGGACACCACCGCCCAGTAGACCCGCTGCGCGTCCCGTCCATGCTTCACATGAGGCCGGCGAGCGATTGCTGACGCTGCTGCTGCGGCAGCGCACCCATCTGCGCAGCCCGGGCATAAAACGCGCGAAAGTCGTTATGCTGCTCGGCGAGCAGCGCGAGAAACGCGTCAACGTATTCGTTATACGCCGCAACCGAACCCAGCCGGGCATTATTCAGCTCGCCCGCAAACCAGGCATCGAAACCCGGATCGGCGCTGAAGCCCCGGCGCAGCTCAGCGTACTGTTGCCGCAGTCTGTCGAGCCGCTGCTGCTTGGCCAGGCCCATGTCGGCCGGAGACACTCCCCGCGCGTACAGATGCTGGAGATCGCGGCGCGCCTGTGCAATCAGTCGCACAACCTGCCCGCGCTCTTCCCAGCGGCGCCGGTAGCGCTGCACCGCGGCCGGCCCGTCGTGGACTTGCAGCCAGCGCTCGACGCCTGCCCGTTCGACAGCTGTGGCGAAAGATTCGTTGAACGCGGTATCGCCTTCCACATACAGCTGCTGGTGCGCGAGTTCATGGAAAATCAGGCCCGCGACCTGTGGCTCGGGCCAGTCGAGGACGGTATTTAGCAGCGGGTCATCGAACCATCCCAGCGTCGAATAGGCCGGCACCGCGGCGATGTATACGTCGTAGTTCTGTTGCTTCAGTGCCTGCGCATAGCGTTCCAGCATGGCCCGATCGAAATAGCCCCGATAAGCCGCGCATCCCACCACCGGGTAACACCATGTCTTCAGCTCGGTGGAAAACGCCGGCGCCGCGTACAGTGCCAGCACGGCATAGTCGCGGCCCAGGTCTGCGTACTGTGTGTAGCTGCCGGTATCCGGGAGGCCGAGTTCGTCGATTGCGAAGGCGCGCATTTCCCGGACGTGCTCGAGCCGCTCGCGCAACGGGGCGTCGCGCCGCTCGTCGGCGATCAGCGTGTCGATGGCCTGGCGCCGCTGGACAATGTCCATCTGTCCGCCCGCCGACTGCCGGTAGTAGCTGAGCTGCGCGCAACCGGAGGCAATCAGGCCCAGCAGCGCGAGGCCCGCCAGGGCGACCCTGACACGGTGCCGACGGCGATCGGCCGCGTTGCGTAAAGACCGGTGTGAATACATCGCTGCAGTCTGCACCCGCGACTGCGGGCGGTCAATCGACCAGCAGGCGCATAGCCCGGTACAGCAGCAGGGCGTTCAGCAGGTGCCACGCGAAATGCGTGCCCGCGGGAAAAACCGCGCAGACCAGCGGGTCGACGGTGCGCAGCAGCAGCGAAATACTGAAAATTCCGAGCATCCCGAGCAGGGCGGGTGCGCCCGGCCTGCGCGTGAACCGGCAATAGACGGTTATCAGCAGCAGGCCCGCCCAGGTGGGCAGGTAGAACACAGAGCCGTTGAGCGCATCGGCGGGCAGGCTCGCCAGGGCAATGCCATTGACGGCCTGGAAAAGCGCAAAGCCGGCCAATACAGCGGGCCAGGGCCAGCGCACCACACGCCGCAGAAAAGCGAGCAGGAACACGGCGATAAACAGGCCGATGGGAATCACATCGGCCCACTCCGACCAGGGAGTGGCAAGGGTATGCCAGAGAAAGCTGCCGATGGCGATCGCCGCCGACAGTATCGCCAGTAACCAGACATCCCACTGTCGCGGGGCGTTGTGCCACAGCCGCCAGGCAATCAGCACTGCGGCCAACAGAAAAGCCAGGTTGCTGAAGGCATTGAGCGGCTCGGCCCACAGCCCCGCTGCGCTCCGTTCGCAGTAGTCGCTAACCGCCAGTGCCGCCGTACTCATATGCCGCCATTCGGTAGCGCAAACACCGCTCGCGAGAAATGCGATGCACCAAAAACAAAAACCCCCGCTGGTCGGCGGGGGTTCCGGTTTCGCACCATCGACTCACAATCAGGCGGCGAGCTTGTCCTTGATGGTCTGAACGACGACATCACTGGAGGTCGCGTTGACGCCCACCAGCTTGCCCTCTTTCGCATAGTAGTCGACCAGCGGCGCGGTCTTCTCGTTGTACACGTCGAGACGGTTGGAAATCGCTTCCTCGGTCTCGTCGTCGCGCTGCACGACAGCGGCGCCGCACTCGTCGCACACACCTTCAACCTTCGGCGGCTTGCTCTTGACGTTATAGATTGCACCACAACCGGTGCAGGTACGGCGGGTGGTCAGGCGGTCGAGAATCACGTCGCGCGGCACGTCGAGATTGACCGCCATGTCCAGCTCGATGCCGAGCCTGGCGAGCAGCGCCTTGAGCGCTTCGGCCTGGGGAATGGTGCGCGGGAACCCGTCGAGCAGAAAACCTTTTTCGCAGTCGGGCTCCTGAAGCCGTTCTTCCATAATGCCCATGATCAGATCGTCGGGCACCAGGTCGCCGGCGTCCATGAAAGCCTTGGCCTTCTTGCCGAGCTCACTGCCGGCGGCAACTGCGCCGCGCAGGATATCCCCGGTGGATATCTGCACCGAACCGTCGACATCGGTCAGCAACTTGGCAACCGTACCCTTACCCGCGCCCGGCGCGCCTAAAAGAATCAATTTCACGAAACCTACTCCTCTGATCAGTAACAAAATCCTGTCCGGCGCCCGTTCCCGGCCGCGGCAATCAAGGGGCGCTATTCTGCGGGACTCGAAACCAGCAATCAATTCCCTGTTCAAGCTCTTCAATATAAAGTAAATTTGCATCATTAAAACCACCCGGACCAGCGCCAGCCGAGCCATGGGTGATAGAATTCGCCGTTCAGCCAAACTAAAAGAAAAACCTGCCAAGATGCAATTGTCCACCCGCAACAAACTGTTCTTAAGCCACTTTCTCGCCGTGATCCTGGTCTCCGGGAGTATCGGTTCCTACTTCTATGCATCGGCCATCGGCAACCTCAAGCACAGCCTGCAATCGCGCCTGATGAACAGTGCAGCCATATTGAGCGAAGTCTTTTCCGCAAACGAACTCACCGGTTTGAACACCAGCGCCGACACGCAGAAGCCGCAGTACCAGGCACTGTTGGGTCGTATCCGCCGGCTCGCCGCCACCAACCCGGATATCGCCTTCGTCTACGTCATGCGCAAGGTGGGCGACCAGGTCGTTTTCGTCCTGGACTCCGACCCGCAACCCGCCCTGCCCGGTGAAGTCTACAAACAGAACATCCCCGAGCTGCTGCAGGGGTTCAACCGACCATCGGTCGATAGTGACATCACCACGGACAAGTGGGGCAGCTTCCTGTCCGGCTACGCGCCGCTGCACGATGCCAATGGCGACTACCTGATCGGCATTGACATGTACGCCAACGAAGTGTCGCACAAAATGTACCAGCTGAAGCAGGCCGGTTTCATATCACTCATTGTGTCCCTGTTTCTGGCCATCGTGTTTTCCGGCGCGCTCGCGAGAAATTTCAACCAGCGGATTGACAGACTGGTAAGGCGCTGCGGTGAGATCGCCCGCACCCAGCTCGAACCGAGCAACTCGCGGCGCACCGGCGACGAACTCGACCATCTTGCTCAGACCATCGAAGCCATGGCCGAACACCTGGAGCGCAGCCACGAACAAAACGAGCAGGCGCGCAAGGCGCTCGAAAGGCACAAGGACGAGCTCGAACAGCGGGTGCAGCAGCGCACCGGCGAACTGCTGGAGGCCAATGACCAGCTGCGCGAAGAGATCAGGGAACGGGAACGCATCGAGGCGGTGCTGCAGCAGACGGCGCGCACTGACTACCTGACACAACTGCCCAACCGCCGTGCCATGATCCAGATCCTGGACAAGGAAGCCGCGCGCTTCGAACGCGCGGGACATCCCTTCTCGCTGGTCCTGCTTGATATCGACCACTTCAAGAGCATCAACGATTCTTTCGGCCACGACGGCGGTGACGAAATCCTGGTCAAGGTCGCGGCAAGCATGCGCGGCTGGATGCGCGAGCAAGACGTGCTCGCGCGCTGGGGCGGCGAGGAGTTTCTGATACTGCTGAGCGACACCGACGTCGAGCGGGCGACCGAGCAGGCCGAACGCCTGCGGACAGCTATCGAAGCGCAGGCATTCACCATCGGACAGGGCGAAACCCGCATAACCGCGAGCCTGGGGGTTGCCGGCTATACCAGCAACCAGGGCATCGACAGCTGCATCAAGGACGCTGACATCGCCCTGTATCGCGCCAAGTCCGGCGGCCGCAACTGCGTGGTTACCTACCGGGAGCCCTGAGACGTACCGCTGCCCCCCGAAAAGCCGCTGTCGGCGTTCGGAACCGGCACGCACCCCGCCGAACGAGGGATGCGCTGCCGGTTGAGCCCGGCCAAGCCTTGGCGTAAGGTTTGACGGCCAAGTCACCCATACCCGCTGACGAGGACGAAAACGTGCTTTCGAACCGCTGGTTTAGATTTTTCTCGGTGATACTCATACTGGTGCTGGTGTTCCTGATCGGCACGCCGTTGCTGATCAGGCACTACGCCGTGCAATGGCTCGGGGAGCACGGTG
>JAJDOI010000154.1 GCA_022340245.1 Thiogranum sp.
AATCGGCAGCGCGAAAACCGGCGTCACCTGCCGGGGATTTCGCTTCCAGACGGGGTGACAGCGTTCGCTCACCTGAATGCGGCGCTGGAGGGCAGCGAGTTTGTGGTGGTTGTTGTACCCAGCGCCGGTTTCCGCGAGGTCCTGAAAAAGACACGCTCTCACCTCGGAGCAACGTTTAACCTCATCTGGGCCAGCAAGGGACTGGAGCCGGGGACCGGCAAGTTCCTGCACCAGGTGGTCGACGAAGAACTGCCCGGACACACTGATATCGCGGCGGTCTCGGGACCGAGTTTTGCCGCTGAAGTGGCCCGTGGCCTGCCAACCGCCGTTACCGTAGCCTCGAAGAACACCGACTATGCCACGACTGTGGCGGCGCTGTTTCACTGTCTGCGCTTCAGGGCCTACACCTGCGAGGATATCGTGGCTGTCGAACTGGGGGGCTCGGCCAAGAATGTACTGGCCATCGCCGCCGGTATTTCCGACGGCCTGGGTTACGGCGCCAATGCGCGCGCGGCGCTGATCACCCGCGGCCTCGCCGAAATCATGCGCCTTGGCGCCCACCTCGGCGGTCACCGGGAAACTTTCATGGGGCTCGCGGGCGTCGGCGACCTGGTGCTGACCTGTACCGACGACCAGTCGCGCAACCGCCGTCTCGGTCTGGCGGTGGGACGCGGTGTCGCGCTGGACAAAGCCGTTGCCGACATCGGACAGGCGGTCGAGGGGCTGCACACGGCGAAGGAGCTGGATGCGCTGTCGGAACGCTGCGGCGTGGAAATGCCCATTACCCACGAGGTCCGGCGTGTGTTGTTCGATGCCGAACCCGCGGCCGCTGCTGTCGACAACCTGCTGGCGCGGGAATCAAAACCGGAAACGCTGTAGACGACCGCAGCCGGTGATGCTGACCGTTGTGCGCAGCGGCCGGCGCGGGAAACAGCCGCTAAACGCCGCCGGGAAAACCTTGCTGGCGCCAGGCCTCGTATACCAGCACTGCCACGGCGTTTGACAGGTTCAGACTGCGGCGTTCCAAGACCATGGGCAAACGCACGATCTGTTTACTGCCCAGTTGTTGCAGCAGTTCAGGGGGCAAGCCCCGTGTTTCCGGGCCGAACAGCAAGGCGTCACCGGGCTGGTAACGAACTTCGCTGTAGCAGCAGGTCCCACGCGTGGAAACGGCCCAGAGTCGCGATGGCTCGACGGCCACGCTAAAAGCCTGCAGCGATGCATGGACCGAGACGCTGGCCCACTCGTGATAGTCCAGCCCGGCGCGCCGCAGCTTGCGGTCGTCCAGGTCAAAACCGAGCGGTTCGATCAGGTGCAGGCGGCTGCCGGTGTTCGCGCACAGCCTGATGACGTTGCCGGTATTGGGCGGAATCTCCGGCTGGTAGAGCACGACATGTAACATGGCATACAGTGTATCGCGCCCGCAGGCCCGCTCCTACCGCGGGTATAATCAGTGGCGCTTTTCTTTGCTCCGTGCTTAAGGTCAAATACGCAATCGATGACACATTCCGGCAATCCCCTGTCAGTTGAATTCTGCAGCCTGAAACTGGACTCGCCGCTGGTGCTGCTCTCGGGTTGCGTCGGCTTCGGCGAGGAGTACACCCGGGTAAAGGGTTTTTCCAACCGCGACGTCGGCGCCATCTGCCTCAAGGGCACAACCCTGGCGCCAAGGCTCGGCAACCCGCCGCACCGGGTCTGCGAGACGCCCATGGGCATGCTCAACGCCATCGGCCTGCAAAATCCCGGCGTGGATCACGTCGTCAGGGAGATTTTGCCGGCGCTTGATTTCGATGAAACACGCTTTATCGCCAACGTTTCCGGCTCGACCGTCGAGGAGTACTACGAAGTCACCCGCCGTTTCGATGATTCACCGATCGATGCCATCGAAATCAATATCTCCTGCCCCAATGTCAAAGAAGGCGGCGTGGCCTTCGGCAACGATCCGGATATGTCAGCGAGAGTGGTGGAGGCCTGCCGCCGCGCGACCCGCAAGCCGTTGATCACCAAGCTGTCGCCCAATCAGACGGACATCGCCGACAACGCCCGGCGCTGCATCGACGCCGGTAGCGACGGCTTCGCGGTTATCAATACGCTGATGGGCATGGCCATTGATAGCGAAACACGCCGTCCGGTGATCGGCAACAACCAGGGCGGCTTGTCCGGCCCCGCCATCAAACCCATCGCCCTGCTCAAAGTCCACCAGGTGTACCAGGTATGCAAGGCGCACGGCATTCCCATTATCGGCCAGGGCGGTGTGGCGAGTGTCGAGGATGTGATTGAATTCCTGGTCGCGGGCGCCACCACCGTGGGCGTGGGAACCGCGCTGTTTTACGACCCGTTGCTCTGCAGGAAACTCAATCAAGGTATTCAGACTTACCTCGCGCAGCACCATTTGCCGGACGTTTCTGTGCTGACCGGAAGCCTGGTGTTGAACGGCCCGTCCGCCTGCTGAACTGAATCCCCCGCTTGACGGATAGCCTGCGGCGGCCGGTTACTGCCATCCTGCCCGGCACCTTCCAGCTCTTAAGTATCTGTACCCGCTTGATAAAACACCGGCGCCGGGATTTTCGCTGCGCCGCGCCGGTTTGTGTTGGTTTTCTTACAAGCGGCCTGTTTCTTGCTTGTTTCATCTCGCCATGAAAAAAAATGCTACTGACATCAATCGCCTGCGCGACGGTTTAAAGAGCCGGGATGCACTTAAGAGCGTAAATATGCTGGTAAATCGGCGCGAACGCGCCGGGCGAACGCGCCTGGGCGTTGGGGGAAAAACAAGGCCGACCAGGGTACTGCTGGAATTCTGTCAGATTAGGCGCGGCAATATTCAATTTTTTGACGCTGAACACCGGTTTAGCGCACCCAGATGACCATGCACCAACAGATCAATCTATACCAACCGGTATTCCGCAAACAGGCGATCGTGTTCTCCGCGACCACCCTGCTGCAGATAGCGGCCGCGGTACTGGTGCTGTTGTTGATCGTTAGCGGCCACGCCCGCTGGGCACTCGCCGACATGACTGCGACAGCACAGGCTCTGGAAACCCAGGTTGCCGGCCTGGGACAGCAACTGGGTGAAATCGAGGACGGTCAGCGCACGCCGGATACCGAAGCGCTCGACAGCGAGATCGACCAACTGCAGCAAGACATCGACCAGCGCAACCTGCTGCTGACCCGGTTCGACCAGCTGGTCACCCAGCATGAAAACGGCTTCGCCGCGCAGTTCCGCGCGCTGGCCGAAGAGCGCCTGCCCGGCCTCTGGCTGGAAGGCATCACGGTTAACGACAGCAACCGGATCGAAATCCGTGGGATAACGCTGGACGCCAAGCTGGTTCCGAAGTACCTGCAGCAACTGGAACGCCACAAGGGCCTGTCCAAAACGGCGTTTGAAGCCGTGGCGATGAACCGTATCGATCCGGATCGACCGGAAATTCAGTTTGTGCTGCGCAACTTCCGGGGGCAGGCCGCATGGAACTAGCGATCAAGGCCCGTCTGCAGCCGTGGCTGGACCGGGTCGACGCCCTGGAGCTGCGCGAACGCATCCTGTTGATGGCCGCCGGCATAGCCGTCATGTTTCTGCTGGTCGACAACCTCTGGCTGCAACCCACGCTGAAAGCACAACGGGTCGCCGAACAACAGATTGCCGATCTCGAAATCAAACTCAACAGCCTGCAGCAGAACGCCGGCCTGTTGAGCATGCACAGCACCGCTGATCCGCTGGCACCGCGACACCAGCACCGCGACCAGCTGCGCGCCGAACTGGCCGACCTCAATGACCGCATCCTGAATCAGCTCGGTGCCCTGGTCGAGCCCGCGCAGGCAGCAAAAGTACTCGAGCAGCTGCTTGGCCGCCACACCGGCCTGAAACTGGCCACGCTCTCTGCCAGCACCGAACCGCTCAGCGACATGACCATCGGCGCAGCGTCGGATAGCCCCGGGCTTGCCCGCTACCAAGTGGATATGGTCGTCAAGGGCAGCTACCTCGAAGTGTTGAAGTACCTCGCCAGCCTGGAAAGCCTGCCGTGGAAATTTTTCTGGCAAAAGGCGAACTTCCAGTCGACCGAATATCCCCATGCGGAAACCCGCCTGCAACTTTATACATTGGGGGCGGCCCATGGTTAAACGCCTGCTCCCGGCCCTGTTGCTGATCACCGTCATGGCCACCATGAATGCCTCGGCCCTGCAGGATCCGACACGCCCGATGGATCCTGCGCTGTACTTTGGCAACCGGCACAGCGGCGGCACATCGGACTGGGCGTTGCAATCGATTCTGTCGTCGGCCGAACGTCGCATCGCGGTTATCAATGGTACCCGCGTCCGGGAAGGCGACCGTATCGGTACGGCCCGGGTGGTGAGCATCCGGCCGTCACACGTTGTCCTGAATACCGGTAAACGTACCTTGACCCTGCAGTTGTGGCCCGAACCAATAAGAAAGATGAACCCGTGAACAGGAAGTCGCGTATGAAGATTGTCACCCTGGGTGCAATGGTTTTGCTGCTGAGCGCCTGCCAGACACTGCCGCAAAAAGACAAACCGGACCTGCCGAAGGTGAAACAGATACTGGAAGAGTGGCAACCGCGCGGCGAGACCACCGCCGTTGAGCCACCCGCGGCGGTACAGCAGGCGCTGCTACCGCCGGCCGGCGCCACGCTTGGCAACCTCAATCCGCTGGTACCGACATTCGATGTCTCGGTCAACGAGGTCCCCGCACGCCAGTTCTTCATGAGTCTGGTGGAGGGCACCAGTGACAATATGATCGTTCACCCGGATGTTTCCGGGACCCTTACACTGGACCTCAAGCACGTCACCACGGCGCAGGTGATGGACACGGTGCGCGATGTCTACGGTTACGAGTACCGTTACAGTCACGGCGTCTACCAGGTATTTCCGGCGCAAATGCGCTCCCAGGTGTTCCAGGTGAACTACCTCGATATCGACCGCCAGGGCGGGACGCGTACGCGGGTAAGCTCCGGGCAGGTCAGCCAGGCTCCCAACCCGGGCAGTCGCGGCGCCAATAACAGTAGCGCCACCGGCGGAACAACGCCGCCGGCGGGCGGTGGTGGATCGGACACTAACAACAATCTGGAGTCGTTTTCCGGCGCACAGGTCACCACACGCTCGAAAACTGACTTCTGGCACAATCTGGAAAAGTCGTTGAAACTGCTCGTCGGCGAAGAAAACGGTCGCAAGATCATCGCCGATCCCCTGTCCGGAACCGTGCTGGTTCACGCCATGCCACGCGAGCTTCTGGCTATTCAGCAATATCTGGACGACCTGCAGGTGTCGGTCAACCGCCAGGTCATTATTGAGGCCAAGATTGTTGAAGTGCGTCTCAACGACCAGTTCCAGGCGGGTATCAACTGGACATCGCTTATCGATATCCAGGGTGGCAGCCGCGAAGTCGCCGCCGGCGTGTTCGGCACCGGCCTGGCGGCGCCTTTCAATAACATTGCCAACGCCAGTCGCGATTCTCTCGGCAGTGTCTTTGCGCTCCAGGCGCACCTGGGGGATTTCGATGCCCTGCTGGAACTGCTCAAAAACCAGGGAGACGTGCAGGTCCTGTCCAGCCCACGGGTGTCAACCGTTAACAATCAGAAAGCCATTATCAAGGTCGGCACCGACCGCTACTTCGTCACTGACGTTGACGTGAATACCGACGTCACCACTGGCGTAAACAACCAGTCGGCCGACGTCACTCTGACACCATTTTTTTCCGGCGTCGCACTCGACGTGACGCCCCAGATCGACGAGGACGACCGGATCACGCTGCACGTGCATCCCGCTATCAGTGAAGTGAAGCAGGAAGATACACAGATCACCATTTCATCCCAAACGCAATTCAACCTGCCGCTGGCCGCCAGTACCATACGCGAGTCCGACACAATTGTGCGGGCGGAAAACGGCCAGGTGGTGGTCATCGGCGGCCTGATGCAGGACCTCACCCAGGACGACCTCAGCGCCACACCTTTTCTCGGCGACCTGCCTGTCGTGGGGCACATGTTCCGCCAGACCCGCAAGGTATCGACCAAGACCGAACTGGTTATCCTGCTGCGTCCGATGGTGGTAACCGGCAATCAGACGTGGACACAGCAGCTGAACCGGGTGCAACAGCGCTTCGGCGAGGCACGCCACATGGAGCTACCCTGAACCAGGGAGGACAGTGTATGTACCTGCAGCACTTTCAGCTCAAGGAGCCGCCTTTTACACTGACGCCGGACACCGAGTTCTTTTTCAATCACGGCAGTCACCAGGAAGCGCTGAACGTGCTGCTGGTGGCATTGCAAAGCGGTGAGGGGTTCATCAAGGTCACCGGTGAAGTCGGTACCGGCAAGACCTTGCTGTGTCGGCAGCTGCTCAAGGTACTGGATGACTCGGCCGTCACCGCTTACATTCCGAACCCTTTTCTGAATCCTACCGCCTTGCGAATGGCGCTGGCCGACGAACTCGGCATTCGTTTTGCGCGCAACATCGGACAGCACCGCCTGCTGCAACTGATCAACGAACGGCTGTTGCAGATCAGCGCCGAGGGTAAACAGCTTGTCTTGCTGCTGGACGAAGCGCAGACGATGCCGGACGACAGCCTCGAGGCACTCAGGCTGCTGACCAACCTGGAGACGGAAAAGCGCAAACTGCTGCAGGTGGTATTGTTCGGACAGCCGGAACTCGACACCAGGCTGGCGCAGAAGGAATTTCGCCAACTCCGGCAGCGCATCGTGTTTTCCTATCAGCTGCAGCCGCTCGATCGCAGAACGCTGGGCGAGTACGTACTCCACCGCTTGCACGTGGCCGGCTACCAGGGCCCAACGCTTTACAACCGCGGTGCGATAAGACAGCTGCACCGCTCCAGCCGCGGCGTTCCCCGCCTGGTGAACCTGCTGTGTCACAAATCATTGATGGCCGCCTACGGTTGTGGCGCTGAGCGTGTCGGCCGGCAACACCTGGTGCGCGCGGCGCGCGACACCGAAGATGTAAACCGCAGCCGGCCGCGCTGGCTGGCCCTCGCATCCGGCCTCGCGGGCATTGTGGCGCTGACCAGCGCCAGCCTGCTGTATGCATATAGCCTATGAGCCTGATCAACCAGATGCTTCGCGATCTCGACCAGCGGCGGGGACCGGCCGCGGGCGCCGACGTCGCCGCGCTGCACAGTCTCGGGCTGCTCGGCACCGGCGGCACGACCCGGCACCTGGGCCGGCCCGGCCGGCTTGTCTGGGGGGTTGCGGGCATCGCCGCCGTTGCCCTGTGCTGGCTGGCTGGCAACGTAACCGGCGCGAGCAATGACCAGACCGCGGCTACGCTCACCACGCAGCGGCTGCCATTGCCGCCGCCGACACCCACGCTGAACCCTGCAGGGCCTGCGCGCGGCGGATTGCGACCTGCCAAATCCGCGACCGAGCCCCCGAGCCAACGGTCCCGGCAAGCCGAGCCGCAGCCCATTGCCGCCAGTGAACCCGTCTCTGTTCCGGAGGCAGCGCACCCCGCAACAACAGCGGCGAAAACGCCGGCAACGAAAATCGCGACGCTGGCGCCCAGGGAGACGGCGGACCAGCTGTTCAACAAGGCACAAACCGCGCTTGCGCGACACGACAACGACATTGCTGCACATCTTCTGCAACAGGTGCTCGCAGAAGACCCGCGGTACAAGACCGCTCGTGAGCAGCTGGTCACGCTGACGATCCGCAACGGCCAACCGGAAAGGGCCGAGGCACTGCTGTTGGAAGGCCTGGCGCTGTCGCCACGCCACACCGAGCTGGCCATAGCCTACGCGCAGTTGCTGGTGGAACGCGGCGCGCTGGCGCCGGCACTGGCATGGCTTCAGGATTTCGCCAAAGGTGGCGCCGCTGATGCAGACATTCTGGCCTTGCAGGCCGCGATCCAGGATCGTTTGCAACGCTATGCAGAAGCGGTCGACAGCTACCGTGCGGCATTGCGACTGCGCCCGGGACAGGCGGTCTGGTGGACCGGCCTGGGCGTGGCACTGGAGCATTCCGGACAGTCGTCAGCGGCGCTCTCGTCCTACCGGCGGGCCGCGCAACTACCGGCCCAGGATGCGGTGAGAGCCTTCGTCGAACAACGCATCCAGGCGCTCGCCGGCCTGGCAAACCGCGGGTAAAAGGTAACAGATATGGCTGCAACGAGCCCCCGGAAACGTGTTCGCATCGGCGACCTGCTGGTGGAACAGAAGATGATATCCGAAGCGCAACTGCAACAAGCGCTGGCGGAACAGAAGAAAAGTGGCCGCAAACTCGGGCGGGTGCTGGTGGAAAGCGGTTTTGTCAACGAGGACAAGCTGTTGCAGCTGCTGTCCGATCAGCTCGACATGCCCTATGTAAACCTTACCCGCTTTGAACTCGACCCGGAGCTGGTGGCGCGGCTGCCGGAAACCTATGCGCGTCGCTACCGCGCGCTTGTGCTCAAAGAGACGTCCGACGGCCTGCTTGTGGGGATGGGTGACCCAACCGATATTTTTGCCTTCGATGAACTCGTGCGCATTCTCAAGACACCCGTGCAGATTGCCTGCGTCAAGGAAAGCGACCTGCTGCAAAACATCGACCGCCTGTATCAGCACGCCGATCAGCTGCGCAATCTTGCCAGCGAGGTCGGCCAGGATCTGGCCGACAATGCCTTCGACCTGCGTCACTTGACTGCCGGCAGCAACCAGAGCGATGCGCCGGTGGTGCGCCTGATCCAGACGGTGTTTGAAGATGCCGTGCGCGCCGACGCCTCGGATATTCACATCGAGCCGGATGAAGACGTGCTGCGTATCCGGCGGCGTATCGACGGCGTACTGCACGAAACCACCATGAACGACACCCGCATTGCGCCGGCGGTCGTGTCCCGCCTCAAGCTCATGGCGGAGGCAGACATTTCCGAAAAGCGCCTGCCTCAGGACGGGCGGTTTACGCTGCGGGTACTGGACAAGAACATCGACGTGCGCCTGGCAACGATTCCCACGCAGACCGGCGAAGCCGTCGTCATGCGCCTGCTGGATCATGGTTCGGCGGTACGCAAACTGCCGCAACTGGGCATGCCGGACGACATGCTGCAGCGGGTGCGCCGCATTATCCACAAACCCCATGGCCTGGTGCTGGTCACCGGTCCGACCGGCAGCGGCAAGACCACCACGCTGTACGCGGCGTTGACGGAACTGAACAAACCGCAGAAGAAGATTATTACGGTTGAAGATCCGGTGGAGTACCAGTTGCCGCGCATCAACCAGGTGCAGGTCAACCAGCGCATCAATCTGACTTTCGCCCGGGTGCTGCGCACAACCCTGCGGCTGGACCCCGACATTATGCTGGTGGGTGAAATGCGCGACCGGGAAACCGGCGAGATTGCCCTTCGGGCGGCCCTCACCGGGCACCTGGTGCTGTCAACCCTGCATACGAACGACGCCGTCAGTACCGCGATGCGACTGATAGATATGGGTCTCGAGTCGTACCTGGTTGCGGCGTCGACGCAGGCGATCCTGGCCCAGCGACTGGTACGCAAGCTATGCGACAATTGCAGAGTCCCGAAGGCCCTGAACCCCGGTGAGGAAACCTGGCTGAAAAGCACCCTCGGCGAAGACGCCGTGCTCGACGGCTTCCAGGAAGGCGACGGCTGTAACCAGTGCAATCACACCGGCTACCACGGGCGCATCGGCGTTTACGAACTGCTGGAAATCGACCACACACTGGCAGACGCCTTGCGGCGCAACAATCCAGCTGATTTTGAGCGCGCGGCCCGCAGCCAGGCAGGCTACCGGCCGCTGGTGCTGAACGCGCTGGACTACGCCCGCAGCGGAATGACCAGTCTGTCCGAAGCCATGCGCCTGAGCGGCATGACGGAATAAGCCGGTGCCCACGTTTCAGTACAAGGCCCGCGGCCAGCGCGGCGATGCCATCGAGGGGGTTATCGAGGCCGCCAGTACCGACCTGGCTGCGACCCGCCTGATCGAAGGCGGCCTGACGCCGGTCGATATCCAGCCGCTTAAACAGAAAACCG
>JAJDOI010000077.1 GCA_022340245.1 Thiogranum sp.
ATCGCCTGCAGGGCGGCTTCGCGCAGACCCTGCTGTTCCATGCTGATAAACCACTGCGGTGTGGCGCGGAAAATGATCGGTGTCTTGTGCCGCCAGCAGTGCGGATAGCTGTGCCGAAGCGCTTCACTGTGCACCAGCGCATCGTGTGCCTTGAGCACGTCGATCACGTCGTCGTTGGCCGAAAGCACGTGCTTGCCGGCGAACAACGGCGTGCCCTCCACGAACACACCGTTGGCCGCAACCGGATTATCCACCGGGATGTTGTAGCGCTGACCGACCACGTAGTCGTCCTGGCCATGACCGGGCGCGGTGTGTACCGCGCCGGTGCCGGCCTCGGTGGTCACGTGGTCTCCGAGTACTACCGGGACTTCTCTATCGTAGAAAGGATGCGCGAGCTTCAGGTGCTCGAGCGCCTCGCCCTTGCAATAGGCGACCACCTGATACTGATCGCAGCCGTAACGCAGCATGGTGTCCTTTAACAGCGCCTCGGCCAGCAACAGCCGTTCATGACCCTGGCCGACATCGGCCTGCACCAGTGCGTAGTCAAGTTGCGGATTCAGCGCGACGGCGCGGTTGGCGGGCAGGGTCCAGGGCGTGGTGGTCCAGATCACCACGGATATCGGACCCTCTCCCTTGTCTGCCTCGGTATGGTGGCAGCGCGCCAACAGGCTTTCGTCGTCCTGCACCCGGAACCTGACGTCGATGGCCGGCGAAACCTTGTCCTCGTATTCGACCTCGGCCTCGGCCAGCGCCGAACCGCAGTCGGTGCACCAGTGCACCGGCTTGTAACCTTTGTGCAGGTGACCGTTGGCGACAATCCGGCCCAGCGACCGGACAATGTCGGCCTCGAAGCCGTAGTCCATGGTCAGGTAGGGATGTAGCCAGTCACCTGTCACTCCGAGGCGGATAAAGTCCTTGCGCTGGCCGTCGACCTGTTTGCGCGCGTAGTCGCGGCACTTCTCGCGAAACGTGGGTGCATCGACTTTCTGACCTACCTTGCCGACTTTCTTTTCGACATTGAGCTCGATGGGCAGGCCATGACAATCCCAGCCGGGGACATAAGGCGCGTCGAAACCGCTGAGCGTTTTGCTCTTGACGATTATATCCTTGAGGATCTTGTTGACCGCATGACCGATATGGATGTCGCCGTTGGCATACGGGGGGCCATCGTGCAGGATAAACTTGGGACGCCCGTGCCCGAGGTCGCGCAATTTGGCGTACAACCCCATTTCGTCCCAGTATGTCAGGATTTCCGGCTCGCGATTGGCAAGGTTCGCCTTCATGGGAAACGGCGTCTGGGGAAGGTTCAAGGTGTCTTTGTAATTAGTCACTCACACTCACTCGCTGAAATACCGGCGCGCCTGTTCGACATCCCGCACGATCTGCCGGCGTAACAGGTCGAACGATTCAAATTTCTTTTCCTGGCGCAACTTTTTGCAGAACTCCACGTCCAGGTAGCGGCCGTAGATGTCCTGATCGAAATCGAACAGGTGCACTTCCAGCAGCTGGTAACTGCCGTCCACCGTCGGGCGTGTGCCGACATTGGCCACGCCCGTGATCGGAGTGTCGCCAAGCCCGAAGACCTTGACCGCGAACACACCCTGCACCGGTGATATCAGACGATGCAGGTGGATATTGGCGGTATGAAACCCGATCGTTCGGCCGCGCTGTTGTCCCGGCGCGACGCGCCCGCAGATCCGGAACGGCCGACCCAGCATGCTTTGCGCCGCGCGCAGATCGCCGCTGGCCAGCGCATCGCGTATGCGCGTACTGCTCACGCGATCGTCGCCATGGCAGAAGGTGCTGGTGTTAACCACTGCGAAGCCGGCACGACGACCCGCTTCCTGGAGAAAGGCAAAGTCCCCGTTGCGGGCCTTGCCGAAGCGGAAATCGTCCCCCACCACCAGGAACCGCGCATCCAGTCCCTTCACCAGTATGCGGTCGACAAACTCCGCCGCTTCCAGCTCGGCCAGCTCGCGGTTGAATCGCACGCACAGTGTCTGATCCACCGCCATCGTCCGCAACAGCGCCAGCTTGTCACGCAGCCGCTGCAGGCGTGGCGGTGCGGTCTGTGGCGCGAAATACTCCTGCGGCGTGGGCTCGAAGGTCATGACCGTGGTCATCAGCCCCTGCTCGGCAGCGTGCCGGTGCAGTTGCCGAATCACCGCCTGATGACCCCGATGCAGTCCATCGAAATTACCGATGGTCACCGCACTGCCGTGATGGTCGGGCTGCAGATTGTGAAATCCTCGTATCAGTCGCATCAGGCTGGCTAAAAGTCAAAATTATAATGAAGCAGCGCGCATTGTCATGGTGTGCGCCCGGATTCGGCGGCCGGCGCCCACAACATCGACAGGCGCATGCCCGCCAACCGCAACACCGTCAGGTAGGCGACGATCCCCGCCCCGACACCCAGCGAAAGCCGGCTGCCGCGTTCGCCGGCCGTCATGCCGCTCCAGGCATCGGCGCCCGGCGTTCCCCACAGAACCACCAGGGTCATCACCGTCGCAGCCAGCAGAATCTGCAGCATCAGCCGCAACCAGCCGGTGTGCGGCTGGTATGCCCCGTCCCGGCGCAGGTGACGGTAGAGCAGCCCGGCGTTGACGTAGCTGGCGAGCGCGGTGGCCAGCGCCAGCCCCGCATGAGCCCCCGGCACCTTGAACAGCACCAGCGGCACCACGAACAGCGCGTTCATGCCCATGTTGGACAGCATGGCGCGAATGGCCACTTTCACCGGGGTACGGGTATCCTGCCTGGAGTAGAAAGCCGGTGCCAGCACCTTGACCAGCATAAACCCCGGCAGCCCGAGAGCGTAGGCCATCAGCGCCAGGCCCGCCATCGCGACATCGTGGGCGAGAAAGTCATCATACTCGAACAGCGTCGAGAGCACCGGACGGGCCAGGACGACCAGCCCCACGGAGGCGGGCAGGCCAATGAGCAGAACCCAGCGCAGGCCCGCGTCCAGCGTGCGCGAAAAGTCCGCCGACGACTCGCTGGCGTGCGCCTTCGACAGGACCGGCAAGATGACCGTGGCCAGGGCGATGCCGAAGATCCCCAGCGGAAATTCCACCAGCCGGTCAGCATAATACAACCAGCTGACGCTGCCGGTGACCAGGAACGAGGCCAGCAGCGTATCCAGCAGCAGGTTGATCTGCGACACCGACGAGCCGACGATGCCGGGCCCCATGAGCCTGAGAACCCGGCGCACACCCGGATCACGCCATCCCCAGCGTGGCCGCGGCAACAGGTGAATCCGCGCCAGCGCCGGCAACAGAAACAACAACTGCACGAACCCGGCGATCAGCACCCCCCAGGACAGGGCAATCATGGGCTCGTCGAGCGACGGCGCCACCAGCAGGGCCATGCCGATCAACACGACATTCAGCCAGACCGGCGCAAAGGCCGCTTCGCCAAAGCGCTCATAACTGTTTAGTATCCCCGCGGCAAACGACACCAGGGCCATGAACAACAGGTAAGGAAAGGTAAACCGCAGCATATAGGCGGCCAGATCGAACTTCACGGGGTCGTTCCAGAAGCCCGGTGCAAACACCACGACCACCGCCGGGCTGGCCAATATGGCGACCAGCACCAGCAAGCCGAGCGAGCCCGCGAGCGTTCCCGCGACTCGATCCACCAGCGCCTTGACCTCAGCCGGCTCGCGCTGCGTCTTGTACTGGGTCAGCACCGGCACAAAAGCCTGGGAAAAAGCGCCCTCGGCAAACAGGCGGCGCATGAAATTCGGGATCTTGAAGGCCACAAAAAACGCGTCCATGCCCGCGCCGACGCCAAAACGCGCGAACACCATATCGCGCACCAGGCCCAGCACGCGCGAAATCAGGGTCATAATCCCTACGATGGCCGTGCTTTTTACCAGTTTTTTGCTCATTTCACACCGCTGGCACGCGCTTGCGGATTGACATTATTCGTCGAAATCCGCATAGTACCGTGCTCTTTGGAACCTGGGACAGGAGAAAGATTTTGGCAAACTCGGCACAAGCTCGTAAACGCGCCCGCCAGGCGGAAGTCAGCCGCAAGCGCAACGCCAGCCAGCGTTCGATGCTGCGCACCTATATAAAGAATGTTGTCAAGGCCGTGGAAACCGGGGACGCCGAGGCTGCCCGGGCCGCGTACACCAAGGCCGTTCCCGTGATCGACAAGTCGGTCGGTAAGGGGCTGATCCACAAAAACAAGGCCGCTCGCCACAAGAGCCGTCTCGGCCAGCACGTCCGCGCCCTGCAGGGCTGACGGCGCGTCCGCTTCAGGTTCCCGGAAAAGCCGGTCGCTGACCGGCTTTTTTGTGTCCGGCACTTCCCTCAAAGCAGCACCAGGTTGTCGCGGTGGATCAGCTCGGGTTCATCCACGTAGCCCAGTAACTGCTCGATGCGTTCGCTCGGCTGGCCGATGATCCGGCGCGCTTCATCGGCCGCGTAGTTAACCAGGCCACGGGCGATAGCGTTACCACCGGCATCACAGCAACTCACCACCTCGCCGCGACGAAACGCGCCTTCCACGGCCGTCACGCCCACGGGCAGCAAGCTGCGGCCCGCCTGTTTCAACACGCGCACCGCACCATCGTCCAGAATCAGGCGGCCCTTGGCCTGCAACTGCCCCGCCAGCCAGCGCTTGCGCGCGGCCAGCGGGGTACTGGCCGGGTGTACCAGCGTGCCAAGCGCCGCGCCGCCTGCGAGCTGTTCGAGGACACGCGTCTCGCGGCCGGACACAATCCAGGTATAGGTGCCCGAACGCGCCGCCAGTTCGGCGGCGCGCACTTTGGTTGCCATGCCACCGCTGCCCAGTCCACTGCTGCTGGCACTGCTGGCGGCCTCACGCAGGCCGCCGTGCCCGGCGTCCGCGTCGGCAATCAGGCGGGCATCGGGATTGACGCGGGGATCACAGTCAAACACCCCGGCCTGGTCGGTGAGAATAACCAGCAGATTGGCCTCCACCAGGTTGGCCACCAGGGCAGCGAGCGTGTCGTTGTCGCCAAAACGCAATTCCTCGCAGGCGACTGTGTCGTTTTCATTGACCACCGGCACCACGCCCATATCAAGCAGCTTCCTGAGCGTGCTCCGGGCGTTGAGATAGCGGGTCCGGTTGGTGAGGTCGTCGTGGGTCAACAGCACTTGTGCAGTGTGCAGATCGTGCTGTTTGAAATTGGACTCATAGGCCTGCACCAGACCCATCTGTCCGACAGCGGCTGCCGCCTGGAGCGAGACCAGTTCGCGCGGACGTTTTGACCAGCCGAGGCGATTCATGCCTTCGGCCACGGCGCCGGAGGACACCAGCACCACCTCGCACCCTTTGCGGCGCAACGCGGTCATCTGCTCGACCCAGTCGTGGATGGCACCGTGGTCCAGCCCGCGGCCGTTGTTGGTGAGCAGCGAACTGCCGATCTTGATGACCCAGCGCCGGGCGCCGCCAACCTGGGTGCGCGATTGTCTACCGGTCATGAGTCGGGCGTCTCGCTCACTTGCTGTTGTTCAAGGTACTCCATGATGGCAAACACCAACTGCTGGGTCCCCTGTTGTGACACTGCCGCGGTTTCGAACACCGGACCCCGCCAGTCGAGACGTTCGACAATCGACCTGCAACGGCCCTGGCGTGCGTCTTCGGGCAACAGATCGACCTTGTTCAGCACCAGCCAGCGCTCACGCCCGCCCAACTCCGTGTTGAATTTTTCCAGCTCACCGACCACCATGCGCACACCGTCGACCGGGTCGCTGCCATCCAGGGGCGCGACATCCACCAGGTGCAGCAACAGGCCGGTGCGCGACAGGTGCTTGAGAAACTGTATACCCAGACCGGCACCATCGGCAGCGCCTTCGATCAGACCCGGAATATCGGCCACCACAAAACTGCGGTGCGCCGCCACCCGTACCACCCCGAGATTGGGATAAAGCGTGGTGAAGGGATAGTCGGCCACCTTGGGCCTGGCCGACGAAATCGCACGGATCAGGGTGGACTTGCCCGCATTGGGCTTGCCCAGCAGGCCGACGTCGGCCAACAGCTTCAGCTCCAGCCTCAGGGTGCGCTGCTCGCCGGGCGTACCGGGCTTGGACTGGCGCGGGGCGCGGTTGGTCGAACTCTTGTAACGCGCATTGCCGAGGCCATGAAACCCGCCGCGCGCCACCAGCATGCGTTGCTGGTCCCGGACCAGGTCCCCCAGCAGTTCACCGGTGTCTTCATCGTAAACCAGGGTACCGGCCGGCACCCGCACTTCCAGATCCTCGCCGCTCTTGCCGGTACAGTTCCGTCCCGCACCGTTTTCACCGCGCCTGGCCCGGAAGCGACGGTCGTAGCGAAAATCGGCCAGCGTGTTCAGACCCACATCGGCCAGCAGGTAGACGCTCCCGCCGTCACCACCATCGCCGCCGTCGGGTCCGCCCTTGGGGATGAATTTTTCGCGGCGAAAGCTCACGCAGCCGTTGCCACCGTCACCGGCTTTGACATCAATAGTAGCTTCGTCGACGAATTTCATGGTGCTACAGGTTCACGCGTTTTACAGAAATATACCAGACATAAAAAAGCCCCGTACCGGGACGGGGCTTTGTGTCGAGACCGGCTGACGGTCAGGACGAAACCACGTCCACAAATTTGCGGTTCTTTGGACCGCGGGTAACGAACCGGATAACACCGTCGGCCTTGGCAAACAGAGTGTGATCCCTGCCACACCCGACATTCACACCGGGGTGGAAGCGGGTACCGCGCTGACGCACGATAATATTGCCTGCCACCACGTCCTGGCCGCCATAGAGCTTCACGCCAAGGCGCTTGGATTCTGAATCGCGACCGTTACGGGTACTACCACCGGCTTTTTTGTGTGCCATTGCTGTCTACCTCAAACTCAGGCACTGATGCCCGTGATTTCCAGTTCAGTGAAGGCCTGGCGATGACCCTGGCGCTTCATATGATGTTTACGACGATGGAACTTGATGATCTCCACCTTGTCTCCACGGCCGTGCGCTTTGACTTGCGCGGTTACCTTACCGCCCTCGAGGACCGGTGCACCGATTTTGACGTCAGCGCCGTCAACAACCATCAACACCCGGTCGAGTTCTACACTGTCGCCTTCAGCGGCGTCCAGCTTTTCAACCCGGAGCTTGTCGCCCTGGCTGACGCGATATTGTTTTCCGCCAGTTACAATAACTGCGTACATGGCTGATTCTCCAAACCTACAGCACCCGAAAGAGGCGCAATTCTATAGATTCTCCCGGTTTGGGTCAAACGCTGTAGTTTCTGGTACCATGCGCCGTTCGCGGCTAGACTAGGCTGTAAACACCAACCGACGCGGATTTGTTGAGCCCCAGTTGACAAATGCAGGAAGTCCTTGAAAAACAAAAAGTAAGTCTGGATATCGAAGATATCCGACAGCTGGTGCGCGCTGATATTCAGGCGGTCGACCGCCTCATTCTGGAGCGTCTGCGCTCGGATGTCGCGCTGATCAACGAGCTCGGACGCTACATTATTAATAGCGGTGGCAAGCGCCTGCGGCCCTTGCTGGTGCTGCTGGCCGCGCGCGCCTGTGGCTACCAAGGGCACGACCATATCGAACTGGCCGCGGTCATCGAATTCATCCACACCGCCACCCTGCTGCACGATGATGTCGTCGATGCGTCGGATCTGCGCCGCGGCAACCAGACCGCCAACGCCATCTGGGGTAACGAGGCGGCTGTTCTGGTGGGCGACTTTCTCTATTCCCGTTCCTTCGAAATGATGGTCAGCGTCGGCAGCATGCGGGTCATGGAGATCCTCTCGCATACGACCAACGTGATCGCCGAGGGCGAAGTGCTGCAACTGCTCAACTGCCACGACCCGGACACCACGGAAGACCGCTATCGCGATGTCATCCGCTACAAGACTGCCAAGCTGTTCGAAGCGTCCGCCCACCTGGGCGCGGTGCTCGGCGGACAGCCGCAACACGTAGAACAGGCCATGGCCCGCTTCGGCATGCACCTGGGCACAGCCTTCCAGTTGATCGACGATGCGCTGGACTACGGCGCCTCCAGCGAAGACATCGGCAAGAATATCGGCGACGACCTCGCCGAAGGCAAACCCACCCTGCCCCTGATCCACGCCATGCGCAACGGGACCCCGGAGCAGGTCAAGGCGATCCGCACAGCGATTGAAAAAGGCGGGCTCGAGGGGATCGACACGGTCATGGCGGCAATTGAATCAACCCGGGCCATCGCGTACACTGCCCAATCCGCGCAGGACGAGGCGGATCTGGCCATCGAGGCGCTGGCCGAATTGCCGGCCGGGCCCTACAAAGAGGCCCTGTACGGCCTGGCCGATTTCTCGGTCAATCGCAGTTACTGAATAATCGGGGCGTAGCGCAGCCTGGTAGCGCACTTCGTTCGGGACGAAGGGGTCGGAGGTTCAAATCCTCTCGCCCCGACCATTTCAGTGATGGTGTTTACCGGTCATATAGGTAACACTTTCCCGCGTACGGTAGCAGACTGACACCGCGGGCGTTCGGATTCCCGGCCGGACAAACAACGTCCGGCGTTCGCCGGGACAAAGGTCCACCGGACCTTCGTCGCATTCCGGTTCACCCTCTCGCCCCGACCATTTCAGTACTGCAACACCCCCTACCTTGCCACGCTATTCGCCAAGGCACTCGAGAAAGGTATTGATGTTCTTGTTGATCTCCTCTTTTGTGCTCTCGGGCATTTTGCTCACCAGCTGATTACAGCGTTCGATCTGTTCCTGGTCCGGCGGCTGCGAACGGTTGTAGCGGTACAGCACGTAGGTGAGCAACCCCGTCACCACGATCAGATAGACAACCAGCTTCTTATTCATTTTCATCGTATTCCGCTCTGCTCCGTTACGCCGTAGCCGCGTGATCGATCAGCACATCGATGCCGGCGTCGCACTGCAGGCCCGCAACCGGTAGCGGCTCATCATTGCGCCAGCGATGCACCGCGTCCCGTTTGCTTGCACCGCTGACAAGCAACAGCATTTCACGCGTCTGGCCCAAGGTGCCGAAGTTCAGACTGATACGCTCGGGCGGCGGCTTCGGCGCATCCTCGACGGGTACGACCAGGCGAGCCGTATCGTGGTGATGACCGGGGAACAGGCTCGCTGTGTGACCGTCTTCGCCCATACCCAGCAGGACCATGTCGAATGGCAGAACGGCTTCGATCACCGCCTCGTAGTCGCGCGCACCCTGTGCGGCGCCACGTTCGGCCGGTATCCAATGGACCTGGTGGGGCGCGATCGGGGACTGCGCCAGCCAGGCCTGTTCGATCATCCTGCTGTTACGTTGCGCATCATCGGCGGGCAGGCAGCGTTCGTCGCCGAGATACAGTTCCCAGCGCGCCCAGTCGGCGTCGCTGTCGGCAAGTTGCCGGTAGGCGCGCTCGGGCGTGCTGCCACCGGCCAGCACCACGCGGAACACGCCGTGCCGGGCAATCGCCGCGTCGGCGGCCAACAACATGCGCCGCACGGTTTCCGCGGCGATAGCGGCCGCGTCGGGAAGATGGTGCCAGCGCACAGCCGGGGGATTCACTGTTTGTTTCATGGCTCGCCACTATCAGTTCCAAGGGTCGCCCAGTTTACCGCAAATCGGTGGCCGTCCACGCCCCGATCGGGTATAACCGCCCAGACACGACAGGGATCGCCTGTTGTCGCTACACCGCCCGGCAACCCGTATCGATTCACCGCTAGCGCCCAACCGGCACCGAGAAGAGATGCATCGTTTAGCTTACCTGTTCCCGATAGGCCTGTTTTTTTTCCACTGGATAGCGGCCGCGGACATCGCGGTGAACGACGACGCGGGGCGCCGTGTGGCGCTGGAGAAACCGGCGCAGCGCATTGTCAGCCTGGCACCGCATACCACCGAGCTGCTATTCGCCGCCGGCGCCGGCAGCCGGATTGTGGGCGTTGTCAGCCACAGCAACTACCCGCCCGAAGCCCAACACCTGCCGGTAGTGGGCAGCGCCGGCAATCTCAGCCCCGAAGCGATCGTGGCGCGACAACCCGATCTGGTCGTGGCGTGGAAAAGCGGCAATGTCGCTACCCAGGTCGAGCAGCTGATCAATCTCGGCATCCCCGTGTTTTACAGCGAACCACGTCGCCTTGAAGACATTGCCACCAATCTGCAGCGTCTCGGCAGGTTGTCCGGAACCAGCGCAGTAGCCGAAGCCACTGCGCGCGAGTTTCGCGCCGACTACCGGCAGCTCATCCACGACTACTCGGGCAGGACGCCGGTACGGACGTTTTACCAGATCTGGGATCAGCCGTTGATAACGGTGAACGGTGCCCACCTGATCAGCCAGCTGATCACACTGTGTGGCGGCGAGAATATTTTTGCCGCACTCGACACGCTGGCGCCGGTTGTCAATCGCGAAGCGGTACTGGCGGCCGACCCGCAGATCATCATCGCCAGCGGCAAAGCCCGCGAACGGCCGGACTGGCTGGAACGCTGGCAGACGTGGCCGCAGGTCTCGGCAGTGCGCAATCAGCAGTTATATGTCATCGATCCGGACCTGATCCAGCGCCAGGCCCCGCGCATCCTCGGCGGCGCAAAAATCATGTGCCGGCAAATCGAGCGGGCGCGCCAAGCCCTGCGCGAGGAGGCCAAGGTTCCCCGCTAGCCCCAGGGATACAGCCGAGGCACTTACAGCAACACCCTCACTGCGGGCCTGGTACCGAGATATTGGTTCCCCGCCGCGCTCGTCTTTGTCGGAATCCCCGGAGCTTGTCGAACCCGGGCGATCGTAGCGAGCATGGTGCGAGCGCGTGATAGAGCGTTGCCAGACCCGACAGGCTCCTAGGTGTTTTTCCCGTGCTGCCAGAGCACGTCCGGCACGCCTTCGGCATTGTTCAGGCTGCGAGCCATGACAAACAGCAGGTCGGACAGCCGGTTCAGATAACGCAACGTCGCCGCGTTGATGGTTTCTTCACGCGCCAGGCTGACTACGCGACGCTCCGTGCGTCGGCAGACCGCGCGCGCCAGGTGACAGACAGCCGCGGCCGGCGTACCACCGGGCAGAATGAACTCCTTGAGCGGCTGGAGCGGCGCGTTCAACGCGTCCAGGCATTGTTCCAGGCGTTCGACCTGCCGGTCGGTGACGACACTGCGCCCCGGTATGCACAGCTCGCCGCCGATATCGAACAGGTCGTTCTGGATATCACTCACTTCCCGGCCTATCTCGTCGGGCAGTGAACACGCGGCCAGCTGGCCGATGACACTGTTGAGCTCGTCGACGCTGCCGAACACCTCGACCCGCAGGCTGTCCTTGTCGATACGCGATCCATCACCCAGCCCGGTCGTTCCGTCGTCCCCGGTACGCGTGTAGATTTTTGAGAGTCGGTGTCCCATCTATCGGTTCCTGTTGTTCGGCCGGTATCGACCCGACGCGGGCTTTACTTACAGGCTGGCCGTGAATCCCAGCAGGTAGTTGCGCCCCAGCGCCTGAAAGCCATCAGCGGGTTCGTAGTTCGCATCGAGGATGTTATTGACGCGCGCCTCCAGGCGCAACGCGGGACGCACCTGGTAGGTCAGCGCGGCATTGAAAACCGTGTAGTCCCGCGCATCGATCACCGCTGCGGTGGTGCGATCGATATCCTTGCGCTTGCCGACATAGTCAACGCCCAGGTACAGGCCGGTTTTGTCCGTGGGCGTATAATTGATATCAGCACTCGCCTTATTTCGCGGGCGTCTCAGCAACGGACGATCACTGTTATCGCTCACCTCGGCGTCGGTAAAAGTATAGTCGATGCGCATCGACAGGCGCGTGCCGATGTCGGTGGACACGAACGCCTCGACACCGCTCAAATGCACCTTGTTGATATTTTCCGAGGTACTGTTGAAGCCCGGGTCAAAGACCGTCTCAATGAGATTCTTGATGTCGTTCCTGAAATAGGTCGCGCCGACCGTCACCCGGTCTGCCATCAGGGCCTGTTCCACCCCCAGGTCCCAGGCGAAGTTCTTTTCCGGCTCCAGATCGGGGTTTCCGCGGTAGGCGGAACCAAAATTGTTCGGTGTGAAACCGAAGAGTTCGAACAATGACGGTGCCCGGAAGCCCGTGCCGACACTGCCGCTAAAACGCGTCGCGGTCGGTTGGTATCGGTACACGCCGGTTAGCCGGTAGGTCAGTTCCGTGCCGAAGTCGTCGCGATCGTCCAGGCGCAGGCCGGCAGTCCCGAACACGCGTTCGGCGAAACTGAACTGGTCCTGCAGGTAGGCGTAATTGGTGCGCTCGCTCGCCCGGGAAAGTTCCTCGACGACAAACCCGCCGAAATCGGAAAAGCCGCCGTTGTTCATGCTTTCTTTCTTGGTACCGCCGCCCAGCGTAAGCGTGTGCGCCTCGCTCAGATACACGTCATTGTCCAGACTGAACTCCAGGGTATCGCCCTGGAAACGGGTGTGTTGCAGCGTCTCGGACGGGTCGCTTCTCGGATTGTTGTTGCGCCGGTTGTAGTCCGTGTAGGACACCGCCGCACTGGCATCCCAGCGGCCGTCGAGCAAGCTTGCCCTGGATTCACCGCGCAGGAAGTATTCGCGGTTTTTCACTTCTGCGTTGGGATCTTCGATGGTACCGAAACCCACCTCCGGGTCTATCTGCTGCTTGTCATTGATGTAACGGCCCAGCAGGGCGAAATCCAGCGTTTCGTTGGCCGCAAGCCCCAGCCGGGCCGACAGCGTGCTGTTGCTGTATCGGTCGGCTTCGGACGGCAAGCCGTTGCGCAGTCCCTCCGGCGTCACCGAACTGGCATGGGTTTTAAGGTGCGTGCCGCTGACAGAATAGTCGACGCGGTCCTGCGACCCGAGCATCGCCAGTTGCTGGTAGTAACTGGTGTGGTTGCCCCCCTGCAAGCTCAGCGTGGCGCGCGGCCGGCCTTCCCCCTTGCGGGTAATGATGTTGATGACGCCGCCAATGGCGTTTGCGCCGTAAAGGGTGCTTTGCGGGCCACGCACGACTTCGATTCTTTCCACGTTATCCAGCATCAGGCTGGAAAAATCCACGGCGCCGATCGGGCTGCTGGGGTCGGAAATATTGATACCGTCCATCAGCACCAGCGTGTGCGAAGAGCTGGCGCCACGGATGAACACCGACGTTTGCTGTCCGGGGCCGCCGGCCTGCACGACATCCAGGCCCGGCACCATGCGCAGCGCTTCGGCGACTGTCTTGTACTGCCTGCGGCGGATCTCGTCCGCGGAGATGACCGTGACCGAGCTGCCGATCTCGCTCTCGGGCGTGGCAATTCGGGTTGCAGTGACAACAATCGGGTTCTGTTCAGCAAATGCGCCGAGCGGCAGGTACAGGGTGATAAGCAGAACACCGGCGAGCCGGGCCGGCAGTTTGGGACATGTATGCATGGACGTCTTCCTGTCGCCGCGCGCACACCCGCGCGCACGGACATCCTTTTATAAAGCCGAACCAGGCGGGGGGAAGACAGACTGAACCGGGAAAAACCCGTGCAGCGCCGCCGCCCTCCGCGAATGGCTGTGTGGCTGCAGGCCGGTCTCCGGGCTCACGAGGAAAGTTCCCTTTCCAGCGAATCGCCTTCCCGTGGAAACCCACAGTGGCGTTGTGACTCGCTTTCACTCGCTTACCGTTGCGGGGGCAGCGCCGGCCTTGCCTGCGTTTGTCAACGCGGCGCACCGGCTTCCCGTTTCACTCCGTGGGCGAACGCCCGTGGAGCACCTGAAGCTAGGAGCGGACTCTAATGAAAACCGTGGGGGATTTCAATTCATGTTGACCCGGGGAACAACAACCCAACGCCCCCCGGCGACAGCTCAGCGATCATATTCCGGCGATGCGGCGATATGATGGATGCTGAGATCGGCGCCGCGGTACTCATCTTCCTGGTCGAGGCGCAACCCGATTGCCGCCTTGATCGCGCCATAGACGATGAACCCGCCGGTCAATGCGATACCGACGCCCAGGGCGGTACCCACAAGCTGGGCGCCGAGGCTCACCCCGCCCAGACCTCCCAGGCTGGTGCTGCCGAAAATGCCACAGGCGATACCACCCCACACACCACACAGCCCGTGTAACGGCCAGACACCGAGGACGTCATCGATCCTCCAGCGGTTCTGGGTCACGGTGAACAACCAGACAAACAGGCCGCCGGCCACGGCGCCGGTTGTAAGCGCCCCCAGCGGGTGCATGACATCGGACCCCGCGCAAACAGCCACCAGGCCCGCAAGCGGACCATTGTGGACAAAACCCGGGTCGTTCCGACCGACA
>JAJDOI010000105.1 GCA_022340245.1 Thiogranum sp.
GGTCGCCGGTTCGGTGGGTGCGCTGAGCGAGGTGGCCGGTGACCTGCTGCGTGCCGCCGGCGCCACCGAACGTTTGCTGGAACTGCTCAACACCGAACCGCTCATATCCCCGCCGGCCGCGCCCGTTGCATTGCCCGAACCCGCGCGCGGCGAGGTTCAGCTGAGTCATGTCACCTTCAGCTATCCCTCTCGGCCGGACAGCCCCGCGCTCAGCGAGCTGTCACTGACCCTGCAGCCCGGGCAGAAAGTGGCGCTGGTCGGCCCCTCGGGCGCCGGCAAGTCAACGGTGCTGCAGCTGCTGTTGCGCTTCTACGATCCGGACGCCGGCGTGATCCGTTTCGACGGTGTCGATATCCGCCAGGCCGATCCGCGACAGCTGCGTCAGCGCATGGCGCTGGTGCCACAGGATCCGGTCATCTTCGGCGCCGATGCCTGGGAAAACATCCGCTACGGCTTTCCCGGGGTCAACGATGCCGACGTGCGGCGCGCCGCACAAGCCGCACACGCAGCGGAATTTCTCGACGAGTTACCGCAGGGCTTCAACACCTTCCTCGGTGAACGCGGCATTCGCCTGTCCGGCGGCCAGCGCCAGCGCATCGCCATCGCCCGTGCCATTGTGCGCGACCCGGCGGTGCTGCTGCTCGATGAAGCCACCAGTTCGCTCGACGCCGAGAGCGAACGCCTGGTGCAGGACGCGCTGGAACGCCTGATGCAACACCGCACCACGCTGATTATCGCGCACCGTCTTGCCACGGTACGCAAAGTGGATCAGATCCTGGTGATGGACGCCGGGCGGATCGTCGCCAGCGGCTCGCATGACGAGCTGGTCGCGGAAAACGGGCTGTATGCACGGCTCGCGGCGCTGCAGTTTCGTGACAGCGCAGCGTCACAGGGTGAGGCTGGCGGCGGTGATCCGGCAGTTTTGCGCTACACTGAACGTCGCCAGGGTGATGGGCTTTGATGCTGAACGCCCGCCGCAATGGCGATGAGTTCGGGATCGCCACCAGCGAGACAGCCCGTAGCTGTTAGTTAACCGAGCAAACATCGAACGATCGCGAGGGTTAGTGCCATGCGTTGGCGGGGAAGGCGGCAGAGCAGCAACATCGAAGACCGGCGCGGCATGCGCGGGCCGACTGTCGGCGGCAGGGGTGGCGGCGGACTGCTCAGGTTGCTGCCGGCGGTATACCGCGTACTGGGCTTCAAGTGGACGGCGGTTGCCGTATTGGCTGTCGGCGCCTGGCTCATGTTCAGCGGAAATCTCGGCATTCTGCTGAATGAGGGCGGGGTGACGGAACCGGTTTCTTCCGGGCAGAGTCAGCCGGTGGCACAAAGCGCCGAGGAACAGGAACAGGTCGATTTCGTCTCTGTGGTGCTGGCCGATACCGAAGATACCTGGCGAGAGCTGTTCCGACAGCAGGGAGACACCTACCAGGAGCCGCACCTGGTGTTGTTTCGTGGCGCGGTCAGCTCCGCGTGCGGGCTGGGCCAGGCCGCCATGGGCCCCTTCTACTGCCCTGGCGATCACAAGCTCTACATCGATCTCGCTTTTTTCAGCGATCTCAAGCATCGCTTCAAGGCGCCGGGTGATTTCGCCCAGGCGTATGTGATCGCGCACGAAGTGGGCCACCATGTCCAGACACTGCTGGGCGTATCCGAAAAAGTGCAGCAGGCCCGGCGAGGGCTCGGCGCGGCGGAAGCCAACCAGCTTTCGGTACGCCAGGAGTTGCAGGCCGATTGTCTCGCCGGTGTGTGGGCACATCACGCAAAACAGTCCCGCCAGTTGCTGGAGGAGGGCGATGTCGAGGAAGGCCTGAGGGCGGCCAGCGCCATCGGGGACGATCGGCTGCAAAAGCAGAGCCAGGGGTATGTCAGTCCCGATTCCTTTACCCACGGCAGCTCCGCGCAGCGGGTGAAATGGTTTCGAACCGGCCTGGAACGGGGTGACATGAAGGCCTGCGACACCCTGCCCTGGTAACGTGCCGACACCGCGAGTGTGACATCACATTCCGGTCATTACATGTTATGGTGCCCGCGTGTTTGCCCGACTGCTCAATCTGTTTCGCGCCTCCCCGCCTGAACCGCCGGCACCCGCGGATGAATTCACGCAAGCTATCAAAACCTACGCCAAAGGTCTGTCGTCGACCCAGGGTCGCGACATCGACGGCGCGCCGATCGACGAACAGGCGGGCCTGGTGCTGTTCGATATTGCGCTGCGCGCCCTGACGGCCGCCGGCCACCTCGCGCAAGTCAACGATGTCGACGAACAGATCGCGTTGCTGATGTTTGCCATGCTGGGAAGCTCGCCGCTGGTCATGCACCTGCGCAAGGAAGGCCACGATATCCGGCACGACAGCGTCTTCGGTGTTGCGGCTGCGGCGTTCACGGCCAACCTCGATAGCGGCGCGCGTAAACACACCATGGAACTGAGCGCCGGGTTGTTCAAACGCTTTATCGAACAGGCGCAGAAAAAAGACGGCTTCGAGAAATGGCTCGACATGAACCGGCGCATGATCTGGGGACTGGTGGTCAGCGACCAGCCGGAAATGCGCCAGGCCCTGGCCGGCCATTACATCGCCCTGCGCGCCGCCGTCGATCAGCTGCGCTGAGAAAACCGCCGCTGGAGTGAGCCGGAACACGGATTTCCCCAGCTCATCACAATATAATGAGCCGTATCCGGTTTGAACCCGTTCACAAAGAAGGAGCACCAGCCATGAGACGCATCAAGGGATTTATTTTCGGCATGGTCATCGGCATACCGCTTGGCCTCTGGTTCGGCTTCAACCTGGGGCAGGACCGGCCGCTGCTCAGCAACCCGTTCGAAGAGCCCACCCTGCAGGAAAAAATAAAGCAGACCGGTGACAACCTGATCGAAAAGGGTGGTGAAGTACTGGAAAAGAGCGGCCAGGCGTTGCGGAACAAAGCAAAGGATGACGAACCGCCGGCGATGCCACTGCAAATCCCGCCGCAATAAACGCGGCCACCTGTCTCGTTTTATTCGCTTACACCGCTTTCTTGAGCTCTTCGCGAATGACCTTGCGCAGCGTGTCCTCCAATGATGAATCGTGCATACGTATGTGCTCGCGCAATGCATCGTTCATGAGCGTTTGGTAGTTACCGCCGCCCGCTTCATGCACAAGTCGCTTGAAGTGTTCAATGATGTCCGCATCAAGACGAATCGTAATCCGTTCTTTGTTGGGGCCGGCTTTGACCACGGCGCCCCGTTTGCCTTTGCTGAAATCTTCGTTCATAAACTTAGGCCCTGGTAGTACTGCTTGACCTCCTGGCGGTCCGCCTTACGGGCAGAAATGATGCGAATGCAGTCTTCGTCGCGCTCGGCATGGACCACAAACAGCACCTTCGCATATGGCCCCATGCCGAGTGTTTTGAAGCGCCGTTCATCGTGATCCCTGTCGTCGATGGTGAGCGCGTTCTCGTCCTCAAGAGCGAGCACAGCATCAGCGAAATCCACACCGTGTTTGCGCAGATTCCCGGACGCCTTCCGTGGGTCCCAAGAGTAATCCATGGCCTAAGTGTATGTACAAATAGTGTACATATCAAGCGCTACCGTGGAAAAGGCGGAAAGTAATCGCTACGCTGGCGTAAAAGTATTTATAAACATATAGATAGATGATTCTAGGAGCAAAAATCCGGGGTCAGAAAAGGCCTGGGAAATGCAGTCACCCTTTATCCCTAAGCCGCGATTGAGTTGCAGGCACGCTAACCCGTCTTCTTCTTCGTATCCTCAAACGGCCGCACAATCGCATCCCGCCCCTTGATAATCCGCAAGGTGGAATTCAGCGTATCCACATCATTGTCGAAGCCGCCGTGGGATTCTGACTTCGACTGCAGCTGCACCTTGCGGCCACCGGTGGAATACATCACCACCGAGTCGGAACGCTTTGCGGCTTTGCCGAGCAGCGCAGTGAACGTGTCGTTTTCCTTGACGAAGCGTTCCATGCCCAGCAGCGGTTTCTTGTGCGGCGTCTCGAAGGCCCGCGACACCAGGTACAGCAGGCTCTTGTGGTAGATGCCCGCCACGTTGTCGTCGCGCTCGGTTTCATCGCGCAGGTTGAACAGCGTCAGGCGGTCGATGTTTCCACCGGCACCGACATAGGGCGCAATCGATTCCTCGAACAGGTCCAGGGTGCAGGCGGGGGCATACAGGGTAAAGCTGTTCACCTTCAGCCCCCAGCGGTACAGCTCCGGCACCAGCCGCCCCAGCAGGATGCTGCCGGCGCTGTGGCCCACCAGGTGTAAATTGAACTTGTTGCCGTTGGCCTGGTAGTCGGCGAGCCGCCCGGCAAACATATCCGCGCCGCCGTCGGTGTCGCTGGCGCGTATGGCGTTGTCTTTCATCTGTGCCCAGATCGGCCGGCCGAGGTTGCGCGTGGCCAGCTCGAGGGCATCGTCCAGCAGGTCCAGAAAGCGGTCCTTGGCCTCGTCCCACAGCCCGCCGAAGCGCCGGTTGCGGCGCGCGTCCTCGACAATATTGCGGATGGTCTCCATGAGGCCCGTCTCCCACATGAAGTGCACCGGGTAGATGGCGTTGCCGAGAAAGTAGGGCAGCATGCTGGCGATGCGCGAGGCCGACGCCTTTTCGTCGTTCAGCCCGCCGTGCGCGTAGATCAGGATGTCGCGCGCCGCGGCTGACGGTGGCAGCTTTTCGTCAATGGTGCTGATGATCTCATCGAGGTCCTGCTCGCCGGTCTGGTAGCGGCCCGACCGCGACAGCCGGCCGTCGTTGCCCAGGTTGATGAAGTGCGGCCGGATGTCCGACATCACCACCTCGTTGTGCGGCACATAGTCGAAGCCCAGCGCGCGCCCCAGCGGGCCGCCTTTCCGGTCCATCCCCAGGCTGCGGGTTTTCACCCCCAGCCGCGCCACCCAGCAGTCGTAGCCGTTCTCCAGCCAGTCATCGTAGGAAAGGTGCGCAAAGCCGTTCTGCCCCCAGTCCTCGCCCCAGGAGTTCTGGATCCACAGCCCGTACTCGTCGTAGCCGACAATGGCAAAGGCGTGCCCGCCCACCTCGTCTTGCCGGTAGGGTATCTGCCCGCTGTCGTGGTCCACCTCGTACCAGCCGCTGTGCACCGAGGCACTGGCGTACAGAATGCCCGCCTCGGCAATGGCGTTGTGCAGCTGGTTGAGGTGCAGGTGGCGCACGCGGAAGTAGTTGCCCAGCGGATTGTCCTGCGCATCCTCCTGGCGCTTGCGCGTCAGGCGCGGGTTGCGCTCACCGGGCCGATACGGCCACACCGCTTCGCGGCACG
>JAJDOI010000208.1 GCA_022340245.1 Thiogranum sp.
GACGACCATTTCCGGCGATGTGCCCCAGGTGACCTGCGGATAGATATCGGCGGCGTCAAGCGTCACTACGCGGTCGAACGCTGCGTCGGCATCGCTGTGCAGATCACGCCAGGCCGCAACCGCGCGCTCCCAGGTCGAGCCGGCCGGCGCGAACGGCCGACCGGCCACGTAATCGATGGTGGTCTGGTCGACTGCCACCATGCCGGCGCGCGCGCCGGCCTCGATGGCCATATTGCACACCGTCATGCGCCCTTCCATGGACAGCGAGGCGATCGCCTCGCCCGCGAATTCGATAGCGTAGCCGGTACCACCCGCAGTGCCGATATTGCCGATAATCGCCAGCACAACGTCCTTGGCTGTCACACCGGGGCCCAGGGCGCCCTCCACCCGCACCTGCATGTTTTTCGATTTCTTCTGGATCAGGCACTGAGTGGCGAGCACGTGCTCGACTTCGGAGGTGCCGATGCCGAACGCCAGCGCACCGAACGCGCCGTGCGTTGAGGTATGCGAGTCACCGCAGACTACCGTCATACCGGGCAGGGTGGCGCCCTGTTCGGGGCCGATGACATGCACGATACCCTGGCGTACATCAGTCATGTGGAATTCATTGATGCCGAAGTCCTCACAGTTCTGATCCAGGGTCTGGACCTGCACGCGCGAGACCGGGTCGGCAATACCGCCGACCCCGCTACTGCGTCCGGTGGTTGGCACATTGTGATCAGGCACTGCGAGCACGGAAGCGGCGCGCCAGGGCGTGCGCCCGGCCAGCCGCAGCCCCTCGAACGCCTGCGGCGAGGTCACCTCGTGGACAAGGTGGCGGTCGATGTAGAGCAGCGCTGTACCATCCGCGTCTTCGCGGACCAGGTGCGCGTCCCATATTTTGTCGTAAAGCGTTCTGCCGGCCATCACTCTCTCCAGATTGATGAGAGAGTCTACGGCTGGCTACCGGATAACACAAATTTAGCTTTTTCATGTATTCTATAACTAGTTGGAATACATTGGGCATCAACAGGAACACTGAAGGCAATGAATATCTCGGCACTCAAGGCGTTTGTCGCTGTCGCCGATGCGGGCTCGTTTTCGCGGGCGGCGGAGCACCTGTTCCTTACCCAGCCCGCAATCAGCAAACGCGTTTCTGCGCTGGAAAACGAACTTCAGACACGCCTGTTCGACCGCATCGGCCGGACCGTCAGCCTCACGGAAGCCGGACAGACCCTGTTGCCGCGGGCCCGCAACATTCTGCTGGAACTGGAAGACAGTGTGCGCACCCTGTCCAATCTGAGCGGCAAGGTGCACGGCAGCCTGCGATTCGGCACCAGCCACCACATCGGCCTGCACCGCCTGCCGCCGGTCCTGAAGCAGTTTGTACACCGCTACCCGCAAGTGCGCCTGGATATCCGTTTTATGGATTCCGAAGCGGCCTGCCACGCCGTTGAAACGGGCGAACTGGAACTCGCCATTGTCACCCTGCCGCTCTCCCCGGCCGCGGTACTGCAGGTCGAAAAAATCTGGGACGATCCGCTGACCATCGCCGTCTCGGAAGACCACCCGCTGGCGAAAACAAGGCGCCCTGCGCTCAGCGACCTCGCCGCCCATGTCGCCATCCTGCCGGCGGCCAACACCTTCACCCGGCAGATCGCCGAACAGGTTTTTGCGACACTGAATCTCGAACTGGATGTCGCGCTGTCGATCAATTACCTGGAAACCATCAAAATGCTCATTTCAGTGGGCATCGGCTGGGGACTGCTGCCGGTGACTATGCTGGACGACCAGATCAGGGCGCTGTCGATCAAGGAGCTGGCACTGCGACGCGCCCTGGGAACCGTGTACCACCGGGACCGCACGCTGTCGAACGCCGCCCGCACACTCAACGATATGCTGATGTCTTCGCGGGGCACCGGCTAGGGCGAACAGGCCGACCCCGACCGGTATCGCCGGCACCGAAATCCTCGTCCGGGGAGCCTGGCCGCAAACGGTTCTCAACAGCGGGCGCGGTGCACGCCGGGACACAACGGCCGCTCTGCGAGAGTACCGCGGAAACCACCGTGAAACGGTGACGCCGCCGGACCTATTCCACCAACGTTGCCAGGGTTGCTTGGCGGTCGGCCTCGCAGCCGTGCTAAAATCACAGCTATTACTTTCCGCTGTTCATGACAAGGTGATACCCATGGCCGAAGCGCAGTTCAAATCGCAGTTAACCAACGAACTCAAAGTTTCTCCGGAGGCTGTCCAGCAGCTGATCGCGCTCACCGAGAACGAACACGGCGTGAACGGGATACGCATCTTCGTCTCCGGTGGCGGCTGCGGCGGTATGTCCTACGGTATGACCTTCGTCGAGGAGCCCATGCCCAACGACTGTGTGCTGGAGCAGGACGGTATGAAAATCTACATCGATGCGGTCGCACTCGGCTTCCTGGAAGGTGTGGAAATCGACTACAAGACGCAGGGCGCGAATCGCAGTTTCGTATTCAAAAACGTGTTCGCGAAAACCGGTGGCGCCGGGACCTGCGGCGCCTGTGGCGCGGCCGGAGGCGGCTGCGCCTGAGCAGACCACGCTTACTGCTCGTCGCCCAGCCCAGCAGCTATCGCATCGCGCCCTACCTTAACGCCGCCCGGCAGATGGGACTGGACGTACTGCTGGGCTCGCGCGGCGAGCATTCGCTGACTACCGAGGTCCGCCAGGGCCTGCACCTCGATCTGGACCGCCCCGACACCGCCGTACAACAGATTCTCGATGTCGCCCGCGCGGCGCCGTTCGCCGGCATACTCGGCAGCGACGACAGCACCGTGGAGATTGCCGCCCGGGCGGCCGGGGAGCTGGGCCTGCCCCACAATCCCCCGGCAGCGGCGCGCCTGTCGCGCCGCAAGGATCTGGCGCGCGCGCACCTGTCGCTTGCCGGCTGCGCGGTACCCCTTCACTGCCTTATAGATCTGGGCAAGCCGCTGGAGAGCCAGATGGCGGGCCTGCCGTGGCCGTGCGTGATCAAACCGCTGAACCTGTCCGCGAGCCGCGGCGTTATCCGCGCCGACACCCCACAGGCGTTCGTCGAGGCCTGTCGGCGCGTCGCCAGGATCATCGCGGACGCCACTGATGAATTCGAACGCACCCACCTGCTGGTTGAGGAGTATATCGATGGCATCGAAGTCGCCTACGAGGGTTACCTGAAGCACGGCGAACTGACGACACTCGCGCTGTTCGACAAGCCCGACCCGCTGGTCGGGCCGTTTTTTGAAGAAACCATTTATGTCACGCCGTCGCGCCTCGACCACGACGCCCGGGCGCGGGTCGAGGCGCGGGTCGCGCAGGCCTGCGCGGTCTACGGTCTCAGCACCGGCCCGGTACACGCCGAGCTGCGTATCAATCGTGACGATGCCTGGATTCTGGAAGTGGCCTCGCGCACTATCGGCGGAGACTGCGCCCGCACGCTGGACAGCGGAGCGGATCTGCATATCGAAGCCCTGGCCATCGGCCTGGCGACTGATCGGCCGGTGGAAACCGTGCCGCTGGAAGGTGCGCGCGGGGTGATGATGTTGCCGATCAAACAGGGTGGCATTCTGCGACGGGTCGAGGGTATCACCGCCGCGTCACGCGTCCCGCACATCGAAAAAGTGGACATCATCGTCCGTGAAGGCCAGGAACTTGTGCCACTGCCGGAAGGCAACCAGTACCCCGGTTACCTGTTTGCCCGCGCCCCGACAGCCGAACAGGTCATCGGCGCGCTGCGCGCGGCACACGCCAGACTGACGTTTGTGGTCGCGCCGGTGTTCCGCATGACCGCCGCCGCCCGCTAGGCGCGGCTTTATTTCTTGCCGCCGGCCGCCGGACGAAACTCCGCCGGGAGCTGGCCGAAGTCGCCTTCATCGAAAAAGAATCCCAGCATGTGTTTTTCGATCATTTCCATGCTCTGCGGATCGGCCGTCGTCAGGCCGTTTTCGTTAATGATGATGGTCAGCCGCTCCAGCCACTGCTGCCAACCCTCCCGCGAGACGTTGGCATAGATCCGCTCGCCAAGCTCACCCGGATGCGGCGGCCTGTCCAGGCCCTCGGCTTCGACCTTCAACACCACGCACTGCACTGTTCTCGTCATCGTACCAACCCCTACCTATCTGAACGTTCCGTGCGGCCCTGCTCGTACTTTTTCAGAAGCACGCCGGCATCACCGCAGCAACCGGCTGCGCATTTCTTGACCTGGTGCAGTGCTTCGGCACTGGTCCCGAGCCAGGATTCCACTGGCCGGTTCTCGCTGGCGCAGTCGCAACCCTTGTCATTATACACGTAAACATTTTTCAGCCCCGCGCGCTGTGCTGCGTCACGGGCGGCAAACAACACCGGCTCCGGTGTCGGCGGCACCTCGCTCAGCTGATAGGCCGGGAAAAAACGCGTGATGTGCCAGGGGCTGTCCACGCCCAGGTTGTCGCGCACCCAGGCGGCGATGGCATAGTGCTCTTCCGGGTCATCGTTTTTGCCGGGAATGATATTGGTGCGGGTCTCCACGTGAATACCAAGATCGTGGGCCTTTTTTATCGCGTGCAACACCTGCTCGACCCGTGCCGGCCGGCAGATCTCGCGGTAGAAATCATCGCTCAGGCTCTTGATGTCCGAACACAGCACGTCGATATGCGGCGCCGCCAGCTCCAGGGCTTCATCGGTTATGAAGCTGTTGGAAACATAGACGGTATACAGGCCCGCGCGGTGCGCCAGTTCGGCGGTGTCGATCACATACTCGAGCCACACCGCGGGTTCTGAATAGGTGAAAGCGATTCCCTGCACACCCGCGCGCAGCGCGCTCTCGACCAGTGATTGCGGTTTCACCCAGGCTTCTCGTGACTCGCCGCGCGCCAGATCGTCCAGCGCACTCACGCCCCAGGAGATCTCGAGGTTGTGGCAGCCACCGCAGCGAAAACTGCAGCCGTAACTGCCCACCGACATCACCCGTGTACCGGGCCGATAGTGACGCACGGGCTTGTCTTCGATCGCGTCTACATCGATGGACGAGAGAATACCGTAGGACAGGTTGTACAAGGTGCCGTTACGGTTGACGTGGGCCTGGCAAAAACCCCGCTGGCCGTGACCGATCTTGCAGCGCCACAGGCAGAGGTGACAGCGGGTGGTGCCGTTATCGAGTTTTTCCTGCAGGCGGGTTTCGACCAGTTGGTAGCTTAGCGGTGCTGACATGAGGGTACCGACAGTGAGTTTGTCAGCAAAGTATAGGCCTTTTGATCTCCCGCTTCCCCCCGTTTCGGGCAGGGTTACTGGCGGCCGTGAGTCACCTGCGCGGATTATTGCCGTCTTCGCCCGAAACCTGACAGAGCGCGCGCGGCCGGCCGGAAAGTCACACTGTAACCAGCACTGGCGCAACGGGTGCCATCGGTGTTTATATTGACACATGGCTATTGAAATAGAACGCAAGTTCCTGGTCCGCGGCGACGGCTGGCGCGCCGGCGCGGCGGCGACCGTCTACAAACAGGGTTACCTCTCGGTGAACCCGGGCTGCTCCGTGAGGGTGCGCCTCGGTGGCGATCAGGCCTGGCTGACCATCAAGGGTGCCAGCAAGGGTCTTGCCCGCCAGGAATTCGAGTACCCGATCCCGCCCGGTGACGCGGAGGCGCTGCTTGGCCTGTGCCTGCCGGGCGTCATCAGCAAGACCCGCTACGTGCTGATGCGGGGCAAACACCGCTGGGAGATCGACGAATTTCACGGTGACAACGAAGGGCTGTTAGTGGCCGAAATCGAGCTGGATCACGACGACGAGGCTTTCGACAAGCCGGACTGGCTCGGCGAGGAAGTCTCCGACGATCCGCGCTACTACAACGCCGCCTTGAGCGCCAACCCCTGGTGCCGGTGGGCCACCCGGAGATAAGCGCTTGCCGGCAACAGCTGTCAGGCACCGGGCTGTTTGGCGTAGCTTTCCTGAAAATATCTCAGGGCCCGGCGAATCGACCCGAAAGCCAGCTGTTCGAATGGAATCGACCCGGCATTTACCCAGCGTATGCCGGCGACATCGTCGGCAGGCTGCAGTGACGGCCGCTCATACAGATCCACAACATAGATCAAATCCACGGTCTTGTAGTCGATGCCGCCGTACGGATAGGTGTTCGGAAACGACGCCATGTAGCGGGCACCGATCCCCGTCAAGCCCAGTTCTTCGCGCAGTTCCCGCGCCAACGCCGCTTCAGCCGTTTCATCGTTGTCCACAAAACCGCCGGGCAAATCGAGTTTTCCCGCCTGCGGATCCCCGGCGCGCACGGCGAAGAGAATATCGTCGGCGCAAACAACAATGGCGGCGACCGCCGCCGCCGTGTTCTGGTAGAGAATGAAATCACAATGCGCACAGCGCCAGGATTTGTCGGTCTCGGGCCGAAAGCTGTCCTGACCGCAGTCGGGGCAAAACCGGATAGATCGCCTCATAGGTCCACGTTCCGCAGGAGATTCGCGCATTATACAGCCGCGCGGCCCATATACCCGGACGGACTCACTCGCGGGCAGCGAGCTGCATGTCGCGTCTCATCCGCTTGTCTTCCAGGCGCATCAACCACCAGCCGAGCAACGCCGCCAGACTGACGAGCACGACGAGAATGGTCGCCAATGCATTGATTTTCGGACTCACCCCCAGGCGCACCGAGGAGAACACCTGCATCGGCAGGGTTGTGGATGAAGGTCCGGACACAAAACTGGCGATCACAAGGTCATCCAGCGACAGTGTGAAAGACAGCAGCCAGCCGGCGACCAGCGCCGGGGAGATAATCGGCAGCGTGATCACCAGGAAGGTCTTCAGCCGGTCCGCGCCGAGGTCCATGGCGGCCTCTTCCAGTGACATGTCGAAATCCTTAAGGCGCGACGACACCACCACCGCGACATAGGCCGTGCAGAAAGTCACGTGAGCGATCCATATGGTCACCATACCGCGGGCTTCTGGCCAGCCGATCCACTTGCTCATGCTCACAAACAGCAGCAGCAGCGACAAACCGATAATCACATCCGGCATCACCAGCGGTGCGGTGATCATCCCCGAAAACAGCGTACGGCCCCGAAAACGCTGACAGCGTACCATCACGATACCCGCCATGGTCCCCAGCACCACCGCCGCCCAGGCGGTGAGGAAGGCGATCTTGAGGCTGCGCCAGGCCGCGTCCATCATCTGCTGGTCCTGTATCAGTTCCATGTACCACTTGGTAGACCAACCTCCCCATACCGTGACCAGGCGCGACTCGTTAAACGAATAAACGATCAGAATCACAATGGGTGCATAGAGAAACACAAAGCCCAGCCACATCAGCAGCGGCGGCAATATCGGGCGGCGCGGCCGCGCGCTCATCGCGCTTCCAGCTCCCGGGCCTGGTAGTGATGAAACAGCATGATCGGTATAGTCAACAGCAACAACATGACGATAGCCACTGCGGAAGCCACCGGCCAGTCGCGATTGTTGAAAAATTCCTGCCAGAGCACCTTGCCGATCATCAGGGTTCCCGCGCCGCCGAGCAGCTCCGGTATGACGAACTCGCCAACCGCCGGGATAAACACCAGCATCGACCCGGCCAGCATGCCCGCCCTGGACAGCGGCAGTGTCACCTGCAGGAACGCCTGCCAGGGTCTCGCCCCCAGATCGGTGGCGGCCTCCAGCAGACGCGGATCCAGTTTCACCAGGTTGGAGTACAGTGGCAGCACCATGAATGGCAGGTAGGCGTAGACAATGCCGATATACAGCGCGGCCTCGGTGTGAAGAATGTGCAGCGGCGCGTCGATCAGGCCGAGCGTTTTCAGTGTTTCGTTCAACAGCCCCTCGTTTTTGAGGATGCCGATCCAGGCATAGATACGGATCAGAAACGAGGTCCACGACGGCAGGATCACCAGCATCAGAAAAACATTGCGCCTTGACGGCGGCATGCGCGCGATGACATAGGCCATGGGGTAGCCGATCAGCAGACACAGCAGCGTGGCATTGAAGGCGATGCGAATCGAATTCAGGTAGGCCGTGTAATACAGCTCGTCTTCGAAAAGAAACTGGAAGTTACCCAGGTTCAGATTGATCGAGAGCTTTTCGCCGGTCCACTCGAGGATGCTGCTGAAAGGCGGCATGGCGATCTGCGCCTCGGCAAACGAGATTTTCAGTACGATCAGAAAGGGGATGGCGAAAAACAGGAACAACCAGAAATACGGAACTGCGATAAGCAGTGAACGGGGCTCCCTGAGGAAACGCGGAACCCTGGCGGCGATTGAAGCGGCTATGGTTCGCATGCCGCCTCCTTCATGAGGTCAACACCACGCCCGAGTTGTCGCCCCAGCTGATCCAGACATCGTCGTTCCAGGTAAACTCTTCGGCCGCCCAGCGCTGCGCATTCAGGAGAATGGTGCGCATAACGAAGCCCGACGGCAGGCGAACGTAGTAAGTCGAGTGGCTGCCGAAATAGGCGATATCCTGGATGATACCCCTGGCCTTGTTGTACTTCTGCGCCGGCTCGTCATGACTCAGTTTCATTTTCTCGGGGCGTATAGCGACTGCACAACTCATTTCCGCGAAGCCTGTGACGCCGTGCCCGACGTAGATGGGCGTTTCAAGCGCGTCTCCCGCGATCACCACGTAATCGGGGTAGTCCTCGGCAATGCGTCCGTCCAGGATATTCACCGAGCCGATAAACTCGGCGGTGAAGCGCGACGCCGGCTGCTCGTAAATGTCACCGGGTTCGCCGATCTGGCAAATGCGCCCCTGATCCATGACGGCGATGCGGCCAGCCATGGTCATGGCCTCGTCCTGGTCATGGGTCACCATGACGCAGGTGACGCCAAGGCGTTCTATGATATCGACCACTTCCAGCTGCATCTCGCCGCGCAGTTTCCTGTCCAGGGCGCCCATCGGCTCGTCGAGCAACAGCAGCTTGGGCCCCTTCGCCAGCGAGCGCGCCAGCGCCACGCGCTGTTGCTGCCCCCCGGAGAGCTGGTGCGGCTTGCGCCGCGCGTATTCCGTCATGCGCACCAGCTTCAGCAAACCGGCGACACGGTCGGCGATCTCCGCCCTGGCCATACCATCCTGCTTCAGACCGAAAGCGATATTCTTTTCCACGCTCATATGCGGAAACAACGCGTAGGACTGAAACATCATGTTGATGGGACGGCGGTGTGGCGGCAGCCCGGCGATATCCTGCCCGTCGAGCACAATGCTGCCGGCGGTCGGCACTTCGAATCCGGCCAGCACCCGCAGCAGGGTCGACTTGCCGCAACCGGAGGCGCCGAGCAGCGCGAAAATCTCACCCTTGCGTATGCTGAAACTCGCCTCGTTGACGGCGCGGAAATTGTCGAAGTCCTTGCTGATACCAAGGACCTGCAGGTAGTTCTCGACGCGCGCATCTTCGACCCGGTCGTCCGGTGTGCGGGCGGTCGCGCCGCTATCGCGGGTCTGCGTATCCTGGCCCATTACCAGGGCTTGCGTAAGTTAACCGACATCGGTGTGCGGGACGGTCGATCGCATGGACGCGGCCGTCGCGCATACCGGGATGTACTCACGGCGGGTGCCGCACACCGATGTCGGTTAACTTCTGTGTTCATTAGTCATGACTCCGGCTGATATGGGCAGGAAGTGCAGCGGCGGCAGCGGCCGCAAGGCCACTGCCCCCCTGCCCCGGTCCGCGGCTTATTTGCCGGTTTTCACCCGCGTCCAGGTCCGCGTATAGACCCGGTCGACGGCCGGTGGCAGTACCGCGAAGGTGTACAGTTTCTTCTCGGTCTCGGGCGTCGGGTAGATACCCGGGTCGTCGAGAATTTCCTTGTCAACCAGCGGTCGCGACGCACTGTTGGGGTTCGCGTACCAGACATAGTTGGAAATTGCTGCAATGACATCGGGACGCAGAATGTAGTTGATAAACTTCAGCGCGTTGTCGGGATGCTTCGCATCCTTGGGTATCGCCATCATGTCGAACCACATGGCGGCACCTTCCTTGGGAATCACGTAAGCGACCTCCACGCCGTTCTTGGCCTCCGCGGCACGATCAGCAGCCTGCAGTATATCCCCGGACCAGCCGAGGGCGACGCAGATATCCCCGTTGGCCAGGTCATTGATGTACTGTGACGAATGAAAATAAGTGATATAGGGGCGCAGCTTCATCAGCAGGTCCTGCGCCTTGCCCTGGATCAGTTTCGTGTCGAAGGTATTCGGATCTTCCCCCAGGTAGTTCAGCACGGCCGGGATGACTTCCACCGGCGCATCGAGAAAGGCCACGCCACAGGACTTGAGCTTCTTGAGATTCTCCGGATCGAAGATCAGCGCCCAGCTGTCCACCGGCGCATCATCGCCCAGGACCTCCTTCACCTTGTTGACGTTGTAACCGATGCCCGTGGTGCCCCACAGGTAAGGAACCGCGTGCGCGTTGTCCTTGTCGAGCGCGGCTATCCGCTTCATCAGGTCCTCGTCGAGGTTCTTGTAATTAGTCAGTTTGGATTTGTCCAGGGGCATGAACACGCCCGCCTGGATCTGACGCGACAGAAACGACAGCGAAGGCACCACCAGGTCGAATCCGGTGTTACCGGCGAGCAACTTGGCTTCGAGCACTTCGTTACTATCGAACACATCGTAGTTTACCTTGATGCCGGTTTCTTTCTCGAAGTTGGCGATGGTGTCTTCGGCAATATAGTCCGACCAGTTATAAATGTTCAGCACCTTTTCCTCGCCCGCCGTTGCGCCGGAAACGATGCAAAGCGACACGACAATGCTGCCGAGGATACTTCTGAGGATGTGTTGCATGTTGGCTTCTCCGTAGTGACAGGGCTTGCTGTGGGACAGGGTCAATTTGTAAATGAAATACCACCCGTATGGCAAGCAGCGTATTCAACCGGGTTGTCGGCACGGCCACAGCCGCACCAATTTAAGGCATGGGTGGCCGTCATGTTCTCGCCTTGACGGCATCCCAGGTCTGGTCCAGGGACTTGTGGGTCTTTTCGATCAACTCGTCGATCTGCGCGTGTGTCATTACCAGCGGCGGCGACAGCAACATGCTGTCCCTGGTGGCGCGCAGGATCAGTCCGTTTGCGAGCGCAAAGTCACGGCACATGGCGCCTACCGTGCCAGGGTCCGCGAAGAAACGTCGCTCCGGCTTGTTCGGCGCCAGTTCTATGGCACCGATAAAGCCCGCAATACGCGCTTCGCCCACCAGGGGGTGTTCCGCCAGCTGCAACCAACGCTTCTGTAAATAGGGGCCGGTATCCGTGTCGACCGATTCGACAATATGTTCGCGTTGCAGGATGCGTATATTTTCCAGCGCGACCGCGGCGCACACGGGGTGGCCGGAATAAGTATAGCCGTGTGCCAGCTCACCGCCCTTCTCTTTCAACACGCCGGCGATGCGCTCGCTGAACATGACCGCACCGATAGGCAGGTAACCGGAGCTGATACCCTTGGCTACCGGCATGATATCCGGTTGAATATCGAAAAAGTCGCAGCCAAACCACTTACCGGTGCGGCCGAAGCCGCAGATCACTTCGTCGACAATCAACAGGACATCGTACTTGCGGCAGATACGTTGGATCTCGGGCCAGTAGCTGGCCGGCGGAATGATGACGCCGCCGGCGCCCTGGATCGGCTCGGCAATGAAGGCGGCAACCGTTTCGGGATCGAGTTCCAGAATCTTTTCTTCCAGCTCACGGGCGCGCTGCAGACCGAAGTCGTCGGGACTGAGGTCGCCGCCATATTCAAACCAGTACGGCTGGTTGATGTGATAGATGCCGGGAATCGGCAGGCCCCCCTGCTTGTGCATGGCGGGCATGCCGCCCAGGCTGGCTCCGGCGACGGTAGAGCCGTGATAACCGTTGTACCGGCCGATCACATTGAACTTCTCCGGCCGGTCCTGCACCGACCAGAAATGGCGCACCATCCGAAGTATGGTGTCGTTCGCCTCCGAACCCGAGCCGGTAAAGAAGGCGTGGGTGATATTGTCCGGTGCCAGCGAGGTGATGAGCTCCGCGAGTTCGATGGTCGGCTGCGATGTGCACTGGAAGAAGCTGTTGTAGTAAGGCAGTTCCCGCATCTGGCGGGCGGCCGCTTCGACCAGTTCCTGCCTGCCATAACCCACGTTGACACACCACAGCCCCGCAAACGCATCCAGCAACTTGTTGCCTTCGGCATCCCAGACATAGACACCTTCGGCCCTGGTGATAATACGCGTGCCCTGTTTGGCCAGGGCGGCATTATCGCAAAACGGGTGCAAATGATGCTCGGCATCCATGCGCTGCAAGGTAGGGATATCGAATCTAGAAGCGGTCACGGATCACACTCACAGGACTAGACATTGAGGAGCAGGAACTCGCGTTCCCATGAACTGATAACCCGGAAGAATATCTCGTACTCGGTTCTCTTGATCGCGGCATAGGCTTTCACGAAGCGTTCGCCGAGTATCTCGTGCAGCGGGTTGCTGTCGACCATCAGCTTGAGCGCCGCCTCCAGCGAGCGGGGCAACTGGTAAGGCTGGTCGTAGGCGCTGCCGCTGAGTGGTTCCGTGGGCTGCAGCTTCTCCCTGATACCCAGGTACCCCGCCGCGAGGGTGACCGCCATCATCAGATAGGGATTGGCGTCCGACCCGGCAAATCGGCTTTCGACGCGCGTCGACTCCGGATCGGAAAACGGGATGCGCAAGCCGCAGGTACGGTTGTCATAGCCCCAGTGCGCATTGATGGGCGCCGATTCATCACGTGCGATACGCCGGTAGCTGTTCACGTTGGGCGCAAATATAGCCATCGAGGACGGCACGTACTTCTGCAGGCCGGCGATATAGTGCATCAACAGGTCGCTGGGCTTGCCGTCCTCGCCGGCGAACACGTTGCGACCATCGCGCGTGTCAACCAGCGACTGGTGCAGGTGCATGGCGCTGCCCGGCTCGTTTTCCATGGGCTTGGCCATGAAGGTGGCGTACACGTCGTGGCGCAGCGCGGTCTCGCGCATGGTGCGCTTGAACAGGAACACCTGGTCGGCACGCGACAAGGCGTCGGCGTGCAGAAAGTTGACTTCCATCTGTGCGGCGCCGGATTCATGGATGAGGGTATCCACATCCAGATCCATGGCGTCGCAATAGTCGTACATATCATCGAACAGCGAGTCGAACTCATTGACCGCGTCAATGGAATAGGACTGACGCGCGGTTTCCGGCCGGCCGCTGCGCCCGGCCGGAGGCACCAGCGGGAAATCGGGGTCGGTGTTTCTCTGCACCAGAAAGAACTCGAGTTCGGGGGCGACGATCGGTTTGAGATCCATGGCCTCGTAAAGGTCCAGAACCTTCCTGAGCACCGAGCGCGGCGCCAGCGGATGCAACTCGCCTGCATCCACCGAAACGTAACAATCGTGAATAATCTGCGCGCTGGGATCGCTCGACCAGGGCACCACGCATACTGTTTCGGTATCCGGGAGCAGAACCATGTCCCGCTCTGTCGGGCTGACCAGTTCATCATAGGAGTCCGGCCACTCACCGTTCACGGTCTGGATGAACACGCCTTCCGGCAACCGCGCCCCGCCCTCGGAAAAATATCGCTCCGCCGGCACGATTTTGCCGCGGGCGTTGCCGGTCATATCGGGAACCAGGCACTCGACTTCGGTGATGCGCCTTTCCTTGAACCAAGCCTGCAACATTCTCTGATCTTCAATTTTCATAGTGAATCACTTGTGGTTCGCGCGTTGCGCGGCGCGCGCGCAGCATGCGGCTCCGAAACGCTCGAAGATTGCCGTGTAAAACGGATTGTCGAGCACCCCCCACTCCGGGTGCCACTGCACCGCCAGCGCGAAGCGGTCGTCCCGATCGACGCGTACCGCCTCGATCAGCCCGTCCGGTGCGCGCGCCTCGACAACCAGGCCGTCGGCCAGGCGGTCGATGCCCTGCCCGTGCAGGGAATTCACCCGCGGTGTGCCGCCGGCGGCCAGTTCACCCAGCAGACCACCCGGTTCGGGGATAATCTCGTGCTGTGGACCGTACTGAATATCGAGGGAAGGCGAATCGGTTTCGCGATGGTCGTCATACCCCGCTACGTGATGAACCTCGGCATGCAGACTGCCGCCCAGGGCGACGTTCAGCTCCTGCAATCCCCTGCATATCCCCAGAATAGGAACCCCTTCCTGCAATGCAAGGGGAATCAGCGCGAGGTTGGTGGCATCGCGGTGAGGGTCGGCGGGGGAATCCGGGGCAGGGGCTGCACCATTATAGTGCTTTGGTTCAATATTCGAATAGGCCCCGGTCAGCAGCAAACCATCCAGCATCGCCACAATAGCCGGTAAAGGCAGCCGGTCGGCAAGCGCCGGGATCATCAGGGGCACCGCGCGCAGCGTATCGACGACGGCTGTCAGGTATTTTTCGCCCACACAGTGATAATAGTGCGGGTCAATAAACTGTCTGTCTGCGGGTAAGCCAATGACTGGCACAAGAGACATAAATGCTCGTTTGAACGCTGCGGATGACTGTCTGGCACACTAGCACCGGTGTTTATTTTTTTCAACGGCTGCGCACGCATGCCGCTAAGATATCCCCCAATACACCCGTCAAGGGACGTGACGTTTACAGATAGCATACCGGCTGTTAGCGGTTTTGTCGTTCCGTTTCATCACGTTATTCGCCGTCTTTACAACTTTGGCAAAAGTGTTGAGAATCTTAAACGCTTGGCCGACCCGTTTGTTACTATCGACGCCTCAGTCTATTGCGAGAGAATTTCATGACGCAGACATCGCTTCCCGAGCCCGACGCCGAAACCCTGCGCGGGCTCGGCGATCTCGAAACCATCGACCTCCTGATCCCGGATTGCAACGGCCTGCTGCGCGGCAAGCGCATCAACCCCAGCGCCCTGGAGAAAGCCTACAGCGCCGGCATCTGTCTACCGGCCTCCATTTTCGGCGCCGACATCACCGGCAACACCTCTGAAGCCACCGGCCTGGGATTTGAAATCGGCGACTGTGACCTGCTGTGCAGGCCGGTGACCGGCACGCTGCAGGCTATTCCGTGGACAGAACACACCAGCGCCCAGCTGCTGATGGAGATGTTCCACGAAGACGGCCGGCCTTTCCCCGGCAATCCCCGCCATATCCTGCGCTCGATCGCAAGCCGGCTCGCCGACGCAGGCCTGCGCGCCGTCATTGCCGTGGAGCTGGAGTTCTACCTGCTGGACAACAAACTGGACCGCAACGGTCACCCGCAGGCGCCGGTCAATGCCCATACCGGCCAGCGTGACGCCACCACCCAGGTGTATTACATCGACGACCTGGACAGTTACCAGGATTTCATCAATGAAGTGCGTGAAGCCACGCGCATCCAGAGGATCCCGGCCGATACCGCGGTTGCTGAATATGCGCCTGGGCAGTTCGAAATCAATCTGGAACACCGCGACGACGCGCTGGCCGCCTGTGACGATGCCATTCTCTTGAAACGCAACATCAAGGCCATAGCCGCCAAACACGGCATGCAGGCCACCTTTATGGCCAAGCCCTATGGCCAGCTGGCGGGCAACGGCCTGCACGTGCACGTCAGCCTGTATGACCCGCAGGGGAATAATCTGTTGGCCGGCGTACAGGATCACGCAACCACGCCAGCGACGCTGCGCCACGCCATCGGCGGCCTGCAGCAAAGCCTGCACGACGCCATGCTGCTGTTTGCACCGCATGCCAACTCCTTCCGGCGTTTCCAGGCCGAGTGTTTCGTGCCGTTGAACGGCAGCTGGGGTTACAACAACCGTACCGTCGCGCTGCGCATCCCGGCGGGCGAGGCGCATGACCGCCGCATCGAACACCGCGTATCAGGCGCCGACGCCAACCCCTACCTGGTTACCGCGGCAATACTCGCCGGCATCCATCACGGCGTGAGCCGGCAGATCGAGTGCGATGCACCCATAACGGGTAACGCCTACATGCAGACCAAAGCGGAGATCCCCAGAACCTGGCACGATGCGCAGACTGTGTTTGCTCAAAGTGAATGGGTCCGCGACTATTTCGGTGAGGATTTTCAACACATCTTCACCGCCCTGAAGGCCGAGGAACTCAGACGCTTCGAACAGCAGATCACGCCACTGGAGTACCAGTGGTACCTGCGGACTGTTTAGGCGGGCGGGCGCGTGGATAACGCAACACACGTCGATTCCTGGTACGCAGCCAGCGCGGCCCGCAGCACCGACTACCCCGGTCTGATGGGTGACACGCGGGTCGATGTGTGCGTCCTGGGCGCAGGCATTACCGGCCTGAGCACCGCCATTCATCTCGCCGAACAGGGTTACAAGGTTGCCGTGCTCGAAGCCAGACGTGTCGGCTGGGGCGCCTCCGGGCGCTCCGGCGGGCAGATGATTTTCGGCTTCGCCAGCGACCAGTCGAAACTGGTCCGGCTGGTTGGCAGCCAGGACGCAAAAAAGATCTGGGCCTGCGGGCTCGAAGGCATGGACCTGCTGCGGGCGCTGGTCGCCCGATTCAACATCGACTGCGACCTGGTGCACGGACACATCCACGCGGCACTCAAGCCGCGCCAGGCCGAGGAACTGCGGACCTGGCAGGCCGATCTCGAAAACACCTATGGCTACCGAAGCCTGAAATTCCTCGACCGGCAGCAGATCCGCGCGGCCGTCGCCAGCGAGCGTTACGTTGCCGGCCTGCACGATAGCAACAGCGGTCACATTCACCCGCTCAACTATGTCCTGGGGCTGGCCGCGGCGGCCGAAGCACTGGGCGTGCGCATTTACGAGACTTCCGCAGTCATCGACATCAGCGAAGGTGCGGCGGTCAGCGCGAAAACCGCGCACGGCCGGGTCACCGCGGACTTCCTCGTGTTGGCCGGAAATGCCTATCTTGCAAAACTGGCGCCCGGCATCGAAACCAAAATCATGCCGGTGGGCACCTACATCGGTGCATCCGAACCCCTGGGGGAGGAACGCTGCCGAGCCCTGATCGCCGACAACGCCGCGGTTGCGGATATCAATTTCGTCCTCGATTACTTCCGCTGCAGCGCTGACCACCGCATGCTGTTCGGTGGTCGCGTGTCCTATTCCACCCTGCCGCCGCCCAACCTCATGGCGACCATGCACAAGCGCATGGCCGCGGTGTTTCCGCAGCTGCAGGGCATCCGCATGGAATATGCCTGGGGGGGCTTTGTCGCCATTACCATGAACCGCGCGCCCCACTTCGGGCGTATCGGCAGCAATATCTATTTTGCCCACGGCTTTTCCGGCCACGGCATTGCCGCAACCGGCCTGGCCGGCAAACTCATGGCCGATGCGATTCGCGGTACGGCGGAAAACTTCGACGTGTTCAGCAGGATACCGCACCACGATTTTCCCGGCGGCCGCGCCTTGCGCACACCGGCCCTGGTGCTGGCGATGACCTGGTACCGCTTGCGCGACCTTCTGCCTTGAGCCGGGCGTGTGATCGCATCGGGGGTTTCCGGCGTAACAGCCAGAGTTGCGGACAACGTGTTGTGCTGCAGCCACCCCGGTGATTGTTCGTCAAGATCTGTGCGTCCCAGGTTTGAACCCTTGACCAGGACACAGGTCAGAACTGATATTTCGTGCCGACCGGGCAGGAAGTCTTCTCCGCGCCCCGGAAAATTTCGATCTGCAATGCCCGCGCTAGCGCGCGGGATCCGCCATCTCTCCCACGAGGACGCCACCGATGTTAAACAACAACCAGGAACGGTACGGCCTGATCTCAAAATCACTGCACTGGCTGCTTGCCCTGATGATTCTGTCACTCATTGCAGTTGGCGCCTACATGACTGATCTCGACAAGCAGGACGCTATGCGTGGGCAGATCTACGCCTTGCACAAGGCCTTTGGCGTGACAGTACTGGGGCTGGTGCTGCTGCGCATTCTGTGGATCAAGCTATCCAGACCACCAGAGCTGCCCGTGGCATTGCAGAACTGGGAGAAAATCCTGTCCCGGGTCGTGAAGGTTCTACTGTACATCCTGATGCTGTCGACGCCGGTTATCGGTTACCTGATGAGCAACGCCGCGGACAAACCCATCAGTTTCTTCGGACTGGCGCGCCTGCCGGCCATCATCGCCCCGGATAAAGACCTTGCGGAACTCCTCGGCGAAGCGCACGAACTGCTGGCGTTCACCATGCTGACCCTGGTAGGGCTGCATGTTGCCGGAGCCCTCAAACATCGGTTTTTCGACCGTGACCCGGACACGGACGTGCTGAAACGCATGCTGTGATGTGCAGCGGCGGCGCCAGCGCGGCCCGCCGTTTCCGGGAAAGGTGTGCTCTTAACCGGACAGCACGGCCACAGCAGCGTAGGCGCGCGCCTCACTGACACTCAACACCCAGCCGGCCACCATTACCACCTCGCCACGGGCGTATTCGCTGCGAACCGCACGTTCCAGGGCCGCGCCCACGCGCGCGCGGTCAGCGGCCTCGAGGGCTGTCCCATCGAGCTGTGCGGCAATCGCCCGGTCGATCTCCTTTAGCAGCGCGTCAGCGTTGCCTTGCGCGGGATACGCCTGCAGGTAGAGTCTGCCCACGCGTATAACTGCATCGCGATTGCCGGTGGCACCCAGCAGCCAGCCCGACCACCTGTCGAAGGCACTCCCACCATCCGCAGGCGGCGCGCATCCGGCGACGAGCACGCCTGCGCCGGCCACCCCTGTCAGCAGCGACAACAGAAACGCGCGACGCGTGTAGCCGGACCCGGCGGGTTCACGATGCGAGGTCTTGCTGATAGCCTTCATTGGAACCGTTTCCTTAATTCGCCTGCGAGGCGCAGCGTCAGCGCCACGATCGTCAACGTCGGGTTGGCCGAACCGCAAGTGGGAAACACAGAGCTGCCGGCAACGTACAGGTTGTCCATGCCATGCACCCGGCTGTTGCGATCGACAACACCCCGCTTCGGGTCGTCGCTCATGCGCGTCGTTCCCATGTGGTGATTCCCGCCGCTGACCTGCGCCGGCCAGATGCCGTCATCCTTGACCGCGATCACCATGCGGCCCATGCCCAGTGCGCCGAACTCCTGCGCGAGCGAGTGCATATGCGTTACCAGACTACGGCGGTCCTGTTCGCCCAGGCGCCAGTCCAGCTTGATTTCCGGCAAGCCGAGCGCATCCCGGCGCTGCGACAGGCTCACGCGGCTGTCCGGGTTCGGCGCCTGCTCACAGGCGCCGCCGAGCCCCAGTCCGGTACCGATATAGGCGGGATCCTGCGGTTTAACCGGCCCGGCGCCATCGGCGAGGAAGCGGCGGGCCGCCTTCAGTACGTCGGTCCGAATCCGCGCCCGTGTTTGTGCACTGTTATCACCCTGTGGCGTGTCGCTGCGGTAGTCACCCGACACGCCCGCCATGAACGTTGCATTCAACAGCTTGCGCTCGCGCAGGAAAGCCTCGCTGGGATTGAACGCCACCTGCGCGGGACGTCCCCCGGCCAGCACCCGCTCCCGGTACAGTGGCGGCACCCGCCTGAGATCACCAACCACGATATCACCGAACCCCGAAAGGTGCGGGTGCTCCATGAAAAAACGCCCCACCAGGTCCTTCTGGTTGCCGAGACCCGCGGTTACCACGTCATTGGACAGCAGCAACATGCGTGCGTTTTCCAGGCCCCCGGTCGCCAGCACATAGATGCGCGCCGTTACGCTGTGGCGCTTGTCGTTCAGGGTCCGCACCGCGAGCTGCTTGACCTGTCGGCCTTCCGCGCCCGCCCCGATATTTACCACATTGGCGTTCAACAGCACCTGGATATTGTCAGACTGCTTCAGTTGCGGACCGTAGCGCTCCCCGAATTTCGTCGGCGGACTGAACTGCACAAACTGCAGCCGCATGCGCCCGGTAGCCAACGCGGGCAATCGCTCGCCGGTTATTTCCTCCCAGTAGGCCGCGTCGTTGTAGCGCCCGGGGGCGACCTCGACAATAGCACTTGCGTCCGGGTAGTAGGGCATCACTTCATCGATGCTGAAAGGCCAGCCGCTGTGTGGCACCCAGTCGCGCTGCAGAAAATCAATGGGGTCCAATGGACGGCAATAACCGCCCCAGTGGTTCGAGCTGCCACCGAGATAACGCAGCCGCGCCGCTTCCAGTGGATAATCGATCCCTACACTTTCGCCCTGATAGAACGCCTGGACCTGCGTCTCGGGCTCGAGTCCGCCCGCCTCGATCACGCATACCCTGACACCACTGCGGTCAAACTCCCGGGCAAGGGTAATGCCAGCGGCGCCGCCCCCAATAATGGCAAGATCGGTCTGAACGGTCGTTTCATCGGGCAGCGCGCGTGCGTCTACGAACATAAGTCCTGACCTGTCTCATGGGAACCGGGCAAATCCGGCCGGGCATCATATCGCCCAGCCCGGCTCCCTATCCACTGTCTTGCACCAGCAGAGTCTCAAACACACCGGGCCATGCGACCAATTGCCAGATTTTACAGCCACTTACGAATTGTTGCCAGCGTGCGCCCGGCGCAAACGTCAACCGCAAAGGAATACGCCGACCAGTTAAGCGACATTAACCGTGTCAGCGGCATGGATGTAGCGCCTGGTGAGCGTATCCCCGGCTACGGCCGCAGCTACTTCGCCCCGCTGCAGCTGCGCTATAAGTGAGCACTCCCGCAGGTCTAGACTCTCGTATACACCCACAAGCCTAAAGCCGGGGGATTCTGTCTCGATAACCCGGCAGGACATGGCTGTCCCAATGACCTGGACCACACAACCCGTCACCCAAGAACTGTGACGGGTTTATCACGAAGGGCAAAGATGCACACGAACCCGTACCCTGAACCTTACGAGCAGGCCTGCGAATACCTGCGCCTTGCACTCTCCGTCCTTTCGGAACACCGGATCCCACCTTCACCGTTGAACTACCGCGTGTGTTACGACCACGTGGCAGGTAGCAACCGCGGCCTGGCACGGGCGATAGAGGGTGCTGGCGTACTGACGGGAGACGAGCTGTGGGCACTGTACAGAGAGTCCTACATACTGAATGAGGAAGCACTCGATGCCATGCGCCAGGCTCTGAGGGCAATCATCAACAGCGTTCAGGGCGATTTCCAGCGCGCGGGAAGCAGCATTTCGAGCTACATTCAAACACTCGACCGCTTTGCCGGAGTCCTTGACAGTCCGGTGGCGGTCGAAACTATGGCCGCTGAAGTCGAAAAAATCCTCGAAGACACCCGGTCTACCGAAGCGGCGCAGCAACAATTCAGCACTGAGTTATCTAAGGTGGTAGCCGAAGTGGACTCCCTGCGCAAGGAGCTTGAACAGGTCAGGGAAGAATCCATGACCGACGGACTGACGGGTATCGCCAACCGCAAGGCCTTCGATGCCATTCTGGAACACACCGTGCATTCCGCCCGCGAAAACAAATATACGTTCTGCGCGCTGCTGATCGATATCGATCATTTCAAGCACTTCAACGATACCTATGGCCACCTGATCGGCGACAAGGTCCTGCGATTCGTCGCAACCAGGCTCAGGCGCTGTACCAAGGGCAAAGATACCGTAGCACGCTATGGCGGCGAAGAGTTCGCCGTGATTCTGCCGCAGACCGACTTGGACGGCGCCGAGACGGTCGCCGAGCAGATCCGGACGAGCATTTCCGCCGGCGACCTGACGGACACACACGATCACGATTCCTACGGCAAAATCACTGTCTCAATCGGAATTGCCGGGTTTACCGAGAGCGATCTTCCCCACCATCTGATACGGCGGGCCGACCGCGCACTCTACCTGGCCAAGGAACACGGCCGGAACCGGGTCGAAAAGGCCGCTTAGCAACCCCGCCTGCTGCAAGCACTGACGAGCCGCCAAGTCGCGTCTCGCTTAGCCCAAACCCACCAGACAATCCAGGTGGTTGTTGCAGGACTGGAACCTTTTTGCAGCGACGAAAATCGGCTGGAATATTTTGCCTCCGCCCCACATCCCCACTCAACGCAGCGCCCATTGGGCCGTCTGGGGGGAGATGGAGTGGAGCCTTTCATCCTGTGGATGAACTGGCGGCCGGCCGAAAGCATAGCCGGCCAGCAGAACAGCACACCGAGGCCTGATCAGGGAGCGAGATTGATCCAGATCGCCTTGATCTCGGTATACTTCTCGAGCGCGTGGATCGACTTGTCGCGGCCATTGCCGGATTGCTTGAATCCACCGAACGGCGCCGTCATATCTCCACCGTCATAGTAGTTAACCCAGACGCTGCCGGCGCGCAGTTTACGGGCCATGGTATGCGCACGGGTGATATCCGAGGTCCACACGGCGGCCGCGAGCCCGTACGGCGAGTTGTTGGCAACCGCGAGCGCCTCGGCGTCGGTTTCGAAGTCGATACAGGACAGGACAGGGCCGAAGATCTCTTCGCTGGCGATGCTCATATCCGGTGACACACGGTCAAAGATGGTGGGCTCCACGTAATAACCGCCCGTTTCTTCCAGGACCCTTGAGCCACCGCACTTGAGCCTTGCGCCCTCCTGCATCGCCTTGTCGATATAACCGGTGACCCGGTCGATCTGCGGCTGGTCGACGATCGCCCCCATGCGGGTGGCCGGGTCCAGCGGGTTGCCCGGTTTCATGGTCTGTCCCGCAGCCACCACCCGGTCGAGGAAATCGTCGCGGATCGATTTGTGCACCAGCAACCGCGATGCCGCGGTGCAGACCTCGCCCTGGTTGTAGAAAACGCCTGTCGCAGCGGCCTCAGCCGCCGTATCCAGGTTGGGCGCGTCGGGAAACACAATGTTTGGACTCTTGCCGCCGCACTCCATGAAAGCACGCTTCATATTGGTCGTACCGGCGATACCCATGAGGTGTTTGCCGATCGCCGTCGAGCCGGTAAACACCAGGCCGTCGACGTCCATGTGCGCAGCCAGCGGCTCTCCCGCTTCCTTGCCAAAGCCGGGCAGCACATTGAGCACGCCTTCGGGGATACCGGCCGCGATTGCCAGCTCCGCCAGGCGGATCGCCGTCAGCGGCGACTTCTCCGAAGGCTTCAGGATCACGCTGTTTCCGGTCGCCAGCGCCGGACCCAGCTTCCAGCTGGCCATCAGCAAAGGAAAGTTCCACGGTACAATAGCGGCGACTACACCGAGGGGTTCGCGCGTCACCAGACCAAGCTCGTCGGGACCGGTCGGCGCGATTTCGGCATACCACTTGTCGATCACTTCGCCGTTCCAGGCGATACAACGCAGGGTGGCGGCGACATCCACGTTCAGGCTGTCGCTGATCGGCTTGCCCATGTCGAGCGTTTCCAGCAACGCCAGCTCTTCGGCATGTTCCTCGATCAGCTGAGCCAGCCGCACCAGCACTTTCTTGCGATGTACGGGCGCGGTATCCGACCAGACACCGGCCTCAAACGCATTTCGTGCAGCCTTGACCGCCCGTTCGACGTCGTTGCTGTCACACTGGGCCACCCGGGCCAGCGATCGACCATCGATGGGGCTGACACAGTCGTAGGTCTGACCGGAACGCGCGTCCACGTATCGACCATCGATGAAAGCCTGGTTGCGGATGGTCAGGCTGGCCGCCTGAGCGGTCCAGTATTCGAGCGAGTGCGTGGCTGTCATGCCGATCTCCAGGTATTCCGACGAATCATCCGCCACAGCCATGTCGGCCAGCAACTAGAAGCTTGGTGGCGTGTTCGCGCTGACAATAACCAGTTCGTCGTCACCCACGTTGCGAAACCGGTGGGGACGACTGCTTTCAAAATAATAGCCCTCGCCGGGGCCGAGCAACTCCACCCGGTCACCGACGGTCAACTCCAGCGCTCCCTGAACGACAACGCCACCTTCTTCGCCATCGTGACACAGCATCTCTTCGCCGGTATCGCTGCCCGGCGCCATGATCTCGCGCATGATGCACATCTGACGTTCGGGACGACCCGAGCCGATCATAAAATACTGAACACCCTCGTTACCCAGGTCGGGCTGCTCCTCGACCTTGTAGACAAAGCGTTCCGGTTCATCGGATTCGATTTCCAGGGTGAAGAAATCCGCCAACGCCATGGGGATGCCGTCCAGCACCTTTTTCAGCGAGCCCACGGACGGGCTGACCCGGTTCTGTTCAATCAGCGATATCGTACTGTTGGTTACGCCCACGCGCTTGGCGAGCTCACGCTGGGAAAAGCCCCTCAGCTTGCGGACTGCACGTAACCTGGCCCCGACATCAATAGACATTGCATACCACCTTTAACGCCGCATTTAACCTCGAATACTGACAATATGTCAATTATATTAAAAGTTATTAGCGCCAATTGTAAATTTTATTTAACGGTCTTAGAATAGGTTCAACGTACTGTTCACTAATTAAAGACTGCGCCATGACCTACGCCGACCTCGCTGAAAATGATCCGGAAAAACTGGACGCCTTCTGGATGCCGTTCAGCGCCAACCGCCAGTTCAAGGCTGCGCCACGACTGATTACCGGCGCCAAGGGCATGCACTATACCTCGGTTGACAGGCGCCAGATCCTGGACGCCACGGCAGGACTCTGGTGCTGCAATGCAGGACACGGCCGCGAACAAATCATCGAGGCCGTGCGCTACCAGATCGAACAACTGGATTACGCGCCCACCTTTCAGATGGGGCATCCGCTGCCCTTCGCGCTGGCCGAACGCCTGAGCGCATTGTCACCCCCGGGCATGGACCACGTATTCTTTACCAACTCCGGTTCCGAGTCGGTCGATACGGCGTTGAAAATCGCGCTGGCCTATCACCAGGTCAACGGCGAAGGTTCGCGCACCCGGCTGATCGGCCGCGAGAAGGGCTATCACGGTGTCGGCTTCGGCGGCATCTCGGTCGGCGGACTGGTCAACAACCGCAAGTTCTTCGGCACTCTGCTGGCCGGCGTTGACCATATGCGCCATACGCTGGACATCGAACGCAATGCTTTTACCCGGGGACTGACCGAACACGGCGTCGAACTGGCCGACGATCTGGAACGACTCTGCCAGCTGCACGGCCCCTCGACCATCGCCGCAGTGATTGTCGAGCCGGTTGCCGGTTCGGCCGGCGTAATCGTGCCACCCAGGGGTTACCTGCAACGCCTGCGAGAGATCTGCGACAAGCACGGCATCCTGCTGATTTTCGACGAAGTGATCACCGGTTTCGGCCGTGTCGGCGGTGCGTTTGCGGCCAGTCATTTCGGCGTCAAACCCGACATCATAACCACGGCCAAGGGGCTGACCAACGGCTCGATCCCGATGGGCGCGGTGTTTGTCGACGACAAGGTGCACAAGGCCTTTATGCAGGGCCCCGGAAACGTTATCGAACTGTTCCACGGCTATACTTATTCGGGTCATCCCGTCGCCTGCGCCGCGGCACTGGCAACGATGGACATCTATGCCGGGGAGGGCCTGTTAGAGAAAGCGGACATACTGGGCGAGTACTGGCAGGAGGCGGCCCACAGCCTCGGTGATCTGCCGAATGTCATCGACATCCGCAACTACGGCCTGGTCGCCGGCATCGAGCTGGCGCCGCGTGACGGACAGCCGGGCGGCCGCGGCTACGACGTGTTCACTGATTGTTTCCACAATCGCGACCTGCTGATTCGTGTCACCGGCGACATTATCGCGCTGTCACCGCCACTGATCCTCGAGAAATCCCACATTGACCGGATTTTCGATACTTTGCGCGAAGCTATCAAGAGCGTCGCCTGACCCTGTTGCAGTGAGGTAGTTATGTTGATCGGAGTACCCAAGGAAATCAAAAATAACGAGTACCGGGTGGGACTCACGCCGGCAGGCGCCCGGGAACTGGTCGCCCACGGGCACGGCGTCATTGTGCAGAAAGACGCCGGCACCGCCATCGGTCTGACCGACGATCTCTATGTCACTGCCGGGGCAAAGATTGCCGACAGTGCCGAAGCCGTTTTCGCCGACGCCGAACTGATCATCAAGGTCAAGGAACCGCAGCCGAACGAGTGTGCAATGTTGCGCCCGGGGCAAACCCTGTTCACCTACCTGCACCTCGCACCGGACCCCGAGCAGACCCGCCTGCTGGTTGAAAGCGGCGCCACCTGCATCGCTTACGAAACGGTTACCGACGACCAGGGCGGACTGCCCCTGCTGATGCCCATGAGTGAAGTCGCCGGCCGGATGGCTGTACAGGAAGGCGCGCACGCGTTGCAGAAAGCACAGGGGGGTTCAGGCGTGTTACTGGGTGGGGTGCCCGGCGTCGAATCCGGCAACGTGATGATTATCGGCGCTGGCGTCGTCGGCCTCAACGCCGCCCGCATCGCCATGGGTATGGGCGCGAACGTGACCATTATCGATCGTTCCCTGCCGCGCCTGAAGCAGATCGACGACCTGTATGGCGACCGCCTGCACACACTCTACTCGAACGCCCACACCATCGAAGAGCAGTTGAAAACAACCGACCTGGTGATCGGCGCGGTGCTGATCCCCGGGGCGGCCGCCCCCAAGCTGATCACACGTGACATGCTGGCGCTGATGAAACCCGGTTCCGTACTGGTCGACGTCGCCATCGACCAGGGCGGTTGCTTCGAAACCAGCCGCGCGACCACCCACCAGGACCCGACCTACGTGGTCGATGGCATCATTCACTATGCAGTAGCCAACATGCCCGGCGGCGTCGCTCGCACCGCGACCTTTGCCCTGACCAACGCCACCCTGCCCTTTGCACTGGCACTGGCGAACAAGGGTGTGACGCAGGCGCTCAACGACGATCCGCACCTGCTCAACGGCCTGAACGTCTGCAAGGGCATGGTGACCTACGCCGCGGTTGCGCACGACCTGGGTTATACCCACGTCCCCGCGCTCAGCGCCCTGCAACGCAGCGCGGCCTGAGGTTGACGCAGGCGGTTATCCGCATTGTGCTGACATGACGCAATCCATCGGACACTTCGTCAACGGTCAACAGGTCGCCGGCAGCAGCGGCCGTCAGTCCGCCGTCTACAATCCGGCCAGCGGCGAGGTGACGGCGCATGTCGCCCTCGCCAGCCGCGATGAAACCGAACAGGCGATCGCCGCCGCGCAGGCGGCATTTGCGGGCTGGTCGGCGGTCACGCCGCTGAACCGCGCCCGGGTACTGTTCCGCTTCAAGGCGCTTTGCGACCAGCATGCCGCCGAGATCAGCGCACTGATTACCCGGGAACACGGCAAGGTGCTGTCGGATGCCGCGGGGGAACTGGCGCGCGGACTGGAAGTGGTGGAGTTTGCCTGCGGCATTCCACACCTGCAGAAAGGCGAACACTCCAAGGACGTCGGCCGCGGCGTCGACTCTTGGTCGGAGATGCAGCCGCTGGGTGTGGTCGCCGGTATCACACCGTTTAATTTTCCTGCCATGGTGCCCATGTGGATGTTCCCCATCGCCCTGGCCTGCGGCAATACCTTTATTCTGAAGCCCAGCGAACGTGACCCCTCGGTACCGATGCTGCTGGCCGAACTGCTTAAGGAAGCCGGTTTGCCGGACGGTGTGTTCAACGTGGTCAACGGCGACAGGGAGGCCGTCGACACCCTGCTCACAGACAGCCGGGTGCAGGCCGTGTCCTTTGTCGGCTCCACGCCGGTTGCAGAATACATTTACGCCACCGCCAGCCGGCACGGCAAGCGCGTGCAGGCACTCGGCGGCGCCAAGAATCACATGGTCATCATGCCCGATGCGGACATGGAACAGGCCGCCAACGCACTGATGGGTGCGGCCTTCGGTTCGGCCGGCGAACGCTGCATGGCGATTTCCGTCGCGGTCTGTGTCGGTGATGCGGTCGCCGATCAGCTCATCGAAAAACTCAAGCCGCGCATCGAAAATCTGAAGGTCGGCCCGGGCGTCGACGAGGAAGCGGAAATGGGCCCGCTGGTCACCCGCGAGCACCTGCAGCGCGTCTCCGCCTATGTCGACAGTGGCATCGCCGAGGGCGCAAAACTGGTCGTCGACGGGCGCAACCACACTGTTGCCGGCGCCGAGGGCGGCTTCTTTATCGGCGGCTGCCTGTTCGACCAGGTCAAACCCGACATGACAATCTACCGGGAAGAAATCTTCGGCCCGGTGCTGTCGGTGGTACGGGTCGAGGATTTCGACACTGCCTGCAAGCTGATCAACGACCACGAGTTCGGCAACGGCACGGCGATCTTCACCCGCGACGGCGACGCCGCGCGCCAGTTCGCCCACAGTATCCAGGTCGGCATGGTCGGCATCAACGTACCGATCCCCGTGCCCATGGCTTTTCACAGTTTCGGCGGCTGGAAGCGCTCGCTGTTTGGCCCGCTGCACATGCACGGTCCGGACGGCGTGCGCTTTTACACGCGCATGAAAACCATCACCGCGCGCTGGCCGACAGGCATCCGCAGTGGGGCGGAGTTCACCATGCCGGTGATGAAATAAATCCGGGCTTCGGCGTCAGGCATTCCGACATGCTCGGCAACAGTTCGGGATTCCCGGGAGCGGAGTCCATCCAAAGAATCGCCGCCAGGGCCGGCGACTGACGCCCGCAAGTGCCACCGCCGGGCACCTGCGCGCCCGTAAATCAACACCTCTACTACGTCAGCCGCGCTTTCGCGATCCGCAAGAGGTGGTGTAACATCCCCCCCCTTTGAGGAAGCGCTGTGCACCATTCCGTGCACCAGCGAATAGCTGGGGGTACAGGGTGGCAAAAGAACATGACATCTCTCGCACCGTGGTTCGGGGCCACCGGACGATTCGCCGGGTCGCGTTCCTGCTCGCCC